>JACQFH010000679.1 GCA_016200145.1 Planctomycetia bacterium | reverse complement strand
CGAGGAGAACGCCGCGCGCCTCCGCGACAGACTCAAGGGGCTGACGTTCGATTTCGTATTGTCCAGTCCCCTGCAACGGGCGTTCCGCACCTGCGAACTGGCAGGCTTCGGCTCGCGGGCCGAAACCGATTCCGATCTCGTGGAGTGGGACTACGGCAGCTACGAAGGCAAGACGACTGCCGAAATCCGCCGTGAGCGGCCCGGCTGGGAACTGTTCCGCGACGGCTGCCCGCACGGCGAGACCCTGGCCGACGTGAGTGCCCGGGCTGATCGCGTGATCGCCCGGCTGCGAAGCCGAGGGAGGACGTCCCTCGTATTTTCGAGCGGGCATATCCTGCGCGTGCTCACTACGCGCTGGTGCGGCCTCGAACCGTCGTTGGGTCAGTTTCTGATTCTCGACACGGCGACGCTCAGCATCCTGGGTTACAACCACACGCTCGACGAACCGATCATTCGGTTGTGGAATTCCGCGTAGGTCCCCCGGCAGGCGGGACCTGTTGCTGCTGGTCGCGCAAGCGGGAGGAATGTAGACTGAATTCAGTGTCGCACCGTCAAACAGAATAATCTGCGCCGCCGGGCCAGGCGAATCCGACCGAAACGCGCGTGCAGCATGGCTTCGGAAGCGAAAGACTCCCTCAACAGCGGCGTTGAAAGCCGTATCGGCGCCGCTGAAACGGTCGCGTGCGACTCCGACGAGCTTCGTCGGCGCGAACAGCAATCGACGCAGGTCGAACTTTCGGGAGTGCTGGGGCGCTACAAGATCCTCAGACGACTCGGCGCCGGCGGCATGGGGACCGTCTACCTGGCGCACGATGCGCAGTTCGATCACCAGGTCGCGCTCAAGGTCCCCCATTTCAGCGACACCGACGACCAGCGGAGGATCGAGCGCTTCTATCGCGAGGCCCGCGCCGCGATCAAGCTCCGCCATTCCAATCTGTGTCCGGTCTACGATGTCGGCGCGATTGACGGCCAGCACTACCTGGCGATGGCCTACATCGAAGGGCGCCCGCTGTCGGATCTGATCGATCCGCGCAGGCCCCTGTCCGAGCGACGGATCGCACACCTCGTCGGCAAAATCGCGCTCGCCCTTCAGGAAGCGCACGACAGCGGGATCGTGCATCGCGACCTGAAACCCGGCAACATCATGTTCGACGAGAAACGCAAAGAGCCGATCGTCATGGATTTCGGCCTGGCGACACAGGTGGGAGGCTCGTCGGACGCGCGCTTGACACAGGCGGGAACGCTCATTGGTTCGCCGGCCTACATGTCTCCCGAACAGGTCGGTTCGAACCGCGACGCCGTAGGCCCGGCGTCGGACATCTACAGCCTGGGAGTGATTCTGTACGAGCTTCTGACCGGACGCGTTCCCTTCGAGGGGCCGACGGCCATCGTGCTGGGGATGATCGCCATCAAAGAGCCCGAACCGCCGTCGCGGCGCCGTCCCGAAATCGATCCACGGCTCGAAGCGATCTGTCTCAAGGCGATGTCCAAAAACATCGCCGATCGCTATGCCTCGATGCGCGAGTTTGCGGCGGCGCTGGGGGCGTTTGCCGGGTCATTGCCTGATTCGGGTGAGGAATGGGTATTTCCTGCCGCGCAGACGGTTCCGGTCACAAACCCTGCGCTGCAACCGACGGCTCCCTTCACGCCGGCGGACGCCCCCCCGGCGGGCCCAGGCGACGCATACCACGGCCGCTGGAGGACCCTCGTCCGCCGGGCCGGTCCCTGGATCGCCGGCAGCGTGGGGGGCGCACTAGCCGCACTGGCGATTGCCCTGGTCGTGTTCAAGCCCCCGCCCGCGGGGCCGGCTCATCCTGCGCCGGGAATGCCGCCCGGCAATGGACCGCCCGGTCTCGATCGATGGGCAGGCGGTTTTGAGCGACCGCCTCATCCCCCGCACCACGAGCGGAGAGAGCTCGAAAACTTCGCCATCGCCGACCGCAACGGCGACGGCGTCCTCACGCCCGATGAGTATCCGCTGCACATCATCTTGCGTGCCGATTCCAACGGCGATGGGTCTCTTTCAAAGAACGAATTTGACGCCGGCCGGGCGCGCTTGGGCGACGACCGCCTGTTTGGGCCTCCCACCGAAGAGGAACGTCGCCGATTGCCTCATCCCGACGGTCCCCCGCCTCAAGGGCGCCCGCCTGCGAGCCCGGGGCCTGGTGCGTAGGTGTTCGCGCGGTGGATGCGAATGGAGCTGGCAGCCCGTTGAAAAATGTGGGATAGGCTTCCAGCCTGTCATGATTGTGCAAGCATTCACAGGCTGGAAGCCTATGCCACGGAGTTTTTCAACAGGCGGCTCAATTAGACCCGGTTCATGACACGGGAATTCGGGTTTCAGGGCATCCTGCCCGTTGACAGGTTCCGGCCGGCAGGCGGGGCCTACTGAGGCGCGCACGCGGGCCGCACGATCGTGGCGAATTCGGCGAGTGCGTCGGTGTCGCCTTCGCCGGCACTCGTCAGCACGACCAGCCGCTTCGATCCTTTCATCGGGCCGGGAAGAATCGAATAGAACCGGTCGAGATAGGTCGTCCGCCGGTAACAAGTGCGTTTCAATTCAGCCAGAAAGGCCGGCGTGATCGTCGTCGGGTCGTCCGATTCCAGCACCACCTGCAGCGTCGTGTGCGGATTTTCGTCCAGGAGCCGCGCGACGATGCCACATGCCGCATCCTGATGCTGCCGGAAGTCGGCTGCCCGCAGCCACAGCGAGAAAGCCTGCGCCCGCTCGTCGGCCGGCGGCAGCGTGATCGAATCACTCTCGCGATCGAGATCGACGCACCACGCCCGGCAAATGGAGTGTTCCACCGCCGTCGTATCGTCTGCCGGCAGTTCCAGCTCAGGCTCAGGAAGCGGATCGAACTCGGTCTCAAACGCCTCTTCTGCTTCATCCATCAGCGAGTACAGGTCGGCCAGTTCCAGTGTGGGAGTCTTCAGGACGTAATACGGCGGGCGCGACTGGTATTCCAGGCCCAAGCTGCTCGCCTCCTGCCGAAACGCGGTCCCCGGCAGGACCGCCAGGTTGAACACCTGAGTCTCGTCGTACAGGTTGCTCCCCTTCAGGTAGTGCAGGCTGCGGCGGACCGAATCGCGGGTGTCTCCCGGCAGGCCGATAATCAGGTCGACCTTCACTCCGATCCCTTCGTCGCGCAAGGCCCGTACACCCCGCTCGAACGCCTTCATATTGTTGCGGCGATCCATCAGTTCCTGCGCCAGCGGGTCGATCGACTGCAATCCGATCTCGACTTGTTTGAAATTGGCTTCACGCAGCAGCCGCGCGATTTTGGGAGTGATTCCTTCAGCCCGCAATTCGCCGAAATACGTGAATTGACGCTCCGGGTTGCACTCAGCCAGCAAATTCAGGAAATCGTCGAAGTCGCGGCGCTGGTTGAGGGTGGGGTCGAGCAGCACGACCTCCCGCGCGCCGCGCCGGCGGGCGTGCTCCAGGTTGGCGGCGATCTTTTCGCGTGAGACGAAATACAGGTCGTCATAGCTTTTGGGGTAGTAGCAGAATTTGCACTTGAACACGCAGCCGCGCAGCGTTTCCAGCAGCAGCATCTGCTCGTCGGCCGCGTCGAGAATACCGGCCAGGTACGGCGACGAGACTTCATCAAGGCTCGGCAGCGGCTTCCGGAACAACGGCAGCTCCCCGCGTGCGACTGGCGCATCGCAGAATGATCCGCGAACAGTGCGAGCCAGCGCCGGCGAAACATATAAACCGGCGATCGGCTGCCGTGGGATGTCGTTCGCTGCCGGTTCGGCCAGCAATTCGACAAAAGTCTGCTCCCCTTCGCCGATCGCCGCGAAATCGACTTCAGGCCGTTCGAGCACCCAGTCGTTGTCGGCGGTGATCTCGGGCCCGCCCACCAGGACGCGCGTTTCCGGCCGAATCTGCTTCACGAGCCGCGACACATCGAGCGACCGCTCGACATTCCACAGATAGCAGGTCCAGCCGACGAGCCACGGGTCGCGACCGAGAATCTCGGCCGCCAGAGCGCGGTCCGAGAGCGTATTCGCGAGATGAGCCGGAAGAATTTCAATGTCGTAGCCTTCTTCGAGTCCGCGCAGCCGGGCCAACAGCTTCAGATACCCGGCCGCCAGCGGCACATTCCCCTGCGCCGGCGCCATTCCCGGCTGCGGGATGGGAAGCTGAATCAAGAGTATGCGGCGGCGATTCAAGGGAAGCGGATTTCGGATGTGGGATTTCGGATTTCAGATTTCTTTGGCGAGCGGCGACCGGGCACCGATTCGAAGAGAATTAGTCGTCGCCGGTGCATCGCCTGACATTTCACTCATTCTAGCGAGCCCGGTCCGGTCGTGCGCCGCTTGGAATGGCTCGATTCCTCGCAGTTGACTCGACCCGGCCTTTAGCCAGAGCAGAATCAAATTCATTTTCGTGTATTTCGTCGTTTTCGTGGTTCACCCCTGCGTTATTCAATGAATGGGGAACCACGAAAGACGCGAAACAGGAAAGAGATCCACAGGGGGCCGTGGGAGTCATCGCCAATTCGCCGGCCGATCTCGACCACGCGTACCGTGTCCGATTTCTGCTGCTGCGATTGCGATTGAAGACCGCTCACACCCGGCCGTGCAGGTATTCGTGCAGGTAGTGGATCGTCGTTTCCTGGTGCGTCGTCTGATAGGCGTTGAGGTCGCCGATCGAGATGACGCCGACAACTTCCCCTTCCGCGTCGAGCACCGGCAGGTGGCGGATGCGGCGCGAGCGCATCAGCTCGCGGGCTTCGTCGATCGAGGTGGCGGGGGTGCAGCAGATCACGCGCCCCGTCATCACCTGGCCGACCCGCACCGTCGCCGGGTCGAGCTGCCGGCCGATCACGCGCCGCAGCACGTCGCGCTCGGTGAAGATGCCGATCATCCGGCCCACGTCGTTGACGATCAGGGCGCCGACCGAGCAATCGTTCATCATGTTCACGGCGTCCAGGACGCTCGCGCCCTGCTCGATGCCGAACAGCGGAGCGCCTTCCTTCTCTCGCAGGATTTCGCTGAGGGTAGACATAGGTGCGTCTCCAGTGAATGCGACCAGCGACCCGCTTTGTGGTCCGTTCAATTAGATCCATCCCGGAACGGGACAATTCGCCACCTTAAGTCTAGGCACGGCACGTCATAAATTGCAATTTTTTTCAGGCGATTTGCGTGGTGAAATCGAAAATCCCGCAGATTTCGCCGTGAGAATCGGGGCTCGCCAAGGCCTATCGGCGTACAATTCCGGCATGGACAGCCAGCCGCTCGAACCGATTCTGATCGTCGATCCCGCACGCGAGACGGCTGTCTCTGTGGACAGCCTTGAGCTCCTGGCGCAGTGGATGGACAGCGTCTTCGAGATCCCCGGCACGCGAATCCGGTTCGGCTTCGACGCGCTGATCGGGCTGGTTCCCTGGCTCGGCGACACGGTCACGTCGTTTGTTTCGCTGTACATTCTGCAGGCCGCAAGTCGCGCGGGCGTTCCGCGGGTCACCCTGGTGCGGATGGCCGCCAACATCGCCATCGATTACGTGCTGGGAACTGTGCCGCTGGCCGGGGACGCGTTCGACGTTTTCTGGAAAGCCAACCTGAAAAACGTCGATCTGCTGAAACGGCACATCCTGGTCACGCCGGCCGAGAAACGTCGGGCCCGATCGGGCGACTGGCTGTTCGTGGCCGGCCTGATCGCCGGATTGATCGCGCTGCTCGTGGGCTGCGTCACCATCGCCTGGTGGATCGCCTCCGGAGTGTGGCAGGCGCTGATGACTTGAGCGAACGTGCCCCGACCGCTTTTTCGGCGGCCGGGGCACTTCTGTCGCAGGAAAGACACCCCGCTGATCGTAGACTTCTGTGCCTCGTCCTCGCTCGCGCTTCGGGTTAGGATAACGGTGCAATTCTCTGAGAGAACACATGGCTGATCGCAAACAGATTCCCCGGCAGACGATCGGGAACCTGATCCCGCCAATGGACGACTACGTCTACTTCGAGTCGCCCGCGCAATTTCCCTTCGATCCCGCGGCCCGGGAATTCAGCCTTGTCAACGCCGGCTGGCTGATGGATTCCGCCATGCTGGTTTATGGCGACGAGGCGTTCATCCACGGGCGGGTGACGCGGCTCAAAGCTGAACTGCCGGCTGCCGACGTGAATATCTTCAAGGGCACGAGCACACAGGCACTTGTGCTGCAGACGGATCAATTCGCAATCGTCGCATTCCGCGGCACGCGCGTCGAGGTGATTCCGGACTTCATCGCGAGGATGCAGGGGAGCCGGTCGGTCGACGACGTTGAACGGCCTGCTTCGGGAAAAATGCCGCTCCTCAATTGGCGCGACGTGGTAAGCGACGCAAAGTTCGTTTTGGGGGGCGACGGCATTCACACCGGCTTTCGACAGGCGCTCGACCAAGCCGGTGTGTGGGATACAATCACGGCCCACTTGCAGTCGCTTGCCGACAGGCCGGTCTGGTTCACCGGGCACAGCCTGGGGGCAGCGCTGGCAACGATTGCCGCTTCACGCTACAACGCCGTGCAACCGATTCAGGGGCTGTACACATTCGGGTCGCCACGGGTCGGCAACGGGGAATTCGCCGGGGCGGTCCCCCAAAACACAGTCCGGTTCGTGAACAACCAGGACATGGTCGCGCGCGTCCCTCCGCCGATCGGCGGCTACAAGCACGTCGGCACGCTCAAATTCATCCAGCCTGACGGCGTCATCGCCGACGACGCGCGCGGCCGCGACGCGCTGACAAGGCGGATCGGGAAGTCGCTGACGTCGCTCAATCAACTGGTTGCCAAAGGACTGCGGGCGGGAGTCGCCGATCCCCGGGGATTTGTCAGCCGGGTGCGAAACCTGGACGTCGAACTTCCGGAAAGCCGCTGGAGCGATCACGCTCCAATCAACTACGCCTGCCGCATCTGGAACGCCGTGGGAGGAAATTGATGCCAGCCCGAGTCCCCTTCGCATGCACGATCTGGATCGCTCTGATTCCGTCGGCGATCGAGATTCGTGCCACGGAATTCCGTGCCGCTAGACCGCATCATTCCGGTTACGGACCAGGAATCGGCCAGACCTGAATGGCGTTCTGATCGTCCGCGATTGCCAGCCGGTGTCCATCTCGAGAGAGGGCGTATGCAGACTTGGTACCGCGGAACTCCACCGCGAGATCCAGGTGGCCGGAAATCGTGTCGTAAACACGAACGCGGCTGACCACCGTGTTGCGGCGGCCCCCGCCTCGCTCCAGGCGACGGTCGGCCGGCGCCCCGGTCTCAAACGTCTCCAGCAGGTATCGGGACCCGTCGGCAGAAAACTCAAGGCGACGGATCGTTCCAGCGACGTTAACAGCCGAGACCGGTCGCAGATCATCCCTGCGAAACACTTCTGTGCCGAAGTGGAGATGCTCGCGGTCGGGAACCAGGCCGAATGGATCGTACTGGCCCCATTGCGGCTCGATCACTCCCAATTTGCGCAGCGGACCATTGGCGCCCTTCGACTTTGAGACATCGCTGACCGCGATCGAGATCGCCTGCGGCGGGCCATACTTTCCACCGAAATCGGTCACTTTGAACAGATACCAGCGCTGCTGATCCTCCGACCGGAATTCCGTCTCGCCGTACTCCAGCTTGCGGCCACTCTTAGGCCGTGGCGGATCAGTCTTTTCGCGAGCGACCGGTTGCTCACCGATCGTCCGCACGAGTTCAGCGCCGGTATTCGGGTTCCACTCGCACGTCACGCCATCTTTGGAAATTGTGCGCAGCCGTGTTCCATCGTCTTCGAATGTAACATGCATGATCGACGCCAGATGTCCGACCGGATTTGCGGCGTCCTTATCGGCCGCGGCGCTCCAGGCGACCGGTTTGATCTCCAGCATGCGCTTCTGGACCGCCTCCAGGTCCAGAATATCTTCGAGGTGACTGAGATCGAGATACTCCTGGATCTCTTCGAGCCAGCCGTACGACGCGAGCGCCCGCAGTTTGAGCAACCGTTCGCCGAACAGCCGCGCCGCGTCGTGCTCGTCGAGCGTCATTAGCAGCCAGAGCAGGCTCTGATTGCCGACGCTGGACTGATAGCGCGGCGAAAGGCGCAATCGTCTGATTTTCTTTTTCTCCGTCTTGTCGAAACTGCGCGAGTTTTCAGCGCCGGCCTGGATCTTATCGAGCATGAGCCTGATCAGACGGACGACTTCGCCGTCCGTCCGATGCTGATCCATGATCCCCAGCGCGCGGATCACATTCATCTGCTGATCGTAACTCACAAGATCGCCGCCAACTCTGTTGAACAGATGCGTCTCGACGAAGCCCGCAACTTCGGGCAGAGTGGCCTCGCTATCTGAAACCAGGCGCCGCGCCGCCAATGTCCGTCCGGCTTCAAGCTCGACCGACATCAGAGAGATCGCGTCGGCGACCGAGCCCGACAGTCGGATTTCCTGCTTTACGTCGCGTACCGGAAACATGTTGCGCCGCGAAAGCGTGGCTTCCACGACGGATGCTTCTGAATCGGGCCAGCGGCGCTGGATCGGCAGGATTTTTCCCGACGCTGATTCTTTCGTTGCATGAGCGAAATAGAGATACGACCCGGTCGTCGAAACGTACGGATCCAGCTTCCCTTCGACATCAATCGTCTCGCCGACAGTCAACAGATCTCCATAAAGGACACTCTCAACTTTGACCGTCTCGGGCGTGGGATCTGCGTCCATGCGTTTCGGTACGCGTTTCACAGGTTGGTTCGCCGGCCGCCCGTTCTGTCTGGGCTTTGCCATGGGACGGCCGACGAAGATCTGCGAACTCCCCAGAACGAGCAGGTCCAGTCGCGCCTGACAGAGTGCGACGATAGCCCGCTCATCTGT
>JACQFH010000672.1 GCA_016200145.1 Planctomycetia bacterium | reverse complement strand
GGCGGGGACTCGACCGCGTGCTGCGCGAGCTGCGCGAACCGGGCGGCAGTGACCCGGCCTTCCGATTCGATCCGCTGGCGCCGACAATCGTGCCCGGGCGCGATCCTGACGGAGGCTCGGCGTCGCCCGGCGGCGTCGCAGAATCGCAGGCTCGCGACACAGGCGAGCAGGACAAAGCCGGTTCGATCAAAGGGACCGCGGATCGACTGACGCCGCCGGCCGCGCATCCGACCTGGCCCGACTTTTTCCGCTGGGCAGCCGAGTTGGGGATTCAGGCCGCCGAAGGGATCGCGTACGCTCATCAGCGCGGCGTGATCCACCGTGACATCAAGCCTTCGAACCTGATCCTCGATTCGCAGGGGGTGCTGTGGATCACCGACTTCGGATTGGCTCGCCGGATTGATGACCCGGAACTCACCAAAAGCGGTTCGCTGCTCGGAACGCCGCGGTACATGAGCCCGGAACAGGCCGCTGCCGCGAAAAACCCGGTCGATCACCGGACCGATATCTACAGCCTGGGGGCGAGTCTCTATGAGCTGCTGGCGTGCCGCCCGGCGTTCGAAGGGGCGACCCCCATGGAAGTAGTCGTCCAGATTCTGGACCGCGAGCCGATTGCGCCCCGCCGGCTGAATCCCGCCGTGCCGCGCGATCTCGAGACGATCGTCCTCAAGGCGATGTCCAAGCGGGCTTGTGACCGCTACCAGTCGGGGGCCGAACTGGCCGACGACCTGCGCCGCTGGCAGAACGTCGAGCCGATCCGCGCACGGCCGATTGGCCCGATTGGGCGGCTGGTGCGCTGGTGCCGGCGCAACCCCGCCGTGGCGGCGTTGACGATCGCGGTGGCTGCACTGCTGGTGACGATTGCGGTCACCTCGTCGGTGGCGGCCTTGCGACTGAACCATCTGGCGCAGCGCGAGCGTGACGCAGCCGAGCGCGCCGACACGGCTCGCAGGAGGGCCGAGGAATCGCAGCAAAGTGCCGAAGAGGCGCACAAGCAGGCTGACTTGGAGCGTATCGACGCCAACCGGCAGCGGCAATTTGCCGTCGACGCCCGCGAACAGGAACAGACCGCGCGGGAACAGGCCGAGACGGAACGAAATCGCGCCGTGGCCAGCGAGGAACAGGCGCGTGACCATCTGATTCGCAGCCTGTATGAACAGGCGCACGCGCTCACCAAAACGCAGGTCACGGGCCGTCGGTGGCAGGCGCTCGATCGCCTGCGCGAAGCCGAGACGCTGAGATCCCGCCACGACGAGGCGGCGCACACGGTCAGGCCCGGGGGAACGACTATCGTCCCGACGCAGGCCGAGCTTCGCAGCGCAGCAGTGGCTGCCGCGCTGCTGGTTGACGGACGTATGCGGCGGCGTTCCGAGCTGGGGTTGCTCGGCATTCACGCGCCGGCCGTCAGTGTCGACGGCCGCTGGCTCGCTGTCCTGTGGATCGATCCTGTCCGCCAGAAATCCGGAGTGCGCCTGGTCGACCTGTCCAACGACGGTGAACCGCGGAGAATCGAATTCGCGGATCAGATCGCATTCGCCAGCCTGGCGCTGAATGCAGACGGCAGCCTGCTGGCCACGGGCACGCCCAGCGGCGTCACGCTCTGGAAACTGCCCTCCGGTGAGCGGGTCCGCGTGCTGGAATGGCCGCGCGCCGGCGGCGATCCGCCACCGCCACAGGCCCGGTTCTTCGCCCCTGGCGGAATCTCGATTCGTTTTTCGCCCGACGGAGCGCGATTGGCAGTCGTCCGGCCGACCTTTCACCCCGATGCACGAGACAAGCAAACCATCGTGTGGAACCTGGCGAACGCCGACGAGCCTCAGGTCTTGTCGCGAGGCAATTTGATCGACGTCGCACCCTCGTTCAGCTCAGACGGGAAACGACTGGCGTTCCCGGCGGGTGAAAAGAACCTGGCTGTCTGGAATTGCGAAAAGGCGGAAAAATCGGCGGATGTCATGCAGATTCAAGCCCGGGGTCAAACGGCATTTGCCCTCGACGGTGAGGTGCTGGCGATCGGCCCGGTGATGGACGGGACCGATCAGGGAACGCTTCTCTTGTGGAACCTGCGGACAGGGACCGAGTTGAAGCGGCTTGCCGCCGGGGCTGATTTTTTCGGTTCAGCCATGGCAGTCAGCCCGGACGGCCGCAAGCTGGCGGTCGGAACGTTGTCTGGTGGCATCACGATCTTCAGTCTGCCCGACGGCGACAGAATCTTACGACTCGACGGGGGACACGTCACGCTCATCAACTCCGTGTCTTGGATCGACAGCGGTCGGGGACTCGTCTCGGTTGGCATGGACGGGTCCCTCCGCACCTGGGAGATGGATTTTGACGTTGCGCGCACGATGACTGCAACAGGCGAGGGGAATCCATCGGGGATAGCCTACAGCCCTGATGGCAAATGGCTGGCCGTGGCTTCGACAAGACCGGGCGGCGCGCGTTTCGTTGATTCGAAGTTCCAGATCGAAAATCCACCCCCCACGAAATTGATCGACCGCGCCACCGGCCGCGTCGTGCGAGACTTGCCAGGAGTGGGATTGCCGACGACGCTGGTGTTTCGATCCGACAGCCGGCAACTCGCGTCGGGCACTGGCCAGACCGCAGTGGCCTGGGACGTCGAAACCGGCGCCGAAGTGGCCCGCGCCGAAAGCACGAGCGAGTCGATCCTGACATCGTGTGGTTTCGGGCCCGCGGGACAGTTTCTGGTTGGTCGGCGGCACGACAAGCGTCCCGCCGTCGTCGACGTCGCCGCCGACAGGCTGCTCTGGCAGCCTCCGGCCGATGTCGCCCTGACCGACGGCGTTGTTTCCGGCGGGGGCCGGTACTACTTTGGCGTCCCTCCGATGATCGGCGCGGCGAAGAACTATCAGCTCTGGGACCTGCCGGGCGGCGCTCGAATTGCGGAATTCGAGCGAATCGGTGCGACTGAGCTGGGGGCCCCGGAAATCAGCGGAAACGGGCGCTGGCTGGCCATCGGCTATCTGGATATGGAGGTCAGTGCGGTGTTGCGCGCCGTCGAGCCAGGCCAGGCGAGGCCGATGGAATATGGCGTGGCGGTGTGGAGCCTGCCCGCCGGGCGAAAGCACCTCAATCTGCCCGGACCGCTCAAGCCGACGCGCTATGCCATCAGCCGCGACGGCCGTTATTTGGCGATCGGCTATCTTGAAGGAACAGTTCACCTGTGGGACCTGACGGAATCGAAGAAGATCTTCGAATGGAACCCGTCGTCGCGCTCGGTGTCGCAGCTTGCCTTCTCGCCGGATGGGGACGTGCTGGCGGCCGCCGATGGGCAATCCCATGCCATCGAGCTGCTCGATTTGGCGAAGCTGCGGAAACAGTTGGACGAGGCGGGCCTGAGTTGGTGATCAGCCCAGACGATACCGACTTGGCATTTGTTCGCATGACAGGCTAGGCTGGTGGTGATCATTCGGTTCCTGCGACGGAAACTGCCGGCGGCAGCAGATCGGCGCAAATCGGCATTCGAGAATCCCCGCCCGCACGACGACACTCCTCTGGATTCCTTTCCCCAGGTGCGCCATGAAACGCATATTCACAATCGCAGTCGCAGCGATCGCACTCACGATCGCGAATCTCCCGGCGGCTCGTGCCGACGGCCTGATCCACCAGTTGCCGGCCGACGGGAGTTGGGTGCAATTCGACATGACCGGCGAAGGAGTCCGGCCGAACGGGCAAGTGTCCGTGAAGATCAAGGGGACGGTGACAGTGAAATCAGTCGGCCGCGAGCCGGTCGACGGCGCCGATTGCCGCTGGATCGAGCTGGAGATGGTCATGGAAGGCGAGCGCGGTGGAGGGCAACCGGAGGGAAGGACCTCATTCATCAAGTTGCTGATCCCCGAAAAGCACCTGGCAGCAGGTCAGAACCCGCTGGACCACGTTAAGAAGGCGTGGAAGAAAGAGGGCAAAGATGGCAATTCCGTCGCGCTGGACCTCACCGGCAACGGCGCGCCTGAAGTGAAACGTATGGACGAACTGCTCAACGCAGGCATTGCCTCGTCTGAAAAGAAAGGCGATGTCGAGATCAGCGTCCCGGCCGGAAAATTCCGATGCACACATCTCAAGGGCCAGGAGTCTCAAGCCGGCGGCGCTGTCGACGTCGAAATTCAAACTTGGCTTGCGAACGATGTGCCGTTCGGCGTCGCCGCTTACCGCCACAGCAAAATGCGCAAGTCTAACGGCCAATCGCAGGGTGGACGTTCGATGGAGCTGAAGCTTTCGAAGTCCGGAACAGGCGCCAAAAGCGCGATTGCGAACTGACTGTCGGTTCGTTCGGCAAGGCCCCGACGAGGAATGCGGTGTTCGACAATCTGTGCATGATCGACCTGAGCGTGCCGCTCGAACATCTCGCAGCCAGCGAGCCCATGCCGGCCGAGGTCCACTATGTGCGCCACGACCAGGAAGGGCTCGCGCAGATGCAGGAGTTCTTCGGCGTCAGGTCCGAAGATCTCGTTTATTCAGGCGGCCAGGGCTGGGCCATCGAAGAAATTCGTGCAATCACGCACACCGGTACGCACGTCGATGCGCCGTATCATTATGGCGCAATTTCCGGGGGACAGCCTGCGCGCACGATCGACCAGGTGCCGCTGGAATGGTGTTTCGCGCCGGGAGTCGTCCTCGATTTTCGACAGAAGGCCGCTGGAACCGAGATCACCGTCGAAGACCTGGATACCGCATTGCGCCGGATCGAATACGAGTTGAAACCCCTCGACATCGTCCTGTTGCAAACAGGGGCCGACAAGCGCCTGGGCTCCGCCGATTACTTTGCGCAACCGGGCCTGGGCCGCGAGGGTGTGCTGTGGCTGACGGAACGGGGCGTGCGCGTGATTGGCATCGACGCGTACACGCTCGACCGGCCGTTCGCCAACATGGTCGCGGATTACCGCCGCACCGGGGATGGGCGCTACATTTGGCCAGCCCATTTCGCTGGGCTCACCCGCGAATACTGTCAGATCGAGAAACTGGCCAATCTCGATCAGATCCCGCGCCCGCACGGTTTTTTCGTCTCCTGCCTGCCGATCAAAATCGCCGCGGCCAGCGCCGGCTGGTGCCGCGCCGTGGCGTTCGTGCCGCGCGATTGAAAAGCGTTGCGTCCGCCATCAGACTGGGGATTCGCGATTGTCGCCCTTCGCTCCGCGAAAGGGCGTTCTTTCGCGGAGCGAAAGACGACACTTAGGCCTTGCGCGAAGTCTGGCGACTTCGGCTACGCGACCAGGGTGCAACATGCAACTCGTGCAGTTTTACGTCCCCGGACTGGGACGCCGTGTGGGCCTCGTGCGGGGCGAGCGGGTGCTCGACCTGACGGGGGCCGGTGCCGCGCCGGCGAGTGTCGTGGAGCTGGCGCAGGCGGCGTTCCACAACGGCTCGCGGCTCGCGGAATTCGTCGAACGTCTCGCGCAGTCGCCGGGGCTCGAACCGCTGGCCTTCGACCGGCTGCTGGCTGCCGATCCGGAAGGAGAATCTCCATGGCTTTTGCCGCCGCTCGATCATCCCGATCCGCGGCGTGTCCTCGTGAGCGGCACGGGGCTGAGCCATTTGGGAAGCGTCAAATCGCGCGACGAAATGCACGGGGGGAAACCGGCAGACGCCGCGCCGCAGACCGACTCGGCGAAGATGTTTGCCATGGGTTTGGAGGGGGGCAAGCCGGCCGACGGAGTGCGTGGCGCCGCGCCCGAATGGTTTTACAAAGGAAACGGCGCCAATCTGCGCGGGCACCGTGCGAAACTCACAATCCCCGCCTACGCGCTTGACGGGGGCGAAGAGCCCGAAATCGTGGGCTGCTATGTGATCGATGATGCCGGCCAACCGCGGCGGCTGGGGTTCGCCCTGGGGAACGAATGGTCCGACCATCCCACTGAAAAGATCAATTACCTGTACCTGGCCCCGTCGAAGCTCCGCGAGTGCGCCGTTGGGCCGGTATTGAACGTCTCCGACCCGTTCACAGACGTGCGCTTGCGTTGCACCGTGCGGCGCGCCGAAGCCGTGCTCTACGACAGCGACGAACTGCGATCAGGCGAGTCGGCGATGTGCCATTCATTGAGAAACGTCGAAGACCATCACTTCAAATATGCCCAGCACCGGCAACCGGGGGACGTGCATCTGCATTTCTTCGGCACGAGCAAATTGAGTTACGGTACGCGTACCTGGCGCTACGAGCCGGGCGACGAAATCCGCATCGAAGCGCCGGCCTTTTCCGCCTCGCTCGTCAACACCGTCGCCGCCGGCAACCCCGCCGAACAACACCCGATTCGCGTTCGCCCCGCGTGACTTGCACTAAGTTACTTCGCGTCAGACGAAAAAAAGCAGCCACAGATGAAACCCAGCCCGGCCTTCGGCGGAACCAAGGCATCCGTGGCTGAATTTCATCGTTCAGTCGCGGGGCAGCTTGACTTGAATAATTCCGACATCGTATGCCGCGATTCGGTTGCTTGCCGTGCAGAATTCCGGCGGCGGAGGCTGGCCAAACTGCGGCCGCTGTGGCGATCGGCGAAGAGGGTTCGATGGCTCCTGATTTCGAGACGACCCGCGGAGTGGCGTTGCGTCTGGCGTGATTTGGGCTTACGCCGGCTTTCGCCTGCGAACGATACCTTTACTGGATACGTCCAGGCGCATGGAATGCCGCCGTTGCCGAAACACGCCCGGCGGCTGGTGCGCCCGTACCGCGCCTGCCCCGATTTCCCGCTGATCCTGATATGCTTTCACGATTTTACAAG
>JACQFH010000002.1 GCA_016200145.1 Planctomycetia bacterium | reverse complement strand
CCGCTCATGCCGGCCGCGAAGTTCCGGCCGGTGGGCCCGATGACGACAACAGCCCCCCGTGTCATGTACTCGCAGCCATGATCGCCGACCCCTTCGACGACGGTGCTCACGCCCGAGTTTCGCACGCAGAAGCGTTCCCCCACGCGGCCGCGAATGAACACCTCGCCACCGGTGGCCCCGTAGCAGGCGACGTTGCCGATGATGATGTTCTCTTCCGGAACAAAGGTGGCCGTCTTCGGCGGGAAGATGCTGATCTTCGCGCCCGAGAGCCCCTTGCCGAAATAGTCGTTGGCATCCCCTTCGACCTGGAATGTGATTCCCCGCGGTGCAAAGGCGGCGAAACTCTGTCCGCACGACCCCTTGAACTTCAACGTGATCGTGTCGTCAGGCAGGCCTGCCCCGCCCCACTTTTTCGTGAGACGGCTGCCGAGCATCGTCCCCACCGTGCGGTTGATGTTGCGGATCGGCAGTTCGAGTTCCACCTTCTCGCCGCGCTCGAGCGCCGGCTGGCACAGGCGAATCAGCTCGTTGTCGAGCGCGCCGCGCAGGCCGTGGTCCTGCTTTTCCTGGCAATAGACGCCGACGTTAGGCGGAGCGTCGGGTTTGTGCAGGATGGCCGAGAAATCGAGCCCGCGGGCCTTCCAGTGTTCGATGGCCTTGCGGGTGTCGAGCCGGTCGACGCGCCCGATCATTTCATTCACGGTGCGGAAGCCGAGCAATGCCATGATCTGTCGCAGGTCTTCGGCGAGGAAGTTGAAGAAGTTGACGACGTGCTCGGGCTTCCCGGCGAACTTGGCCCGCAGGCGCGGGTCCTGCGTGGCGATTCCCACCGGGCAGGTGTTGAGGTGGCAGACGCGCATCATGATGCAGCCGGCAGCCACCAGGGCAGCGCTGGCGATCCCGAATTCTTCGGCCCCCAGGAGCGCGGCGATGGCGATATCGCGTCCCGTTTTGATCTGTCCGTCGGTCTGCACGACGATGCGGCTCCGCAGATTATGCACCACCAGAGTCTGGTGCGTCTCAGCCAGGCCCAGCTCCCAGGGAATCCCGGCGTGCTTAATCGACGTCAGTGGGCTGGCGCCGGTGCCTCCCTCGTAACCCGAGATCAGCACCACGTCGGATTTTCCCTTGGAAACACCCGCCGCAACGGTTCCCACGCCGACTTCCGCCACGAGTTTCACGGCAACGCGCGCCTCGGGATTGGCGTTCTTCAGGTCGTGGATGAGCTGCGCCAGGTCTTCAATCGAGTAAATGTCGTGGTGCGGCGGCGGGGAAATCAGCCCCACGCCCGGCGTGGAGTGCCGTACTTTGGCGATGTACTCGTCCACCTTGTGACCGGGCAACTGCCCCCCTTCCCCGGGCTTGGCGCCCTGGGCCATCTTGATCTGCAGTTCGTCGGCATTGACGAGATACTCGCTGGTCACGCCGAATCGCCCCGAGGCCACTTGCTTAATTGCACTGCGGCGAAGGTCGCCGTTGGCGTCGGGCTTGTAGCGGACTGAATCTTCGCCCCCTTCGCCCGTGTTGCTCTTGCCGCCCAGGCGATTCATGGCGATGGCCATCGTCTCGTGCGCCTCGCGAGAGATCGACCCGAGCGACATGGCCCCCGTCGCAAACCGCTTGACGATGTTCGAGGCCGGCTCGACCTCTTCGATCGGAATCGGGTGCGCCGCCGGCTTGAATTCGACGAGACCCCGCAGCGTGGCGAGCTGCTTCGACTGGTTGTTGCAGAAATCGGTGTACTTGCGAAACGCCGCCGGGCTGTTCACGCGCACCGCGTGCTGCAGTTTGGCGACCATCTCCGGATTCACCATGTGGTGCTCGCCCAGCCTTCGCCACTGGTATTGACCGCCCACTTCGAGGTCGAGGTTTTCGGGCACGTCAACGCCGGGGTAGCCGTAGGCGTGCCGCTTGCGCACCTCTTCGGCGACGACATCGATTCCGATTCCCTGGATTCGCGAGGCCGTGTGCGTGAAGTAATCGTTGACGAAATCCCGGTTCAGGCCCACTGCTTCGAAGATCTGAGCGCCGCGGTAGCTGTGCAGCGTGGAGATGCCCATCTTT
>JACQFH010000020.1 GCA_016200145.1 Planctomycetia bacterium | reverse complement strand
TCATCGACAGGCACCGACCGTAACCGAGCCGAACTCACGAACGGTCCTTGTCCTGTTTGAAGTCGTCTCTGGTGGTTGCGGCCTTGCCGCGCCCGAAAAATGAATTAGGTCGAACGTGCTGAAACCAAAAAAAAAGCCGACGTGGCGGAACACCCTGAGGTGTTCCGCCACGTCGGCTTACTGTTCATCAAGCCCCTCGACCCCCAGTCCCCGCGAGACCGGCCGAGTTGCTCGTCAGTTGATCTTCCGACGACTTCAGATTTTTACAAAGTTCGCAGTGTGACCTCACTCAATTTTGTCGCACCACGCAACAATATGTTATCAAGCGGGATCGGAAAAGCAAGGAGCCGATCGTTTTTTCCGCCAGCTTCGGTGAATTGCAGTTTCGCAAGCTCTGTTTTGCCCCCGGTCGATTTGGTGATGTACGAAGCCGGGACTGGCGATTGAAGAGGGTTGTTGTTATAGTTCATCCAACAGTCACGTTGGGGGACGAAGTCGAGTGCCGCCTGGTCATGCCGGGCGTCACGTAGCGGCGTAAACCGACGGGGCTGAACACATGGTCGTGTTCAGCCCCGTCGGTTTTTTTGTTTGGCCATTCAGATCAGCGGTGTTGCGAAGCTCGAGAAGTCGAGGGGCAGATCGCCGTATGATCCAGGATCGACAGTCAGGATGACGAATAATGCATAACACGCCTCACCCACCAGCGCCTCTGGAATTCAGCGCCGACAGCATTGTGGATACCGTGCGGGAACCACTCCTGGTTCTCAGCGCCGACCTGCGCGTCGTGACGGCGAACCGCTCGTTCTTTCGAACGTTTGAAGTCAGTCCGCAAGAAACAATGGGCCAGTTCATTTACGACCTCGGCAACCACCAGTGGGACATCCCCCGGTTACGGAAGCTGCTCGAGGAAATCCTGCTGGCGAACACGGTGTTCGACGATTTCGAGGTGGAGCACTTTTTCCCGGCCATTGGCCGCAAGTGCATGCTGCTGAATGCCCGGCGCATCAGCCATACGGACGACGCCACCGAGTCGATCCTGCTCGCCATCGAAGACGTCACGGCACGCCGTGAAGCGGAAGAGGCCAGGCAGGCCATCGAAAACCGCTATAGCTCGCTGGTCCAGAACATCAGGGACCACTCCATTTTCATGATGGACGTCGACGGCAACATCAGCACCTGGAATGCCGAGGCCGAGCGAATCATCGGCTACAGCGAGGCCGAGATTCTTGGTCGCAATTTTTCGGTCATCTTTACGCCCGCCGACCTCGAGCGCGGTCTGCCCCAGCAGGAACTGCAATTGGCCAGAGACCACGGGCGTGCCGAGGACGAACGCTGGCACCTGCGGAAAGACGGGAGCCGCTTCTGGGCCCTGGGCATCGTCACTCCCATGCGCGATTCCCACGGCGCGACCACGGGGTTTTCGAAGATTCTCAGGGACATGACCGATCGTAAACGGGCGGAAGCTGCTCTGCAGGAGTCCGAAGTCCGATATCGGCGTCTCTTTCAGAGTGCCAAAGACGGGATTCTGATTCTCGACGCCGAAACGGGCAAGGTGATCGACGCCAATCCGTTCATGACGGCCCTGTTGGGCTACTCGCACGAGGAGTTTGTAGACACGGAACTGTGGGAGATCGGCCTGTTCCAGGACATCAAAGAAAACCAGTCCGCGTACCGGAACCTGAAAGAGCAGGGTCACGTTCGCTATGAGCATTTGCCGCTCGAATCCAGAAATGGACAAAGGATCGAGGTGGAATTCGTCAGCAATACCTACTCCGAGAACGATCGCCAGGTCATTCAATGCAACATCCGCGACATCACCGAACGCTGTCGGCTGGAACGGCAAATGCAGGAGCAGTCGGAAAGTCTGGCCGACTTGTACCGTCGCAAGGATGAATTCCTGGCGATGCTCAGCCATGAGCTGCGCAACCCTCTGGCCCCCATTCTGAGCGCCGTACAACTGCTGCAGCTCCAGACCGTCGCCAGCCCCGTGCAGAAAAAAGCCCGAAGCATCATCGAGCGCCAGGTAGGACAACTGACGCACCTCGTCGACGACCTGATGGAAGTCTCCCGCGCGATCACCGGCAAGATTGAGCTGCGTAGCGCCCGGGTGGCGCTGGGCAGCATCGTCGAGCGGGCTGTCGAGACTTCGCGCCCTCCGATCGACGAGCGCGGGCAGGAACTCAGCGTGTCGCTGCCCGCGGACCCGATCTGGCTGGATGTCGATGCGGCCCGGCTGGAACAGGTCGTGACGAACCTGCTCAATAACGCTGCCAAGTACACCCCGGCAGGGGGCCGCATCGAGATCTCTGCTCAGCAGGAGGAAGACACGGCCGTGCTGCGCGTGCGGGATACGGGCCTGGGGATGGCCCCCGAATTCCTGCCTCACATCTTCGAGCTGTTCACGCAGGGCGAACGGTCGTGCGAGCGTTCCCAGGGAGGATTGGGGATCGGATTGGCGCTGGCGAAGCGGCTGGTGGAAATGCACGAGGGAACGATCGAAGTTTCCAGCACGCTGGGCCAGGGCAGCGAATTCGTCGTCCGTCTTCCCGTGAGTTCGCCTGGGGCGCCGTCTCGCGCACCATACGAAGCCCTGGCTGAAACGGGAAACCGGACAACACCGTCCCTGCGCGTCTTGATTGTCGACGATAACGTCGATGCCGCGTCGGCCCTGGAAATGCTCGTCATGGAATCGGGCCACGAGGCGCGGATGGCCCATTCAGGCCCGGCCGCTCTGGCCGCGGCCCTCGAATGTCGGCCCGATGTCATGCTGATCGACATCGGGTTGCCGGGGTTTGACGGCTATGAAGTCGCGCAGCGAATCCGCAAGGAACCCGGTCTTTGCGAAATTGTGCTTGTCGCCGTGACGGGATACGGGCAAGAGACGGACCAGCAGCGCTCGCGGGAGGCGGGTTTCGATTACCACCTGATCAAGCCTGTCGATTTCGGAGAGGTGCGACAGATCCTGACGACAGTCCTGAAGAGCGCAACTTTGATATCAGAGGAAAGGCAGGGAGAGCATGCCGACGACAACCTTGCGAGTACTGGTAGTCGATGACAATCGCGATGGCGCCGATGCACTGGGGCTGCTGGCGGAGGAGCTCGGTCATCAGGTCCATGTGACCTATGGCGGTGCGACGGCCCTGGACGTCGCGCGGGCATTTCAGCCCGATTTGATGCTGATCGATCTGGCGATGCCCGACATGGACGGTTGCAGCCTGGTGAGGCGAATTCACGATCTCCCGGATTTCCATCAAACGAAACTCGTGGCCATCACCGGACATGCCGATCAGGGGCACAAGACGTTCGCCATGAAAGCCGGGTTCGATGCGGTGCTCTTCAAACCGGTGGCCTTGACGCAGATCAAGGCGACATTCGAAAGCGTCGTGCCCGTGCTCTCGCCGGCGGACTTCTCCCCGGGACATGTGGCACAGCGCTCCTCGCCTGGGGCCGAACAACTGTTGCCGATCGACGAAGCGCGACGAATCCGCAGCGAGCGCACATCAAGAATTCTGACTGAGGCCGAATGCCAGGCGGCCATCTGCGCCGGCTTCGTGCGGTTTCAGGCCGACTACCTGGGCTGGCGGTCCGAGCGGATTCGCGCCCATTTCATCAAAGATCTGCTGGTCATCCGTGTGCAGGGAGGGTTGACCCTCGCCGAATGCCATCTGGCCAAAGCGTCGACGCCGGAGAGCGGCAGAGACCTGATCAAGCAATTCCGCAAGCAACTGCTCGAAGTGGCGCGCCCGATCCTGGAATCGATGGTCTATGAAGTCACGGGCGTCAAGCCCCAGAGCATGCACCATGACATCAGCACCGTGACCGGCGAAGAAATCGTCGTGTTCAGACTGGCCGAACCGCCGCGCTTCGAGTATGACCCCGGCGCCCGATAGGCGAGCGTTACGGCTGCGTCATCTTCTCCGGTCGCACCCAGGCGTCGAATTGTTCGGGCGTGACGTAGCCCAGGCGCAGGGCCGCATCACGCAGATCGATCTGTTCGCGGCGGGCCGTGTTTGCAATCTGCGCGGCTCGTTCGTATCCGATGTGCGGGCTTAGCGCCGTGACCAGCATCAACGAGCTGTCGAGGTGCCGACGAATTCGTTCTTCGTCGGGCGCGATGCCCCGGGCGCAGCGCTCGTCAAACGAACGGCAGCCGTCGGACAGCAGCCGGACCGATTCGAGCACGTTGTGCAGAATCAGGGGCTTATAGACGTTGAGCTGGAAATTTCCCTGGGAGCCGCCGAACGCAACCGCCTGGTCGTTTCCGAACACCTGCACGGCGACCATCGTCAGCGCCTCGCACTGGGTCGGATTCACCTTTCCCGGCATAATCGAAGAACCGGGCTCGTTCGCCGGGATCGTGATCTCACCAATGCCGGCCTGCGGACCGCTGGCATACCAGCGCACGTCATTGGCGATTTTCATCAGGGCGCCGGCCAGCGTCCGCAGCGCTGCACTGGCGGCGACCATCGCGTCGTGTGCCGAAAGGGCCGCAAACTTGTTGGGAGCGGTCACGAAGGGACGGCCGGTCTCGTCTGCGATGCGCTGTGCAACGATCTCTGCGAAACCAGGTGGAGCATTAAGGCCCGTCCCGACGGCGGTGCCACCCAGGGCCAGCTCGAGCAGACCGGGCAGGGCCTGGCGGATGCCGATCGTCGCCTGATCGAGCTGGGCAACCCACCCCGACATGACCTGTCCCAGCGTCAGCGGTGTGGCGTCCTGCAAATGCGTTCGCCCGATCATGACTACGCCGGCCCAGGCGTTCGACCCGGCCCGCAGCGTCTCGCGCAGCGCGCTAACGGCCGGCAGCAGCGAGCCTTCGATTTCTTCCACCGTGGCGATGTGCATGACCGCGGGAAAGACGTCGTTCGACGACTGGCTGCGGTTGACGTCGTCGTTGGGGTGAACAGGTTTCATCGCCCCGACAACGCACCCCGCCAGTTGGCTGGCGCGGTTCGCGATCACCTCGTTGGCGTTCATGTTCGAGTGCGTTCCCGAACCGGTCTGAAAGACCAGCAGCGGAAACTCATCGTCCCATTGCCCCCTGATGACCTCGTCGGCGGCGCGGACGATCAGGTCCAGTTTGTCGCGTGAAAGTTGTCCCAGATCGTCATTGGCCAGCGCGGCGCACTTCTTGACGAGGCCCAGCGCGCGAATCACCGGCCTTCCCCAGCGGTAACGCGGGCCGCCGATCGTAAAATTGACGAGCGACCGCTGCGTCTGCGCGCCCCACAATCGTGCGGCCGGGATGGCAACATCGCCCAGCGAATCGTGTTCAATGCGAGCGCCCCCCGAAGCCGCGGAGGGCCCGGTCGTCACGTGATTTCGCCGTTGATCCACTTCAGGGACTCCCCCGCCTTGTCCTCATCGAAAAAGCAACGGGTTGCGGAGGTGAAGGGCTCGCAGAACGCCGCCATCCCCGCCTCCCACTTCGATTCGCCGACGAGACCGAGGCGCTCGATACAGGTCAGGTGTTTCAAGTCCAATCGGATATCGTCCCATGGCGCAGACATGCTCCAGCCATGAAAATCGTGCATCTGAATCAGAAGGCGGACCTTCCCGTGCCTGCGACCCAGCCGCTCGACTTCCGGGACGAAGCGTTCGTAGTCCGACTTCGTGAGTTTGCCGCCCAGCCTGATCACCAGCACCTTACCGCCAGCTTCCTCCCGCAGGCTGATCGACATGTTTCCGCGATCCTGTCAATGAATGTAGTACAGATCCGTGATTTCCGATGGGTCAATTCGGCTCTCGAAACTTCCGTTGTCCCATTTTACCTGATAGGTAGCAACCGAACTGAATTCTCCGCGCGGCTGCTCGATGCCAGCCACTGTGCCCACCAGGCCGTCACGAACGTGCCAAACCCGGTGGCCTTCGTAAAATCCGTTGGTCATGATGCTCCGATCTGAGAGAGTCGTTGACTGGATGTTGGTGGTGGAAACATGTCGTGGTCCGGTTCCTGCTCGAGACGCCACTCCTCGGCCCTCACGTCAGATCCTCCGTCCAGGATTTTTTCGTGCAGGTCTCCTCGGGCGGTTTTTTCCAAGGTTCGAAGCTGGCGCTGCAATTCGTGCTGCTGCGCCGCCAGCAATTCGGTTTCTTCCTGGATCTGCCGGAGTCGCGTCGTCAGGTCGAATATCTCCGAATCGACCATGGCATCTCTTGCGTTCATGACGAAATCTCCGAATTGCGAGCGCTCTTGATACACAGGGCCGGAAAGGAACTGCCGAGACACAGGCGCTACGCCTCGCCTCCCGTGTCGTTTTGTTCTCTGAGAATCTGTTCGTGAAGGTCGTGGGCCTTTTTGAATGCCGCTTCGAGTTGTTGCGTGAGCTCAAGCTGCTGCGTCGCCAGTGCGTTGGCCTTCTCCTGCATGATCCGCAGCCGCTCAACCAGGTCGATGATTTCAGCGTCTTTCATAATGAGCCTCGGCGTTCGGGTGCGTGTGCATCAGGCGGTGCCGCGATCACTCCGCAGCGATTCAGGCATAAACCCTCCGCATCGGGTGCCCTCCCGCCGGCAGCAAATTGAGCACGACGATCACGATTGATGTTCGCACCACCCGACCAGGATGCGTTCGATCTCTTCTTTGTGCCGAGTTTCGTCGGAGACCTGGTTTTCGAGGTTCACCTTCAGGCCAATGTCTCCGAAGCCTTCGGCCTGGCGAATCCGCTCGCCGTAATCGGTGATCGCCTGCACTTCCGCCTGCAGTGCCTGCTTGAGCATTTCCCGAGGGTTGCTGGCGTGTGGGACTTCGCGTGGGACGGTTGTCGGCTCGCCTCCCAGGCTGGCGATCTTTTCGGCGAGAAACTGCGCGTGCCCCTGTTCGTCGGGAATCTCGGCCTGGAACAGGGCACGCAACTCTCTGCGATACGGCCCGGTCAGTTTCGCCGAGTAGTGCGTGTACATCACGATCGCCTGGTATTCGCCGGCCAGATCGTGGTTCAGTCCGTCGATCAGCGTCTGCTGATTGATGGTTGTCGAGGGATAGTTGCTGTCCTGATCGACTTCGCCGTTCGCCAGGCCGGCGCTATGAATTTGCGTAGCCATCGAATTCTTTTCTCCGTCGTTAAAGCAATTGAGACGAAATTGGTCAGGCTTTGCCCCCGTGCCGCAGTCGACGCGCGGGATTGACCTTCCGCCCCCCGAAAGCTGTTCGAAGCCCCGTCCGGAATGAAGACGAGGTCTGCAGTACGCGGTCGCAACCCGGCGGGCGCCACTGCTCTCTGGCGGCTCCCCGCCGTTTCAGCTCTTCTTCAGGGCTCCAACTCGCCCGAATTTCGAAACATTCACGCCAGATTTCCAGCGGCGACGGTTCGTAGGGTTCGGTCATCTGGTTTTCTGACCTTTCACCTTGTCACTCAGCTCACCGGACTTTGTCTTCACCTGTTGCCCCAGGTCGTGCAACTCTTCTTTGGCGGTCTGCTCGTCCTGTTCGATCTTGGGCTTATTCATGGTGAACCATCCACGGTACGCACCGACCCCGGCGATAACGGCCGCGAGCAACAGGAGTGCAAAAACGAGGTTTTTCATGACGAGTCCTTCCGCGGCGCGGCCGTTCAATTGGCCTGACGAACTGAATTGAATCGGACGCTAGATCTTTTTCCTGGCAAGCTTCGCTTTGTCGACGGCGCCTTCCGCGGCCTTGCGAACATTGTCGACGGCCGTCTGGACCGCTTGCTTGACCTTTCCGGCCGCCTGGTCGGTCTTGCCTTCGTCGCGAAGTTTGTCGTTTCCGGTCAGTGCGCCGACCGCTTCCTTGATTCGGCCTTTCACTTGATCTGACTTGCCGCCCATGCTGCTATCTCCTTTTTCAAAAACGTAAAGTTCAACTCGCAATTCGGCGATCGGTCATTCCGCAGGCGAGGTCGCGGATCAGATCCGGCCCATCAGCAGCAGGACGACCAGGACGATTGCCACCAATCCCAGCCCGCTGCTCGGGTAATAGCCCCAGCTTCTGCTGTGCGGCCAGGCGGGGATTGCCCCCAGAACCATCAGAACGAGCAATACAAGAAGCAGGGTGCCTATCATGTCATTTCTCCTGGAAAAACCAATAAACGCAACGGGACGTCACGACTGCGTCGGGACATCAAAAAGTGCGAATCCTGTAACCGTACGGGCTGTAGCCGCCATACCCATAGGGGCTGTAAGCATGCCCGAAATAGGGCGAGCCGCCGTAGCTCCGATAGGAGTAGCCGCCCCGTCGATAGGGGGAGTAGCCGTATCCGTTATAGGACGGATAGACATATCCCGGCGCTGTGCCGTATCCGTACGGGCTGTATCCGTAACCCGAATAGCCGCTGTAGCCCGGTCCGTATCCGTCGTAATAGCCACCTGATAAGACATCGATGATCGGGCCGGCTTGCGCAGCGCTCTGCGAGGTCGGCGCGAAGCCGCCCAGCAGAGCCGCGGCGAACATCGCGCCGGCGATTGCCGGGATCCTGGGAATTCGCTTCATGATGCGTCCTTTCAGACATGATCCAATGGAATGAAACTGCTCCTGATGAAGGCGGCCGGGGCGCGTCGAAGACGGCCCCGCGCCGCCACCTGTCAGGCAAATCCAACTCGGTTTTCAGCGACTATTTGGTTGTGGACGTGAGCTTCGATCCGGGGGTCATGTTCAGCCGGCCTTCACGAAGTTGCGCGAGCTGTTCTTTGGTCAGCAGTTTTTCGAGCTCGACCAGTTTGTCGGCTTCCAATGAGACCAGCCGGGTGTGCAGCCCCTGGATGTCGCGGTTCAACGAACGGAGATGGCTCATGTACTGGTGGTGGATCTTGTCGGCGGCAGCTTCCTGCTCGTCGGTCAGCGAGATCCCGACACCGGCGAGGACCTGTTCCGACGCATCGACGGGCTTGGTTGCCGCTCGATTGGGCTTGGTATTCGTCCCCTCGAGCGCCTTCTCAGCATGGGCCACCTTGCGCCGCTGTTCGCGGACTTGCGCCCGTTGCGGCTCGGTCAGGTTGTCTTCGATCGCGGCCAGCAAGGCCACCTCGGTCCGCACCGTTTCCAGGTACTTTTCGCCGAATTGCTTCCAAACCGTGTCGAGACTCGTATCGAATTTGCGAACAATCTCTTTGGCCTGGGCCTGCTGCGGCTGAGTCAGCTTCAGCTTTTCCAGG
>JACQFH010000706.1 GCA_016200145.1 Planctomycetia bacterium | reverse complement strand
GGCCCCGGTCGTGCAGGTCTTCGAGCAGCGCCGAGAAGCTACGATCGAACGACGGGGTGCAATACTGGTGCGTCAACTGCTGCACGCCGGTCATCTGGCCGTCGATGCCGCACACGTCATTGGGAACGCCGTGATTGTCCCACAGGTTGAACTGGCACCCCTTGGTGTCGAAGAAAGTCCAGAATACGTTGACAGTCCGCACGCCGGCTTCGATCAGCCGGCGGGCCATCAGGAAACTCTGGCCGTACTCATTGCGGCCGTAGCGGTCGCGCACCCGATCGGGCTCGCGGCCCAGGTCGAACGCCCGATTGGTGGCACTCGTTGTCACGAGATTCAGCGCATTTTCATACGAGTCATTCATTCGTCGCACAGCCGGAGCAGATGCTGCGTGGCCGGCATCGGCCGCCAGCAATTTGGCCAGCGACAGCCTGCCGCGCAAGCGTGCATCGTCGACTCCCTCGGGCAGGGCGACGGCCTCGAGCCGGACGAGCGCCTCGGTCAGCGAGCCTTTGGCCTCTTTGTTGAACGTCAGCGGGTCGAACGCCGCGCCCAGAAACCCACCCGACTGCCCCTTGTAGGGAGGCGAATAAGTCGTGAACGGCCTGGGCAAAACGACCCATTCCGGCACGTCGCCGTTGCCGCCGGCGAGCCGCTGCAGGATGGCCCCGATCCCGGGGTGATCATCTCGCGAAATGTACACGTCGCCGGGGCGTGCCGGAAGCTGCCCCAGCAGCGTCCGGGCAATCGCCCCGTTATGGTCGTTGTCGCCGTGTGTCATTGAGCGGATGAGGGCCAGCTTGTCGGCGTGCTGTGCCACCTGCGGAATCAGCGATCCGAAGCGGATGCCGGGAACCATCGTCTCGATCGGATCGAAAACCGTGCGGATTCCCGAGGGCGCGTCGAGCTTCAGGTCCCACAGGTCGGGCTGCGATGGTCCCCCGCACAGAAAGATATAAATGCAGTTTTTGGCGGTCGGTGCGTGCGAGAGCGCAGGCACGCGGGCGGAATTCTCGGCGTGCAGCAGCCGCGGCAGACTCAACCCGCATCCCGCCGCGGCCGCCCGCCCCAGCCACTGGCGGCGGGTCACGAGTTTCGCGCGGCGGAGCGTGGGAAACAGGTTCAGCATCGACGAGTTTCCGGCAGATGACATCAACCAGCCCGGCGCAGCGCTGGATCTCAGCCTATTCTAAACCCGGCGAAACGGCCCTGCAACGCGATCGGCGATAGTGCCATACGTCGTAGCGCACCGACTGATCCTAGAGCGTCGCTTGTGTTCCCGTGTAAATATCGGTATTGGGATGCGCCGATTTCCACTGCTTCCAGGTCGTCATCTCGACCATCAACGAGCCCCGCGACGGCGACAGCCAGATGCAGTCGCGACGGTTCTCCATTCTCTGGCATGAATTTCTTCTCTGGTGCTGCGGGGCCTGCGTGCGCATTGAGTTTCACCCCCGGACCGGGTTGAATGATTGAACGTTGTGTAAACACCGCGCGGGTCGAGAGTGTACCTTTCAAACGCGCGTGTGCGAAGGCAGTTGAGTCGCTGACTCAATTCATGCGTCACGAGTCGCCGGTTCAAGTCGTCGCATTCTTACAAATTGGCAAGAATAAGACGCATTACTTTTTCTTTTTCCGCAGGAGATCCGCATGCCGCTCGCACCCCGACGTCAGCGTCATCCCGAAAACCGAAAGATGCTGATCGGTCCGGCAATTGCCGTCGCGGCGCTGCTTTTTCCGGGGCTTGCCGTTGCCATTGCGCACGACGCGCCGGTCGAGATTTCGGTGACGTTCGCCTCGCCCGCGGCCACTGTTGCCGGCACGCTGGCCATGCCCGATGACGACGACAATCGGCATGCCGTCGCGGGAAAAGTGCCGGTCGTCGTCATCGTCGGCGGCACGCTCTCGCACACGCGTGACGGCGCGATGATCCGCGACGGCGTTCCGCCGCGCGATGCGCTGCACCGTCTCGCGTACGCCCTGGCCGACGCCGGCTACGCCAGCCTGCGTTACGACAAGCCGGGTTTCGGTGCGAGCAAGACGAACGCGCAATGGACCGGCAGCTATGCAGACGAGGCGGCCGTCGCCGCCGCGGCCATCGAGTTCGTACGGGGCCGCAAAGACTGCGGGCGCGTGATTGTCGCCGGGGAAAGCGCGGGCGCGTATCTCGCCTGCCTGGCGGCGCGCGGGGGGAAGGCGGCCGACGCTTACGTGTTTCTGGGGGCCCATTGCGGGCCGGGCGCAGAAATTTACGAATACAATTACGCGTCGCTCGACCGCCGCGCCGACGCGGACCCTGCCCTGAAAGAGTGGGCCGGAAAGAACCTGCGGTTCGAACGGGCGCTCGGCCGCCAATACAAAGACATGTTCGCCGCCGCGGCACGAGGCGACGCCACGTTCACGCTGGTTGACGGCGACCTCAAAAAGCCGGTCGAACTTCGCCGCCGGCGCGAAGAGCTGGATTCGCCCCCCGACGAGATGTTCCGGCACGTTCAGGTGCCGGCCCTGGCGCTGGCCGGAGAGTTCGACCTGAACGTGGCCCCCACGCACGCGGCCCGCGCGGTGGCGATCATGCGTAAGGCTGGCAACCACGGTTCGACGTGCGTCATCGTGCCCGGGGCGGATCACAGTTTTCAGCAGTCCCCTGACGACCCCGCGCTGCGCATCCGCGAGCGGCTCAATTTCGAGAGCTTTCGGCGTCCGTACGAGAGCGAGGTTTATCGCGAGATCGTGGCCTGGCTCGATAAGTCGCAGCCCGGGCCCGCTACCCAGCCGCCCGCCGCGGCGCCGGTCAAAGGGCACGGCATTCCCGAGCCGTTCGCACGGCGCGCTGTCGAAAAGGTTGAGCGGGAAACGACAACCGGCACGACTCCCGAGCGCCTGCTCCTCGCGCCGGGAATTCAAATCGTCGAAAACATCACCGATGGGTCACGAACGGCTGGCGTCGAAACACTCGAAGGCCGCATCGGGCCTCTGCTGCTGGCTGAAAAGTGTCAGGCCCATTTCATCGACATGCCCCCCGGCATGTACTGTGAAGAGCACCCGCACAGCACCGAGAGCATTATCTACACCGTACGCGGGACGTGGGTCCTCTGCAGCAAAGAGCGGCGCCAGGTGATGAAGCCCGGCTCGCTGTTTCATTTTGCCGTCAACACGCCGACGGGGTACGAGGTTCCGTTTGGCGAAAATGCCTACATCCTGATCTTCAAGGGGCAGCGCACCACTGAGAAAGAGGCCGACTTCATCAATTACCTGAAAGGACTTTCCGAGCGGTTGCTCAAGGAGCAGAAGGCGGGCATCCCGTATCTTCTCAAGGATCTTCCCGCTGACCATCCGGCACTCACGTTTGGCAAGCAGGTCAATCCGGATCTCGAAAAGGTCATCACAACCGCGGGAAGGTCTAAATCGGAGTGATCAGCTTTTGTTCCCGACGACGACGACGTCGACGTTGGGCACGGCGGCCAACAGGCCGTCCAGCACCGACCGGCTGAACAGGCGCTGCAACCACGACCGCTGCGTGCGACCGATGACGATGTGCGTGATGCCGTACTCGGCGGCGAATGCCGCCGCAGTGCTCGCCACGTCGCTGCCCTTGAACGTCATCGGCGTGCCGCCCATCTGCTGCGTGAGGGTGAGCGTATTGCTGATCCGCCGCTGGGTCGCCGCGTCGATCCGATGCAACTCTTCGCTGGGGGTCTGGATATAGACGGCGTACCACGGCGCGCCCAACCGGTCGGCCAGGCGTGCCGCCCGGCGGAGCAATTGCTCTGCCGATGGACTCCCCGAGCTCAAGCAGACCATCAGCCGTTCCGAGCCCCCCATGCGATCACCTCCGTCCTGATCGATGCGGCGGCGGTCGAGCCGGTGGGCGATCTCTTCCAGGGCCATTTCGCGCAACCGGGTCAGGTTGGCCTGCGTGAAGAAATTGGCCAGGGCCGTGTCGATGCGCTCCTTCGGATAGATTTTGCCCTGCTGCAGGCGCTCGCGCAGGTCTTCCGCCGAGACGTCGACGTTCACGAGCTGGTCGGCCATCGACAGGATGTAATCGGGGATGCGTTCTTTGACTTTCACGCCGATCGCCCGTTCGACCAGATCGTACAGGCTCTCGAGGTGCTGGATGTTGAGCGTGCTGATGACGTTAATGCCTGCATGCAACAGCTCGTCGACGTCCTGGTAGCGCTTGGCGTTCCGGCTGCCTGGTGCATTCGTGTGGGCCAGTTCGTCGACCAGCACAACGCTGGGCCGCTTCGCCAGGATCGCATCGAGGTCCATCTCTTCCAGAGTGACGCCGTGGAATTCGATCGTGCGGCGCGGAATCTGTTCGAGATCGCCGATCAACGAACCCGTCTCGGCGCGGCCGTGCGTCTCGACAACTCCGATCGCCACGTCGACCCCGCGCCTCTTCAGGCGCTGGCCTTCCTGCAGCATTTCGTAAGTTTTGCCCACGCCGGCGGCAAACCCCAGATAGATCTTCAGCCGGCCTCGCTGCTGCTGCCGGATGAGCGACAGAAAGTGTTCCGGCGCGGGACGGTTCTGGTCGGCAGACACTGTGCGCTCCTCAAGTCACGAATCGTGCGAACGGGGGGTCACATTGTCAACGACATAGCTGCTGGTCGTGCC
>JACQFH010000001.1 GCA_016200145.1 Planctomycetia bacterium | reverse complement strand
GTTTAACCGCGACCCGGGCACCGCCGCGAATAGCGGTGGTCGGAGCGCGTGTCGTTTGCGAGTCGAGGACCGGGCGTGCGCAGATCGGGGGTTGTGAGACGACGGCGGTCGTACTGCTGATCGAGAGTCGGTGGCGGGCGGACACGCGCTTCCCTTCGGGGCGCGGTAAAACGAGGGATCACTCACGATCGTTTCTCAGTTCGAGTTGTAAGCAAGTTCTTTGCATTCTCATGCATGAGCGCCTGCAGTTGTTCGCGGGTGAGGGGGGATTCGAACAATCGCAGGAGGGCGGCTTCGAACGGGAAGAACGGCGCGTGCGAGCCGAAGAGCAGCCGGGCGGCGGGCACCTGCGGCTTGATCGTCCAGTGATTTCCGTCGATCAGCCGGCCGATGGTTCCCGTCCCTTCGAGGTTGGCAATGTCGAAGGCCACATTGGTCTCCGGGACCAGCCCCGAAGGTCCGCCACGCTGGAGCACCGTCAGCCCGTTCAGCAACTGGACGCGCGCCCCGGGGGCCTGCTTGAGCGCGGTGGCCAGGGGCGCGGCATCAACGATTGGAACAGTGATCACGGGATGGTGGACGCGGATGTCTTCCAACTCGATCGCAATCTGCACGAGCAGCCCGCGCGCCGTCGCGGCCCGCAGCAGCGCCGCGAATTCCGGCCGGTCGAGGGTGTAGTTGTGATAATTCGGATAGAGGCGGATTCCGGGCATCCGGTGGACTTCGTGGCAGCGGCGGAGGTCTTCTTCCCAATCGGGCCAGACGGGGCAGACGCTGCCGAACGGGCGGAGCATTCCTTCGCCGTTTTTGCGGCACTCTTCGGCAAGTTGCGCGTTGGCGGCGTCGAGGTTCTTGCGCAGGACCGCTTCGAACGTGCCGGCCCAGGCCTCGGTGACACGATGCCGTTTGAGCTTGGCGATCAGGGCGGCCGTGGTGCCGTACTTGAGCCGGCGGAACGGCCAGTTGAAAAGATGGACGCTGGTGTCGGTGATTGCGGGCGTGGCGACGGCAGGAGCGCCCGCGACGGCGCCGCCGGTCGAACACAGGATCGCTGCGGGAAGCAGCGAACCCGCGGCGAGGAAAGCGCGGCGGTCGATGGGGTGCTGGGCCATTTTGGCGCTACTTAAAAAAAACCTTGCCCAGAGCCGCGCCCGTCAGGAAGCGGTTACCCGACACCGCTTCGTGCCGGGCGCGGCTCTGCAGAAATCACAGGCATCACAGCGATGAACTCGGGTTGCCGAGTTTTGTCGTCTTTCGCTCCGCGAAAGAACGCCCTTTCGCGGAGCGAAAGGCGACAATAAAGGGACGTCGCTCGCCCAATTGGAATCGTGCGGGCGCCGGGCGTCAAGCGCGCGGTTCACAGGTTGGTCCACGAAATAACCCGCTCGGCCGTTGGCTGGAACCAAAAGATTTTTAACCGCGGATGACGCGGATCCGCGCGGATGGATAAAGACAGGTGTCAATGCGCACATCCGCGGCCATCCGCGTCTTCCGCGGATCTTACCTGCTTCCGGAATGAACCCACCGATGGCGTGGCATTCCCACGGATTGCGGAGTTGCGACGACTTGGAATATCCACAGATTGCGCAGATTTTCACAGATTTGAAGCAGGCGCTGAATCAAGATAATCTGCGGAAATCTGAGAAATCTGTGGATCGCATTTTTCGTAATGCCAATTGCGCGTCGCTCGCGGATTTCGTGGTTCTGCACTTTGTATCCGTGGGATTGCCACGCCATCCGTGGGCAAAATTCAGGGACTGCTTTTCAGGGATTTGAAATGAGGAATGAATGCCAGGTGTCTGCTGATTCGATTGTGCCTGAATTCTTGCGACAGCCGACCGTCCGATGGCCGGCGCACAATCGTCATATCCGGCATAAATCGTTTTGGATGGGATCGATTTCCCCCTGCCACCGGGAGCGCAGGGAACAGATTCGGCCCTATGCTTACGCGAGCGCGCGAATTCGACGTGCGCGACACCGAATTTTCGAAGGGCGGCGGGCCGTGACTGACTGGGCCAAACTTGTCAAAGACACGCTGGGGCAATTCACTACTTCGGTGCTCCCGCCGAATATGAAACTGCCGGCGTTGCCGCAGGCGGTGACGCAATTCATCCAGGCGTCGAGCGATCCGAATGTGGATCTCAAGGTGCTGGGCAAGATCATCGAGACCGACTCGGGTCTGACGATGGAACTGCTGAAGCACGTCAACTCGGCTCACTTTGGGCTGACCAAGCGGGTGTCCTCGCCCCAGCAGGCGCTGTCGCTTCTGGGGATGAGTCCGGCCAGGAACCTGCTGATCGCCGTCGGGACCAAAGCGGCCATTCAATCGCGGCAGTCGAAGCTCATCAACCAGAGCAGCTTCTGGGTCGCCGCGCTGCAGAAGGCGATCTTCGCGCGGGAAATCGCCACAATGATCGGCGCCGACCCGGACGTCGCCTTCAACGGGGCCCTGCTGCAGGATTTTCTGCTGCCGGTCGTGACCAACGAGCTGTACGACAAGTATCTCAACTTCATTCAGCAGCGCGACAAGACGGCGCTGGATATCTGGAATTTCGAACAGACGGCGTTCGGATGGGACCATGCCCTGGCGGGCGCCTGCATCGCGAAGAGCTGGAAACTACCCGACGAGCTGATCTGCTGCATCATGTTTCATCACGTGGGGCTCGACATCCTCTCGCATGACGAGCTGTCAAACACGGCCGTCGCGGCGGTGGCGCTCTCGGCCCTGCTGCCCGATCAGATGCGGCAGTGCTTCCAGGGGCTGGAACAGCTTCTGGCGCTCGAAGCGAAATGGCCCGCCTTCAATTTGAGAGACATGGCGGAAATCGTGGATGCCAAACAAGAGACATCGGGCCTGGGCGTTCGCAACGACTTCCCCCTCTCCCGCCGGTGCAAAGGCATCTTCGAGCAGACGCCGGCTGCCGCGATGGCCCGATAGCGACGAGCGATGGCCCGGCACGCTTGCGCGCAGTTCAACTGTGCAGCGGATCATTTCACGCTCGCGGAAAATAAATCGCCCAGAGCCGCGCCCGTCAGGAAGCGGTGTGCCAGCTCTGCTTACCGGGACGAGCAGTTGACCGAGCGGGCGAAGATCGGCGAGACTCTCATGGCGAAGTGCCAGGGCGAGCTTGCCGAACTCGAACAGGAGCTGGGCGTCCTGCTCCTGGGGGAAGCGCTGCTCCATCAGCAGGCGCTCGTGCCTATGGATTGCAGACGAAGGCTGAGCAGGAATCACTCAACGAAACAGCTGAATCCACAGATTACTCAGATTCTCGCGGATTGAAGTCGCCAGGCATTCCATCTTAATTTGTGGAAATCTGCGCCAATCTGTGGATGATCTCGTAATCAAACGCAGCGCGTCGCCTCGGCACAAATCTTGGATGGTAACCTGGTCGTACCCTCTGGGCGATCGACTCGGTAGAGTGACTGGCGGGATGGCCACCCTTCGACCGAGGGCTGAACACCATGAAATTCAGATCGTTCCGGCTGCTGCTTGCTTCGACCGCAATCGCTGCTGTCATTCACCATTCGCAGCGCAGTGTCGCAGCCGACGCACACGTGACCTTCACCGGTGAAAAGACTGCCTGGCACGGGTTCGACCGCTTCGACTTCCTGATGGACGAGGCTGCGCTGACCGTCCAGCCGATCAAGGCTTCCCCGGACGAAGGAAACGGGATCAATGGCGAAGTGCCAGGGCAGTTGCGGTGCGTCGTGGTCGCTCCGAAGGACGCGGCCCCCGGAAAACCCTGGTCCTGGCGAGGCCGTTACTTCAACCACGAGCCACAGGCTGAGATTGAGCTGCTCAAGCGAGGTTTTCACATCGGCTTCATCCAGTCCGATGCCGCCAAGCCGTGGGATGCCTGGTATACGTTTCTCACCGAAAAGCATGGGCTTTCCCAAAAGCCGGCTTTCATCGGGATGAGCGGGGGTGGGCGCAACGCATTCACGTGGGCCACCACGAACCCCGACAAAGTCTCTTGCATCTATGCCGACAATCCCCTGATCACGCGCGAGAGTCTGATGAGGCTCGGCGAACTGGTCCAGCGCGACGTGCCACTGTTGCACATCTGCGGCAGCCTCGATCCCTTGACTGGCAATCACACGCTGCCCGTGGAGAGCATCTATCAACAGTTGGGAGGCCGGATCTCGGTGATGATCAAGGACGGCGCGGGGCACCATCCCCACAGCCTGCGCGATCCGACGCTCATCGCGGATTTCATTGTGCGAAGCTGTTCGCCGGCCAGTCGGGACTCACCTGCTTTCGCCGGCAAGGAATTCACCAGGTCTTCGTTCTACGGCGTCGAGAACAGTTACCGGAACTTTCCGACAGAAGAGACGTACATCACCTGTCGCGGACCGTTGTTCTCGGATTCCTACGACCGTTATCAATTCAAACCTGACGGCACGACGGGCACCGTCTCCGTCATTGCGCCGCAGAGGACCGCTCCTGGAAAGCCGTGGCTGCTTCGCGCAGACTCCGTCACCCGGGATGCTGTGGTCGATCTGGCCCTGCTGGACAAAGGCTTTCACATCGTCACCGCCCCTCGCCCCCGGGACCCCAATGTCACGGTTCTGCAGGAATGGAACGCCGCTTACAAATTCCTTATCGACCAGGGCTTTTCCACGAAGCCGGTCATGGAAGGCGCCGGCCGGGCTGCCGGGGAAGTCTACGCCTGGGCCATCGCGAACCCGGACAAAGTCAGTTGCATCTACGGCGAGAATCCCGTCCTGCGCAGCAACATGTTTAAGACGCAACCGCTCGACGATTTGGCTCCGCTGGCCAAAGCGGGTGTGCAACTCTTCCACGTTTGCGGCAGCCTCGACCCGTGGCTCGAAAGCCAGACGCGGGTCGCCGAGAAGCGCTACCGGGAACTCGGCGGGCAGATCACCGTGATCATCAAGGAAGGCGAGCGGCATTATCCACTCGCTCCGAAAGAACTGCAGCCGGTTGTGGATTTCATCATCAACAGGGTCGCCGCCGACAGGCCGTAAGCCACAACGTGGCGGCCCCTACCGGATCGAGCTGCCGTTCCAAGGCGTCGACCCCATATTCGCTGATGACGAACACAACTCGCCGTTCGTCGACTATCTGCGCCACTGCTTCCGCTGGGCAGGCTTTCCGCACCTCGAGCGCCACGCAGCGCGGTCGGACGTGCGCGAGTTTGTGACGACAATGACCGCCGGCCTCGAGCCCTTCTGAGGAACCGCCCGCGCCCGGAATGCCAGCAGGGCGTTCATACGCTTGTGACTGGGATTCATTTCGACTTGACGTGAGGTACGATAGCGTCATGCAGGGCGCATCGAAAAAGAAGGCCATTCTTGATCGCATCAAGCGTCTCGAAGGCGAGACTGCCAACGGACCTGAGTCCCTGGAAAGCGGTGATCATCCAGACCGGCGCGGGTTTCGACCTTCTTTCCGGGCGATCGTGGCGATCGGCATCGGTGCCGCCTGCTAGGCGCCACCCATTTAGTCGATTCGTTCCGGCCATCGTTACGCCACGGCCGCAGACGCAACCAGCCAGCGGCCAGGGCTTTCAAAACGCGAAGCCCCGATTTTTTTCAAGAAATGGTTCGCAGGTTATGGATGGCACTAAGTCCAAGGCCGGTATTTGGCATTCATTCCGATTCGGCCGCCCGGTAAGCTGACAGCATGCAAACTCCGGCAACCAGTTTGACGATTCCCGCGGTCGACAAGCCGCCGCGTCGCCGGCGCTGGATTCCGGTGTCGGTGCGGATGTTCGTGGTGATGGTTGTCGTTCTCGGTGCCTGCTGCGCCTGGCGATGCATCCGCGGATACCAGCAACTTGTTGCGATCCGCGAAATTGAAGAGTTGAACCCCATTGTGGAAACCACACCGACAGGTCCGCGTTGGTTGCGCTCGCTGGTCGGTAGTGAAACAATGCTGATGTTCGACGAAGTGAAGGTGATTATATTCGAAGACACTCCCGCCAACGATGCGACACTGCGTCACCTCGGTCATTTGCCCGATTTGAAATGGCTTTCCCTCCGCAATACGCAAGTGACCGATGCCGGGCTCATTCACCTGAAAAGGATGACGAGTTTGGAACAACTCTGGCTCGAGGGCACGCGGGTAACCGACTCGGGGCTGGCAAGTCTGACCGGGCTCAGGAATCTAAAAGAGCTCGAACTTGACGAAACCGACGTGACAGATGCCGGTTTAGTCCATTTGAAGGGTCTGACGGAGCTGACCCACCTCTCGTTCAACAAGACCAGGGTCACCGATGCTGGACTCGTTTACCTGAAGGGCCTGACGCGACTGGAGAGCCTTCTTCTCTGCGACACGCAGGTTTCCGCGATCGGCGTTGCTCACCTGATTGGTCTGCCCCGGCTGCAAGTCCTCTTTCTCATCAACACTCAGGTTGACGATGCAGCGCTCGAACACCTGAAAGGTCTGACCAATCTAAGAAAACTCTGGCTCAGCCAAACCAGGGTAACCGATGCTGGCCTACGAAATCTCAAGGGATTGGCCAATTTGAAATGGCTCTCCCTCGACGAAACTCAGGTATCGGATGCCGGAATCGCCGAGCTGAAGGGCGCATCGCCAAAGCTGGTGATCTGGACTGGAATCCCTGCATCCGAGAAGCAGGAGTCGAGACCGATTGGGAATTCCCTGACCCACTAATCGGCATTCGCGCTCTTAGCCTGGCCTTTGAGGCGGCCCCAGGGGCGACGCCATTCGACACACCGCAACATGCTGGGCGTTCGAGTTGCTCAAACGGCCAGCTTTTGAATCCGGGAGTTCCGTGCATCGGCAACATAGAGATAATGTTGACTGTCGAATGCCAGACCATGTGGCAGCTCAAATTCGCCCGGTTCCGATCCTTCTCCGCCCACTCTCTGAAGAAAGCGCCCTTCCGCGGTAAACTGTTGTACGTAGTGGTTCGTCGAGGTCACCCACACCTGATCTTTGTGGTCGACCGCGATGGCAAGGGGACCTGGCATTGTCTTGTGGCCACCAAAATGGCCAGGCCCCACTTCGTTGTCGCCCCATGCGAGAAGAAATGTGCCGTCAGGCTTGAACTTCTGCACTCGACCGACGGACGCCTCCGTGGTGTGGAGATCACCGTGGCTGTTGAAGGCGAGAAAGTGCGGCCCGCCACCACGGCCTTTGGGATGCGAATTTCCACCAAATTCGCCGGGCGCAGTGCCGTACTTACCCCAGGCGCTCATGGGCTCGCCCTGCGGTGATAGTCGCTGCACTCGTCGATTCGCCTGATCGGCGACATAGACCGATCCATCTCGGCCAAAGGCGATACCGCCAGGCTGGTCAAACTCCCCGGGCGCGGATCCCTTCGTACCGAATTCTCTGACGAATTTGCCGGCCGGATCGTAAACGGCAACTTTGTGCTTCATCATATGCGTGACATACAAGAAGCCGTCTTTGCCCACGGCCAATCCCCCGGGCATGGCGTCGGTCTCGAAGCTTCCTAAAAACCGCCCCTCTTGATCGAATCGCTGCACGCGCGACTTCGCTTCCGCGTTTCCCTGTCGAAAGTCTGTCACCAGAATCTCGCTTTTCTGGTTCACCGCGATTGCGATTGGTACATCGAACTCTCCGTCGCCGGAACCGTTGGTTCCCCATGTCAGCACCACTCGGGGAGCTGACTGGGAGCCGTCCTTGCCGTCCGGTTGAGCCCAGAGCGGCGACGAAATAAACGAAACGATTCCGCAGCCGCCCGCGCGCAGGAAATCTCGGCGTCGCAATTTCATCTGACCTCTCACTGTTCCAGCAGTGCCGTCAAAAGCAGATCTGGATTCGACTGTAAGTCGGTTTTGTGGACAAAACAAGAGTTCGCGCGGTGCGCGAAATCAGCAGGGGGCGGCGGCGACCGATATCGCCGGCATCGGCAACGGGGATCGCTTGCAAACGACGCGAGGGGCTGATTAACTGGGGCGCGTCGGGCGTTTCGTTGCGATCGAATTTTGAAACCGCCGGTTTGCGCGGTGGCAAGGAAGCGGGGCATGGGTTGGCGAAAGGGAGGTGACGGAGGGGGGAAGAAACGCCCGGGTGATGGCGGACGCGGCGAGTCCGCCCGCCGGCCGGCGCACCCCGAGGGTCACTCCAGCCCGGCGCCGCGGCCCGGCAAGGCCAGTTGGCGCAAAAAAGCCGAGGCCGCTCCGGCAGGCAGCGCGTCGGGCGCGTCGCCTTATTACCGGCGGACCGGGGGGTTCTTCGGATTTCTGTTCGGCCGACGCATCAAGCTGTGGACCCTGGCCTGCCTGTTCACGGTGCTGCTGGGGGGGATCGTCTGGCTGCTGCTGAGCGTCCCCTCGCGCGTGCCCCTGGTGGCCGTCGCCGTCAGTGCCTACCGAGACCCGCGGATTCCGCAGAACATGACGGCGCTGGCCGACATCGAGCGGTTCGTCCAACTGGAAAGTGACACGGCCGACTTTCGCATGGTGGGCGTGGCCAGCGAAAAGACCGCGATCAAGGAATTTATCGAAGCCTTCACGAGAAAACTTCAGGAAGTGAAGCCGGGGGGAAGTGCGTTCTCGCGCAAGTCGATCATCATCTACATCAGCGCCCACGGGGTCGTGAACCACGAAGGCAAGGCGTGCCTGTTGCTGGCCGAGTCGGATCCCCTCGATGATGCCACGTGGCTGCCGCTGGCCGACGTCTTGAAGGCCATCCGGCAGGAACCCCGATTTCGCGATGCGACGAAACTGCTCGCGCTCGACTGCTGCCGGATCAGGTCGGACTGGCGGCTGGGCATCCTCGACAATCGGTTTGCCGAGCGGGTGCCGGGCGAAATCGAACGGGCCGAAATCCCGAACCTGGCCGTGCTGACGTCGGCCGGCCCTGGAGAACGGGCCTGGGCGGCGCCCGAATTCGGCGGCGGGACGGCGTTCGCT
>JACQFH010000651.1 GCA_016200145.1 Planctomycetia bacterium | reverse complement strand
TTCCCGCCAGTGAAGAACGACTTCGCAATGAGCAGGCGCGATTCGATCCCCAACTGACCGGGGGCTATATCGGCAGCCAGATCAACCAGCCGCCCAATTCGTACTTCGGGCCGGGGATTATCTATAACCCGCGGCAGGACGAAGGTAACCTGTTCGGCGCGCTGACGAAACCGACGGTCACGGGCGGCTCGATCTCGGCTGCGTACAATCCGCCGCTGGGATATCTGTTTTATCCCGCGGGCTCATCGGGATTCAATCCGGCGTATACGGCCCAGTTGATTTTCTCGGTGCAGCAACCGTTGCTGAAGGGGGCCGGCGCGGAAGTCAATATGGCGCCGATCCGCGTCGCCCGGCTGAAACGCGATCAGTCGATCCTCGACGTCAAGCAGGCCATCCTGGCCCAGGTGCGCGGGGTCGAGGAAGCCTACTGGGACCTGCACGCCGCCCACGCCAGCCTGCAGGCCATTGATTTTCTGCTGCCGCTCCTGAAAGAGGCGGTGCGCATCGAAGAGGTCCGGCTCGAAAACGAAATCGTCACCGAAGGGGAGGTGGCGCGATCCCGCATGCTTGAGAATCAGATCCAGCAGAAGCGCGTGCAAATGGCGACCGACGTCGCGAACAAGCAGTTCCGGCTGGCCAACCTGATGGGGGTCTCGCGGTTTGACGTCATCGGGTTTCAGCCGATCGATCCGCCGGTTCGCGAGCGGTTCTATGTGAACGCCGAAAAGTCCCTCGACCTGGCGCTGCGGCAGCGGCCCGACCTGATCAAGCAGCAGTTAGCCGTGCAGATCCGCGACATTGGCGTCCGGGTGGCCGAGAACCAGGCTCAGCCGCAGCTCGACGTGCAGGGACTGTGGCGCACGACGGGGCTGTCTGACCGTCTGGATACGGCCCTCAGCCAGATGTCGGATTTCAAATTCAACGACTGGTCGCTCGGGGCCTTCTATTCAGTGCCGCTCGGGCTGCGCGCCGCACGGGCCACGTTGCGCGCCAGCGAATTGGAACGCGCAAGAGAGCGGGCGGGACTGAAACAGATCACCGAAAACGCGGGCTACCAGTTGGCCGAGATTTCCCGCGAGCTCGACCGCGCCTGGGTCGAATTCGACCTGGCGACGACGCGGGTCGGGCAGACGCAGGAATGGATGGCCGGCGCGGCAGTGCGATTCGAAAACCCGCCTCCTGCTCCGCAGGGGGGCATCGCCCAGCAAAGCCTGCTGACTGTCGTCCTGAACGACTACCAGCAGTCGGTGCAGGCCTACATCGATGCGTTCACGAGCGCAGCCCAGTCGCTGGCCCGCTACAATTCCCTCCTGGCGCGGCTGGAAGAGGCGCAGGGGACGCTGCTCGAAAAGCGAAACATCAACATGTTCGACCCCCACACGCCGCTGATGATGGGCCCGATGGCAGGCTCGATGTTCGGGGAATCGTTCGGTCAATTGCCGGCGGCGGTCGATCCCTATTCGTCGTACCGGGACTCGACCGGCAGTGCATTTCGCTCGCTGAATTTCCGCCCGTAATTGCACCCATGGGCGACTCTTTATCAGGTCGCCGTGGTTGACAGGGCCGGTTCAGGCGAGTCAGCCGGGCTCGCAGCCGTGAGTGCGGTGGCGTCAACGATTACCCGCCCGCTCGCGAGATACTCGTTGAACGCTTCCTGAAAATCACCGAGCAGGTCACCGGGCCTCAATTGAATCTGGCTGACCGGCTCACCCGCGGTCATTTTCCGCAGCGAATTTCCAAATCGCACGAGGGGCCCGGCAATCTGGTGCGAGAGCTTCAGCATGTCCCACAGGACGATCGGAAGCAGCGCGGCGGACAGCACCAGCAGCAGCGAGTGGCTCGCGGCGAATTCGACATAGTAATCGAGAAGACCCATCCGCGGGCCTTGGTCGGTCATCCCGGGAATTCCCTGACGCTGGAAATCCATGAGAAACAGGGCATGCCACAGGACCAGATTATAGACGACCCAGTATTTGGCCATCCGCGCGAGGATCCGCCCTTGAATCCGTCGATTGACGAATATTTTCGTTCGCTTGGTTGAGTGTTGCATGGATCGCTCGCCGTCCCGCTGGGGACAAAATGGAAACTAGGGAGACAGCTTCTGAATTCCGATGCTATTGGACGTGGGATTGTAAATGGCATCCCCTTTGGCGTTCTCGAAAAAGAGGGACTGGCCGTTGCTCAACACGACGCAGGGGAGCGTGCCGTCGGTCGAGCAGTAATAGCGGATGTAACTCCCGGCCGTATTCGCCGCCGTGAAGTTCAACGTGCTGATCGTGGACGTCCCCACCATGATCGTCGCCGTTTGCGCTGTGGAGGCATTGTTGACGATCGAAATCTGCCACCGGTTCGTCGCATCCTGGCGGGCGATGGGGCGATAGATGCGGATCCAGCCGGCGGTCAGTTTGGTGGTGTCGATGGCGGCCGACTGGACGGTGCGGACTTTATTGAAATTCTGCTGAAAGACGGATGTGGGCCGGCTGGCCGTCGTGGACGTCCCCGTATTTACCGTGTTCACCACCGACGTGTGATGGGCGTACGACACCTTCGAGATCGTGGCATTGCGATATTGGATAACATCGCCCGGCTGCACGGCCGCCGTGGGATTCGAGTCCGACCAGACTTTGTTTGAATACGAGATGACGGTGACCAGCGTTCCCCACACGTAGTCGCCCGAGCTCGGGGAATCGGCGCCGAGGTAGTAGGGCACAAATTCACCGCCCCCCACGCGCAGCGCCTCGGCCGCCATGTCTGAACACTCGCCGCCGCCGACGCGAGCGTTCAGTTTGGAATTGAGAAAGCCGACCATCGAGTTGCCGATCGTCTGCGCTTCAGCCGGCAGGCTGAACGCCAGGCCCGCGAACAGCGCGACGACAACTCGAAAAGCAAGACGCGACATTGAAGGATTCTCCCGGTTGGAATGGTGACTTGTGACTGTGCAGTTGTCTCGGACTTAGCGGGTGAACTTGGGCACCGGGTGCGTGAAGCTTGGAAACTGCGACGACGGTTCGGCGCCGACCGGGTAGACAGTGCTCGGGTCGAACACGGCCGTTGGATCAGTGACGTCGCACGGCTTGACGCAGATCGTCAGGTTGTTGCCGCTGCCGGTTGCTTCGGTGACCGTAACTCCGACGAACCCCACGATGGCGTACGTGGTGTTGCTGCCGTTGCCAGAAGCCGCCTGGTAGGGACTCACTGATGCCGGCTGAAACAGGGGCAGCAGGCGGGGCTGCCCGATGATCGAGGCGAAGTCGCCGCCCAGGGTCGACCGGAGGCCGGGACTTCCCTTCCAGGGTTTGGGCGACTGCAGGCTGACCGGGAAGGAGCCGGCGTCGCACAGCGCCTGCAGGTCGCCGGCGCTGGGGCCGTTCAGGATCCAGTTTGAGTAATCCGGCGTGGCGTTCGTCCACGCGCCGATGCAGAGCAGTCCGAAATTGCCCGGCGAGTTGTGCGGATTGGGATAGATCTGGATCTGAGCCGCTCCGGTGCTGTCGGTGTGGACGGTTCCATCCGACGAGAGCCCGGTGGAGAAAAACTGCGTCCAGGTGTTCACGTCGAACGCCACAGGGAGCAGGCCGCAATCAAAGCCGTCGCCCGAGCTCCAATAACCGCCGCCCCAGCCGCCACCGCCACCTCCATTGAATTCGCCGCCCGTGCTGACGCCGCCACCGTTCGGATCAAATCCGGAGATCAAGCCGGTGTAGATCGTCGCCGAGGCCGTGGCCGAAAGGTCCTGCGTCTTCTTCCCCAGCAGCGGCGCGAAGAACAGTGGCAGCGGAGCATTGGCGCTGGCGTCGCGGCGGGCGACGACGGTAATCGTATTGGGATAGCCCGCATAGCCCGACGCCTGGTAATTTCCGTGCGCGTCGGTGAAACCGACCTGCATGTCGCCTGCGAGAATCGACAGCGACTTCACGCCGCCGGCGCTGTTGTACGACCCGTACATCCCGGTGTAGCGATCGGTGTCCTGGATGGCCTGCGCGATCAACCCGGCTTTGTTCGGCTGGCGCGGAGTCGAGTAGGCAGCATAGTTCTCGCCAAGCTGTCCTGCGCCCGCGGCCGCGGCGGCATCGGCCGCGGTCTGCAACTGGCTTTTCGTGAGGGTTGTCCAACCGATGTCGATGCACAATGCTGTCGCCGCGAAGATGACGATCAGCATCAGGGCCACGAACACGGTGATCGCGCCCCGGCGGGGTTTACGGGCTTGAGAGAGACTTGGCTTGACCGACAGCATGAGACGACTCCGGATGTGGAACTCGAGTGATGGGAATTGACGTGACGCAGAGGTACGGGACTAGCCCTGTTTGAGCATGGATCCCGATTGTGACAGAGTGGAATTGGAGCCCAGGAAGCTGAATGATTTCGTCCATGCGACCTTGGCCGTGGGAACTGCGACCGTCACGGTGATCTTGTCGTTTTTCCGCGCGGCGGCCACGTTTCCGGTCTGATTGTTGACCAGAATGGTGATCGTTGTGGAACCTGTCGGAATGGCATTGTTCTTCAGGACGCCGTTGACGTCAGCAATCACGTCCGCATTGCAGCAACCGGGGCGGGCTCCTGTTTCGGAGCCGATGCGGGCCGCCTCGGACAGGCACGCGTTGACCCACAGTCCCTGTCCCAGCTCGCAGATTCCCAGAAGGAGCACGGCCAAAAGCGGTGTCAACAGCGACAGCTCAACAACGGCTGCGCCGCGCCGGCCGATTCCATGCCGCATCCGGCCGGCCTGCTGCCTGGTTCGCGTGCGCGGGCTCTTGTGATGTCGTTCGTTCGATCGAGATCTCATGTCGTGATTTCCGCTTACTGCAGCCGAAGTGAGAACGAGCCCTGCAGCTTGCCAGTCAGATAGCAGTAACTTGGAACGATCGACACATCCGACGCCGCGATCGTCACCTGAACCGAAATTTCGTCGCTCGTCCGGGCCGCGGCGACTTCACCGGGCGACCCATTGACGAGAATCGTCGTATTGGCCTTTTTGATACCTTCTCCCCGCAGGAGCGAGTCAACGGTGCTGGTCACTGCGGAGTTGGTGCTGTGGGGACAGATCGCGG
>JACQFH010000650.1 GCA_016200145.1 Planctomycetia bacterium | reverse complement strand
GATCAGCGAGACGCCCGCGTCGCCGTCGTATCCCGCCACCGTCTTTTCACGAAGAAAATCAGGCGGCGGAAACTTCTCGTCATGCTGCCGCAGATAGGGGTAGCATTCCTCGTACGCGTTCAGCATCCGTCGGAGAATCCCCAGCCCGGTCCGCTCGGTATTCAGGTTCTCGCCGTCGCGAGCGACCGGGCGCGTGGCGATGATCCCCTCGACGTCCCATTCGTTGACGTACAACAAGAACCTCACCATCGATTGTTCGTCGTCCGGATCGCCACCCGCGTCGGTCTCAACGATGATGCGCAGCCGATCGGTTCCTGGACCGATCGGATCTGCATCAGGCGCCGCGGGCAGACCGCCGGCGTGTTTCAGCACCGCGACGACGCAGGCGCAAGACAGCGCGAACCGCGCGAGACAGTTTCGACGAGTCATGTTTCACTCCTGCGGCGGCAACGGAGACTCGGCGGCGAAGGCTTCGGAGGCGAACAGAGCCGGTGTCGCCCACCAGACATCTGCCGAATTGGGGGGTTTGACGACATCGCCCGGCGAATCCCCCGGTGGAATGGACTTGGCGGCGATGCCAGCAATTTCCAGGAAATTGGCGATCAGCCGATGTCCGGACTCAGTCAGAATGGATTCCGGATGAAACTGAACGCCGAATGCCGGCCACTCGGCATGTTCGAGCGCCATCGGCAGCCCGTCGACGGTGCGAGCCGTGACGCGCAATTCAGCCGGCAACGTGGCTTCATCAACAATCAGCGAATGATATCTGGTTGCGCACAACGGATTGGCGAGTCTCGCAAACAGCCGCATCCTGTCGTGATGGATGAGAGACGTACGTCCGTGGACCGGCTCGGGTGCGCGCACGATGCGCGCGCCGAGCGCCGCCGCGAGCGCCTGGTGCCCCAGGCAGACCCCGAGAATCGGCACGCGGGGCCCCAACTCGTGGATCAGGTCCATGCTGATCCCGGCTTCATACGGCGTGCAGGGCCCCGGCGAGATCACGATCGCCTGCGGCTCCAGCCGAACCACATCGGCGACTGTCACGGCGTCATTTCGCACGACGAGTGTCTTGCAGCCGAGTTCGATCAAATACCGCGCCAGGTTGTAGACGAAGCTGTCGTAGTTATCGATGAGTAAGATCATTCCGAACTCCGCACCTAGCGCAGCGCCCTCAGCATTCCCTCGGCCTTCACCAGTGTTTCCTCATATTCGGCGGCCGGATCCGATTGGGCGACAATTCCCCCGCCGACGGGGCATTGGATCCAACCCCGCCGGATAGTGAACGTGCGGATCAGGATGCTGCTGTCGGCGGTTCCATCATAACCAATGTAGAACAGGCTGCCGCAGTAGGGGCCCCGGGCCGTTGGTTCGAGCTCCGAAATGATCTCCATTGCGCGCACCTTGGGCGCGCCGGTGATTGAACCACCGGGAAAGACGGCCCGCAACAGGTCCCATGCAGTCCGTCCCGGCTGGAGCTTCCCGCGGACTTCGGAGACCAGGTGCTGGACCGTTTCGTAAGATTCGACCCGGCACAATTCGGGGACGCGAACCGTTCCTGCGGCGCACACGCGCGACAGGTCGTTGCGCAGGAGGTCAACGATCATGACGTTCTCGGCCTGGTCTTTATCGCTTTCGCGCAGCTCGTCGCGCGTGAAGAGGTCTGCCTCGGGCCCGCTGCGGCGGCGGCGGGTCCCCTTGATCGGGCGGGTTTCGACTTCGCCCCCGGCGACGCGCACGAACCGTTCGGGCGACGCGCTGGCCACGACCCAGTCGTCGTGCGCGAAATAACCGGCCAGAGGAGCAGGGTTACACTCGCGCAGACGCAGATACAATTCGAGCGGATCGCCCGGTGCGGGATACAGCAGCCGCTGCGACAGGTTGACCTGAAAAATATCGCCGGCGTAAATGTACTCGATGGCCCGCTCGACGGCGCGCAGGTAGGTGTCACGCGAGAAATTGCTCAGAAGCCCTTCCAGCCCCGGAACTTGCCACTGCGGCGACAATTGTTCGACGGGGAGTCGCCGGATATCTCCTGGGGCCTGCCGCATGTCTCGATTGCACAGTATCTCAGCCGACAGACGGTCGCGAATTAAGCGCAGCCGATTGGCCGCGCGGTCGGTTCGGCGGGCCCGATCGGTTTCCGGGAAGCCGTGAGAAATGATCCAGGCCCGCGACTGCTCGTGATCCCAGGCGATGACCCAGTCGTAGAGCCCCACGGCCAGCGAGGGGAGATCGAACTCGTCGCAGCGCGAGCCGGGAATTCGCTCCCAGGCGCGGTTGAGCTCGTAAGACATCATTCCCGCGACGCCTCCCTGAAAGGGCGGAAGGCCGGCAACGGCGGCCACCGGGTACTCAGACAGTCTGCGTTCAAGGTCGGCCAGCGGATCGTTTGACGCCGGCGCAGCATTCGGCAGCACTTCGAAGTGAAATGGATCTGCCGCCAGGAACGAATAGCGCCCCGTCGGAATGCCACGCCGGGCGCTGTCGAACAGAATCACGCCAGGCAGGTCCCGCAGCGCGCGGAGCGCCGAAGAAACGTCCGGTGCGGGCGTCAGTTCTTCAACCAGCGGCAACTGATTCACTCGTATCGTTTCCGCAAGCGAATCGTGTATTCCCCCCCTTCGTAAGGGGGGTCGTTTCCAGCATTACGACGTTCATCGTGTCGACAAATATTCTTCCAGCGCCTCCTGCCACGTCCGCATCGGCCGTCCGACAACCGCGGCCAGCTTCGAACAGTCGAGCACGGAATACCTGGGCCTCGCGGCCTTCGCCTTGAACTGTTCCGTCGTGATCGGTGTCACGCTCACCGCCATGCTCGCGAGGCGGAAAATCTCGCGTGCAAAATCACACCATGTCGTGCTGCCGGAATTTGTGGCGTGATACAGCCCGAAGTGGCGCGTTTGGATCAGATCGGCGATCGCGCCCGCCAGGTCAGCCGCGGACGTCGGCGCACACCATTGATCGTCCACGACCGATACGGCCCCTCGTTCGCGACCCAGCCGCAACATGGTCTCGACAAAGTTTCCCTTGCCAGGCGAAACGGCGCGCCCGTAAAGTCCGCACGTGCGAATGACAAAGTGCTTTGTGCAAGCGGCTTGCACGAATTCTTCGCCGGCCAGCTTGCTGCGGGCGTATCGGCTGGTGGGATGGGGATGATCTGTTTCCTTCCAGGGAATGCGCCGGTCGCCGGCCTCGCCGTAGACATAGTCGGTGCTCACGTGCACAAGGGGGATTTCCAGAGCGGCGCACGTTTCCGCGAGGTATTTCGGCCCGGACGCATTAACGGCCTCGGCATGATCGAATTCGTCTTCCGCCCGATCGACGAAATTGTAGGCCGCCGTATTAATGACCAGTTCCGGGCGCCGGTCGGAAACGACCTGACGAACCCGATTCGCCTCGGAGATGTCGAGGTCCGCGCTACCGAGCGGAACAACATCGCCCGGCAGCCTCGCCGAAAGCGCCGTCCCCAGTTGCCCCCCAGCGCCGATCAAGACGATTCGCATACTGCTATTCTAGGGCGACGACGTGTGCCGGGAAACTGCCAATTCAAGATGACGCCGGGTAAAATCAGAGTCTGGCTGGTCCCGAGTTATTCGTCGGAATCAGCCCGGTGCTTTCCGAAAAGAATTGGTTCATGCCGCCTTCAGACCTGATGACTGCCGAAGAATTTGTAGCCGGGCGGGAAGAGCTGCCTGACGGCGGGAGGTGGGTCGAACTGGTGTCGGGGAAGCTCGTCACGCTGTCTCCGCCGACGATCGAGCATGGGACCGCTGTGCTCAATTTCAGCAAAGCCCTGGCCCGGCACACGCAGGCCAACCGCGAGGGATATGCCTGCTTCGAGCTGGGCTTTCTGCTGAGTCGTCGGCCCGACACGCTGCTGTTCCCGGCGGTGTCGTATTTCACGAGCGGGCCGATGTTCGCCGAGAGCGACAAAGTGCTGACGGAAACGTGTCCGACACTCGTCGTCGAGGTGGCGTCAACGAACGATCGGCGGCGGGACTTCGACCAGCGGGTCAGCGGCTGGCTGAACTGGGGCGTTCCCGTGGTGTGGGTGCTCGATCCTCAAGAGAAGCAGGTTCATGCCGTGGAACAGGGACGCGGGGGCCAGCGTCTTTCCGAACACCAGGAATTGCTGGGCGGATCGGTATTGCCGGGATTCCAGGTCCGCGTCGCCGAACTGTTCCAGGTACCGGCGTGGGCCCGGTAGCCAGAATGCGCATCCTGCTCACGAACGACGACGGCATTTACGCTCAGGGACTGGAAGCGCTGCACGACGCCCTGTTGCGCATGGGAACGGTCGACATCGTGGCGCCCAGCGTGGAGCAGAGCGGCGTCAGCCACTCGATTACCTATCTGGAGCCTCTGCTGGCGCACGATGTCTTCCGCCATGGCAGACTGTTCGGGAAGGCCGTGCGGGGGAGCCCCGCCGATTGCGTCAAGCTGGCGATGTTGCAAATTTGCAACACGCCCCCCGACCTCGTGGTGAGCGGAATCAACGCGGGGGCCAACACGGGAATCAACGTCCTCTATTCGGGCACTGTGGCCGGCGCCATCGAGGGCGCCTTTTTCGGGATTACGTCGGTGGCCGTCTCGCTGACGTCCAGCGAAAAGCCCGATTACGTCCCTGCGGCGCAAATTGCGACGGGGCTCATCGAACAGATCCTGGAAAGTGAAACGCGCCCGGGTGGACTGTGGAACTTGAACCTGCCTGAATTGCGGCCCGGCTGGCCCGTCGGCGTGAAAACGGTGCCGATGGGGCTGGGCCGGTACGGCGAGGCGATGGAGCGACGAATCGACCCGCGCGGCCGCCCCTATTTCTGGACGATGACGGTGGCCGGCCAGCACCACACGCTCGAACCGGGGACCGACGTCGAAGCAGTCGCCGAAGGCTTCGTCACGCTGACCCCGCTGCACTTCGACCTGACCGACCGCCGACGATTGGGCGAATCGGCGAACCGCACCTGGCGTCTGGAATAAACCCGGCCACGGCGCGGGATTTGCGGAATCTGCTCCTGGCGGGAAATCTCGCCGAAAACGTTTCGAAAACGCAACGTGCCGGTCGAGGGAACTATGCGGCGTCAGGTGCTGAAGGCGGTGGGACTGGGGATTTGCCTGTTCGGACTGTGTGAAGCATCGAACCGGGCCGACGCGGCAGACTGGATTTTCCGCCGTTCTTACTACAGCCACGTGGCCGGACCCGGCCTTCTGGACGACTCACCGCCGAGCCGCTCGACTTATGCCGAGCCGTGGGTGGGAACCCATCCGCGGTTTGCCATTCGCGGGGGTTGGCGCTTCAACAACTATACGCTGCAGAACGGGACGAGCAGCGACCGCACGTTTTACCGTGAAAACTGGTACGACGTGAATTACTGATTCCGCCGGGGCTAATTCTGCCGGGGCTCAAAGATGTCCCACTTCTCATCCTTATAGGGATGCAGTCGCTGGACTTCGACGATCTTCCACTGCCCGGCTTCTTTCTGCCAGGTGACTTCCCACCGCGAGGCGGCGTGGCTGGCCCCCATGCCGCGATACGAGACGGTGCCATTGGCGCGGAAATGCGAAATGGCTCGAGTATTCTCGTTCGACATCTTGATGTTGACGTCTTTAATGTCGAGGCCATTGGGAAAGTCCACCCAAGTCAGCGCCGTTTCGCAATTAGCCCGCAGATCGCGCGCCTGTGCGGAAAAGAACGCCAGTGTACGGTCGCGATCTTTCTTCGTAAACGCGTCGACGAGCTGGTGAACCTGCTCTGCGACACGCTCGCTTTCGGTAACGATCTGGCGTTCGACGAAGAAGACGACGACGGCCGCCGCCGCCGCCGCTACGGCGCCGATCAGCCAGCGGCCGCGCTTCTGCGACGACCAGACAGCCACGCATGCCGCGGCGACAAGGCCCAGGAAGATGATCAGCGGCCAGGCATTTTCGGAGAGCCAGCTCATCCGATCGGTTATGACATATGCCGCGAGGCAAGTCTACCCTTTCGCTGAAGGCCGCTTCACAGGCCTGCCGCCCGCGTCCGCAAAAGTGCCCCGGCCGCCGCCAAAGCGGCCGGGACACGCCTTTCGACAATCATGCCGCGGCTGCCTGAAATGCGGTCTGGGAACTGAGTCGGCCACACCGGGTAACGGATACACCCCGTCTGGCTCTGCGCACCGCTCTTGCGACGCGGCCGACGGCGTGCTCTGCACCATTCGGGCCACTCAGTCGGCGGACGCCGCCCGGATCTTTCCAGGCAGGACCGTAAACCGTTTGCGGGCGACTTCCTCGTTCGCGCTGTACAGCTTCAGGAAGTATTCTCCCGGTGCGATCCCATTGTCGATGGTGAACAGAAAATTCGTTCGAAACGACTCGCGGAGCATGATCAGACCGGTTTTGTACAGGATCCGGCCCGGTACGAGACGCCCTTCTTCATCGTCCTCCCCCGGCATCGATTCGCACATCGAGCATTCGAGCCACATGTCTTCGTGCGGCGGGTTGAGCGACACCTGGGCCACAAATCTTTCTCCCGGGTGATACTGCGTGCGGTGGCTGGCCAGGTGCTCGCCGACCAGCACGCTCCCCATATCGAAGGCCATCAGCTTGTCGGATTGGCGCAGCGGCTGTTCGGGCGCCAGCATGCGTTCGACGTCTTCGCGGGCGATTTCCAGCAGCGGCAGGGGCCCGCCAGGGCCGCGCGTTTTGTAATGGTCGAGCAGGTATTCGCATTCAATTCCCGCGAAGGAGATCACGGCCATCGTCATGGCAAACACGGCGAACGATCCGAACGCACCCCGGGCGGGGGCCGGTCGGGACACGGCCGATTGACCGGCTGCCTCGGGCGCGTCCACCAGATACCGTGCCAGCCCGCGGAACGGCCGCCAGCCGACGATTTTTTTCACGTCCTCTTCCGAGAGAAACACGAGGTACGACGCCGTGATCACGACAGGAAAGATGATCAGCCCCAGCGTAAAGACTGTCATGATGTGGAAGATCGTCCCGATGGCGAGCATCCACCAGCGCAGGCGCTGCTGGAAGACCGTGAAGATAAAGACGATCTCCCAGATGAATGTGGTGTAGCACGAAATGCTCACGATCAGAGGATAACGAGTCAGGTGGTCTCCCAGCGGATGCTCGTTGTTGATGTAGGTCATCATCCAGAACACGAGTTGATCGCCGGTGAAGAACCCTTCGGTGTGCATCTTGGTGATGCCCGCGCCGAAATAGATCATCCCGAACAGGATCTGTACCAGGCGCTGCGGCCAAATGGGCGCGCGGAGATCGAGCCGGATTCCGCGCCGCCGCGCGATCCAGGCATCGACCGACCACAGCTCGCCGCAGTTCGAAAGGGCCAGCAAAAACAGCACGTGCTGTGCGATGACGGTGTATTTGGTAACCGTGCTCAGGCAATCCATGAAGCTGAAATAGACGTACAGCCCGCAGGCCCCGAACAGCGACAGCCGCGTCCGCCAGCCGAGCGCCGACGTCACCAAGAGCGCGCCGAGCAGAGTGAACAGCCCCACGGCGGCCGGCGCCGGCAGTTCGGGCAGAAGATCGGGCTGCCCGAAATTTGCGTGCAGTGTGGCGATGGCCCCGTCGGTCGAGTAAATCTCTCGCGAGAATCCCCAGCGGCGGACGATATCGACCAGCAAGACCAGCGGCAGCGAGATCCGCGCCAGGGCCATTCCATACGGAATTTCCCGCGCGAAAAAGAATTTGTTAAAGCCGGATTCAGATCGCCCGTTGAGGGCCTCGGATGTGGCGGCCATGGCTGGCGCCTCCTTGCGGGGATCGGTTATTGGGCGGAGGGCGCGGAAATTCGCGAGGCGCCGGGCCCCACCGGCAAATCGCGCCCGATTTCGCCGTTGCCCTCATTCAGGAACAGCGGACGGCCGCTGAACGCATCCTGAGCGAGTCGCGGGTTCGCAGTCGACAGTTTCCGCGCCTGGCACGACAGGAACGAGTCCTGCTGCTTCGTGATCGTGCCGTCGGGCAACAGTATCGTGCGAACGCGAAAGTAACTGTGGCGATCTTTTGGGTTGTCGTATCGCAGGTTCCAGATGGCGTCGGGAAGATTCAGCTTCTTCGGCCACGATTCCTCGATCACCAGGATCCGGGTGATCGGTTCGTGGCGCGTGTGCTTCAGGACGTTCAGCCCGATCGTCCCCGTGTGGCTGTTGAACGGGTCGTAGTTTTCCCGGCTGATGTAACCGAAGGCATGCAGCTCGCCCCACGGCGGGTGGGAGAGGTCGTAATAGGTTTCGCTTTCGCCTTCCGCAATGAGGTGTACCCGCGAATCATAGGCCGACCACCCGCAGAACATGTCCCACACGATCATGTACATCATCGTGTGGCTGACGGTCCCGTGCCTGAGCAGGTGGCACACATTGCCGTAAGTCAGAGCGCTGACGTAGCACACAATGAACGCAACGCTAAGAATCCGTTTCATGGAACCGGTCCCTTCCCTGGGTGGATTCACGGCGGGCTGCCCCATCCCGCCCCCTGCGTCGTGCCGCCGAGACGGCGTTTCCAGCGCGACGCGGGACTATCGGAAATGACCTGTGGAAGGTCAAGATCAACCCGCGCGCCTTTCCCGGACCTGAGAATCGTTCGCATCCGATCCTTTGCCTTCAAAGGGTGATCTGCCGTCGGGTTACGGCAAGCGGGCAGCGCGAACTGTGCGGCCGGAACGGTGCCGGCTGGCAAGACTTTCGGGCGGGAACGGGGCAATTGGACGTGTTCTGCGGGGGGTGCCGATAGTATCTTACAGTTCGGTTCTTTTGATGGTTGAATCGGGGTGTCGCGATGCGTTCGAGCCGTAAGGGTTGGTTGGCAGCAGTCGTGCCTGAGGGAATTCGCCGGCCGATCGTGCCGTGCCTTGTGGCGGGACTGCTGGCCTGTACGGCCGGTGTGGGTCTCGAAGCCAAAGACAAGGAAACGAGGCGAGCGCGCCGCGAACAGAAAGAACGGGATCGCGAACAGGGTGGTACGGCTGCTCCTGAGGCGGCCAAAGAAACCCCAAAAGACGCCGCGAACGAACCCGCGGCAAGCGAGCCCGTAAAAGCACCCGATGCGGCGAAGGCCCCCGACAAGGAAAAGGTCGCCCATAAGGCCGACGAGACCGCCCGCCTCGGCGCCGGAGACGCCAAAGTCGCCAAGACTCTTGCTCCCGCCCTGGAGGCCGCGCGATCCAGCCGAGAGACGCTTCGAAAACTCCCCGACTACACCTGCACGTTCATCAAGCAGGAGCAGGTCAAGAAGAACTCTCTGACGCGGCAGGTGATGTCGCTCAAGTTCCGCCGCGAGCCGTTCAGCGTGTATCTCAAATACATCGACCCCAATCCCGGCCGCGAAGTGCTGTTCGTCGAGGGGCGCAACGACGGCAAATTCCACGTCAGGGAAGCGTCGGGGCTGTTGTCTTATATGGGAACGATTTCGCTGCTCCCGACCAGCAACGATGCCATGAAGGAAAACCGCTACCCGATCACGATGATCGGCATGGAGAAAATGCTGGACGTGTTCATCACCGAGTGGGAAGAGTCCCTGAAGCACGCCGACACGCTCGTGCAGCATTTTCCGCAGGCGAAATTCGGCGAACTGGATTGCCAGATGTTCGAAGTCGCGCACCCGCAGCAGCGCGAGCCGCTCAAGTTCCATAAGGGACGCGTGTACTTCGACAAAAAGACGAATTTGCCGATCCGGTCGGAACAGTACGCATTTCCCACGAAGGCCGGCCGCGAACCGCAACTCGTCGAAGAGTACAATTATCTTGACGTGAAGGCCGTCGACGCGCCGTCTGAGAAAGACTTCGACGTGAAGAACGAGAGCTACGGGTTCAAATAAGGGAACCTCCCCTCTCGTTCCCACGCAGCCCAGGAATCGGTCGAAAAAAATGCCGCGAGGATTGCGACTGGTACGAGGGGGTTTGCAAACAGTTTGAGCATGATCCAGACCTTTCAGAAGGGGTGGTGCCGCCGACTTCCGCTAATCCGTGGTCAGCCGAGAGCAAATTATGGCAACCGCTTCCTTAAGCCAGGATGAAGGTTGATGCGGATTTTGGAATTGGGATTTTGCCTTTTGCTCCGCGAAAGACGACAAAAATCGACGACCCGAAATCGTCGCTGTGACGCTGCACTACAGCGTATTCGCCTCGCCAGGCTAATCTGGAATTATCGCACGCTGCTCGCGCCGTCGCAGGCCACTGAGCGTTGATGCCGTCGGCCGGGCCCAAATGTAGGCCGATTCGCGCGTCGATTGCTGGCACATTTTCTCGTGGCCTGTGGCCGCTGAGAAACATTCATTATTCCCGCTGAAACCAGCGGAAAACTCCTGGATGTCGTCGCGCCCCCGAGGTAAATGCCTGCTCGTTCCAAGGCGGAAACCAATTCGCCAAAAGGAAAAACGAGCTTGCGAGACTTCAGATTCAGCGAGATTGAATTCAGAACGGCCGGCGACGCCATCCAGCACACAGAAGCCGCCGGCGGCGAGGCCATCCTCTTCGACGCCCGGAATTTCGTGGTGACCAGAGGCGGGACCTGCATTTGCCTTCGTTGCCAGCCTGATGGGATCGGGATATTGTGGACACGAAGTCGAATTCTTTGCCTCGATCGAATCAACCTTGCTCCAGTGCATTTTTGAAAGGCCCTGACTGTGCTCAGCACCTCTTGTCGAAAATTCTGCGTTTGCGCGGCGATCGTGATTCTGGGGGCCGGAGCTTCTGCCGTCTGCCGGGCGGCGGACAATCAGCTTTCGGACAAGGAAAAGCAGGAAGGCTGGATCCTGCTGTTCGACGGCAAGACGCTCAACGGTTGGATGACGAACAACGAGAAGCCCGGGCAGAGGCCGGTCGAGGAAGAGAGCATCAACCCGCACAAATGCGGCGGGTACATGATGATTCACGAAAAGGCCTGGGGCGATTACAAGCTGGCGCTCGATTTCAAGATCGCTCCGAAGTGCAACAGCGGAATCTTCATCCGCACGTTTCCCCTGAAGCCGCGCGAGGGCAAGGACGTGGGCTTCAACGGCATCGAAATCGCCATCGACGACACGAAAGAAGCCGGGTTTCACGACACGGGCGCGCTGTACGATCTGGTCAAGCCCAAGAAGAACGCGATGAAGCCGGTCGGGGAGTGGAATCACATCGTCGTCGCCAGCCGCGACAACCTGATCGAGATCGAGCTCAACGGCGAAGCGGTGACGCGAATGAACCTGAACGAATGGACCGAACCCAACAAGCGTCCCGACGGCAGCCAGCACAAGTTCGACGTGGCCTACAAGAACCACCCGCGGAAGGGCTACATCGGTCTGCAGGACCACGGCGGCGAATGCTGGTACAAAAACATCAAGCTGCTGCCACTCGAAAAGAAGTGAGACCCGGTCGACGAGCCTGTTTGTCGTACCGGCTTCAGCCGTGGCATGGTGACCGAAGTGCGATGGGCGCCGCTTCACCGACCGGAATCATCTGATCCGAGCGTCGGGTCGTGAGGGGCGAATACCGCGAGACTCGCACCCACGAACATCACCCCCGCCAGGGCCATGAGTGCCAGTGCAAAGCTCCCGGCTTGATCGTGCTCATGGATCAGTCCGATCGTGCCCCCTCCCACCAGGCCCCCGATATTCGCGACGGAATTGATCAGTGCGATTCCACCTGCCGCGGCCGCTCCGCCCAAAAACGAGGTCGGAAGCGACCAGAACGGGGGTAGCATGCTCATCATACCCATCGTCGCCAGGCATAATCCCACAAGTGCCCACCCCGGCGAACTCGACAGAGCGGCAAGCACCCACCCCACGACGCTGACGAGCGCGGCGCCGGCCACATGCCGGCGATGTTTGCGGGTTCGGTCCGACCAGGCCCCGTTGATCAGCATCGCGATCAATCCGCACGCGCCGGGAACTGCCGAGATCAGGCCGATTTCGGATTTGCTCGATTCGGGAAAACGGTTCTCAATCAGTTTTGGCAGGTACAGGCCCCCGGCATTGGAACTGAACGCAACAGTCGAATACAGCGCAATCAGGAACCAGACCCGCGGATCGACCATGGCACGGCGGAAGTCGGTCCCGTGGCGCTGTTCCCGATGTTTTTCTTCCTGCCCCATCCGCTCTGCAAGCCACGCGCGTTCGTCATCGGCAAGCCATCGTGCCTCGTCGGGACGATCGGTCAAGAAGAACAGAACGCACACGCCCAGGATCACAGAAGGGATGCTTTCGAGCAGAAAGACCCACT
>JACQFH010000677.1 GCA_016200145.1 Planctomycetia bacterium | reverse complement strand
TAGGTCAGGTTTTCCAACCTTGCAGCAATCCGCGTGCGATTGAAATGGCGATGGCCAGCACCGGATCCGACACCGCGCCATACGTCGCGCCTTTGGCCTGCAACCCATTCGTTTCGGGCGACAGCCCAGCGCTGTCAGGCTGGAAAGCCTGACCTACGGTAATTCGACGGCGCGCAGGTTGCGGAATGAGAGGTCGGTGGTGGGGTCGTGCCCCTGCAGACTCAAATGCCCGGGTGCCGTGCGCAGGCCCTCGCGCGGGTTGTCGCTGGGCTTGCGCGTATCGATCCAGTCGGTGACCTGTTCGCCTTCCACCCAGATCCCCACGTGCGCACCCGTCGCGGCAATCGTCATCGTGAACCATTCGAAGTCGTTCGAGACGACGCGTCGGGCCTTGACACGGCGATAGATCGCGCCGGTCCCGAAATCCGATGGCTTGGTGCGATCGTCGTTCTCGAAGCCGTTCTGCACCTGCGCTTCGTAGCCGTTCGAGGGGGCCTTCTCGGTCCCCGGCATGGCGCGAAAGAAAATGCCGCTGTTGAGGTGCTTGCCGTTCGTCTTGATCTGCGCCTGCACGAGAAAATCGCCCCACGTCGATTCGGTTTCGAGAAAGCCCCCGCCGTCGGCGACGTGGATGGCGCCGTCGACGACGGTAAACCGGCTCTTGCTGCCGGGAACAACACGCCAGCCGGCGAGGTCTTTGCCGTTGAAGAGCGGAGTTGTGCCCAGCGGCCGCAGGTAGACGTTGCGGTACTCGGCCTTGCCGGCGTTCTTCTGCAGGCCGATAAAGCCCCGGCGCCGCGCCGCGGGCCGCGTGTCGGTGTACGACAGAATCGGCCGTCCGTCGAGCTTCACGCTGATGTGATTCTCGAGCACGACGACGTGATACGTCATCCATTTTTCCTCGCCCGAGACGGGTTCGTCGGGTTTGACGAGCCCCACCAGGCTGCCCGTCGGGAACGCCGGATGCGAATCGCACATGTTCAATTCGTAACAGTCGCGGGTCGGGTCCTTCGGACTGAAGACGCTCCGCAGAAAGATGCCGCTGTTGCCCCCTTTGGAGAGGCGAAAGTCGCAGCGCAGCTCGTAATCGGCGAACTCGGCGGTCGTCACGAGCAGGCCGGGTTCGCCCGTGTCGGCATGCACGACGCCCTCGGTGATTTTCCAGTTCACTTCATTGTTGGGCTTCCACCCGAACATTGTCTGGCCGTCGAACAGCTTGATCCATCCCGCGCCGATTTCGGCGGGCGAGAGCCGATTGTGGGGGGCTGTTTCGCCGGGCGTATCGTCGTCGGCAATCGACGCCCGCGCCACGAGGCCCCACGCGGCCAGGGCCAGAACGAGAGTGCGTGAATAGCGATGGAATGCCGGAAGCATGCGTCTGCTCTCCTTGATTAGCGGCAGTCGGTCAAGTTTGTTGTGCCCGCAGGTCGCCGGAAAACAGGTCCACCAGTTTTGCGAGCCCTGCGGCGGCGATCTCGGGACCGGAAAGAAACCGTCCCGGACGCGTCCAGCCCATCAGGACATCGAGGGACACGTCGAAGAGCCGCGCGAGAAGCCGGTCCATTTCGTCTTCCAGCACGCCAAAATGCCTGGTCCACTCGGCGGCTTCCTCGATTTTGACATTCTCTTCGCTCGACCAGCGGACGGGATGGAAGAAAAGGTACGAGTGCGGCGTGACATAGCGCTTGACGCAGGCGGCGAATGGCAACAGGGCTGCCGATGAGCACTCCCCCAGAACAACCCCGGTGGCCTCCAGCCCCCGCAGACGAATCAGTCCTGCGAGCGAGATGCCGACGTAGGCGCTGCCTCCGCAGGAATCGAAATAGATGGTTCCGCGGCTGCGCAGCGGGGCGTCGAGCAACCGTTCGAGGAGATCGTTCTGTTTGTCGGTCAGGTCGCCGGCGATGGCGATTTCCCAGGCCGGTTGCTTGTCGCCGCGGTCGAACCGCGGAGGAGGAGGCGATCGTTTCACGGGGCCATGTTGACGATTCGCGCCGATGGCGGCAAGTCATACGTAGATGCGGCATCCTGCCGCATCAGCGGGCACGATCGGCGCATGACAGCAACCTCCCGGCTCCTTCCACTGAACCCGTTCCGCTCGGTGCGCGGATTTGGGGCCGGCAAGTTACGAACTGCGTTCGTGTGCCGGAATGCTGAAGCGGCATGATGCCGCTTCTACTTAGTGCCACGAGAATTCCCATTCGCGGTCGACTTGGCCGTCGCCGTCGTCGTCTTCCTGCAGCAGGGCGGTGTGGTGATCGCGGTCGAGGGTCAGGCGGCGCTCGCCGCCTTGATCGCCGACCTTCTGCACCCACGGGCCGTGCGAGGCCCCGAGGATTTCCCAGAGCTCGGGGGGCTTGCGCCCGTCGCCGACGACAAGCACTGCCGGGCGGGGCCGCGGATCGACGCGCTCGATGCCGAAACAGGCGATCGAGCCAGCCGCCAGGGTGAAAATCAGCGGCGCCCAGACAGCCGTGGAAAATTCGGCGGAGTCGGCAGGCGCGGCTGCGTCTTCGCAATCGTCACCGCCAGTCGCGTCAACGAGCTCCTGCAGCCGGCGTGCGGCCTCTTCGGCCTCGTCGCGCGCAGCGAGCAGTACGTAATCGACCGTCCAGGCGGCATGCACGGCGTTGAAGCGCTCGCGTGTGAGCACGTCGCACGAAAAGTTGCTCTGTCGTGCCAGTTCGTCGGCAAAATAGCCCGCCTCGGCCCCGTTTTGGAATCGGGCGATCGCGACTCGGGAATCGCCGGCAAGATCCTGCGGCAATGTCGCATTGACCGGCACCTCGTTTGAGGACGCAACGACGTCCGTCGAAGCCGTTTGCTGGTCGCATTCCGGACAGATCGGCCGGCGCGATTCGTGTCGCCGACCACATTGCGTGCAGTAAGGCATGGCAGCTTGACCTCGATCGAAGAATCTCTGGGAGCTTCGTCACCGTTGAGCGCAAACGCCGGGCCGGAAGGGCCAACCTCGCGGCAACGGCTGGTCGCGCCGGACGCGGGCCTGTTCCGAACCTGCTTTTATGATACGCGCGCACCGGGCAGCCGACTACCATGTTGCGATATGCAGGATCAAAAGTGGTATCGCGGCATTACACGACAGCAGTGGCTGGTACTGGCCGTTGCCTCGGCGGGATGGGTATTTGACGTCTACGAGGGGCAGATCTTCAACATCACCGGCCGGCAATTGCTCGCCGACGTGCTGCATGTCGAGCCCGGACATTCGTCGATCAAGGGGCGCCTCGACTGGCTGCTGGGGGTGTTTCTCGCCGGCGGCGCGGCAGGGGGCATTCTGTTTGGATCGCTGGCCGACCGCTGGGGACGCCGACCGACGATGGTCGTGACGATTCTCGTCTATTCCGTTTTCTCGGGGCTGACGTATTTCGCCGACGCGCTCTGGCAAGTGATCGTGCTGCGCTTTCTGGTGGCGACCGGCGTGGGAGGCGAGTGGGCGGTTGCCGCGGCGCTGGTGGCCGAAGTCTTTCCGCAGCGTGCGCGGGCCCAGGCCTCGGGCCTGTTTCACGCCACGAGCGTTCTGGGAACGTGGCTGGCGACGCTGGCGGGCATGGCCGTCGCGGCACAGTGGCGGTATGCGTACCTCCTTGGCGTCTTGCCGGCACTGCTCGTTTTGTGGATTCGTTCGAGCGTCGAAGAACCGGAAGCCTGGGTCCGCGCCGGCGCCCAGGCGGGTGCAGCCCGTGAATTTCAACCGGGAAGTTTTCGCGAACTGCTGTTCGACAGGCGCTGGCGGATGAGGGCCCTGCTGGGAATGTCGCTGGCTGCTGTGGGACTGGCCAGTTTCTGGGGGGTGACCGTGGCGGGCCAGGGCCTGGCGGAAAGCGCGCTGCAGCGCGACGGAATCAGCGGACCGCAGGCGCTCGAGCAGGCCAAGTTCGCGTACGGGTTCGTGGAAACGGCGGGAGGCGGACTGGGATTGCTGGCGTTCGGTCCGCTGTGCGTGCGGCTGGGTCGCCGCCGGGCATTCTTCCTGTTTCAACTGGCCGCGCTCGCCATCGTGCCCATCACCTGTTTCGTTCCACAGACTTATCGTCAACTGCTGTGCCTGCTGCCGGTTTACGGATTTCTGACGCTGGGAATGCACGCCGGGTTCGCTGTGTATTTCCCCGAATTGTTTCCAACCCACCTGCGCGGGACGGGAACGGGATTCTGCTTCAACGGCGGCCGGATCCTGGCGTCGTCGATGCTGTTGTTCTCGGGCTGGCTCAAATCGCAGGAAGGCCTCGACCTGCGCATTGCCATCGCCCTTCTGGGCCTGGTCTTTGTTCCAGGCCTCGTCATCGTCTGGTTCCTCCCCGAAACCAAAGATCAGCCGCTGCCGGAATAATCCTGTCATGAGAGTCTTGATCACCGGCGCGGCTGGCTACATCGGGCGCAGGCTCACCCGCGCGCTGGGAGCCGGGCACGAGCTGCGGCTGGGGGACGTCGTGCCGATCGCCGCCGACCGGCGTTTTGTGCCGTGCGACGTGACGAATCCAGAACAGGTTGCCGCGGCGATACAGGGGATTGACGCCGTCATTCATCTGGCGATTGCCGCCGGCCGCGAGGGGGACTTCGAAGACGACGAATTCAATCAACGTCGGTTCGACATCAACGTTCGGGGAACGTTCAACGTGCTGGAGGCGGCGGTGGCGTCCGATGCGCCGGCCTGCCCGGTGGGCACGTACGCGAAGACAAAGCAACTCGCCGAGATTCTGTGCGGGCACGCGGCCCTCGAATCGGAACTGTCGGTAATCTGCCTGCGGATCGCCAAGCCGATCGATCTGGATGACTCCCGCTGGAAAACTCGCCCCGTCCGCCCTCAATGGGTTCCATTTCCCGACCTGGAACAGGCGTATCGACTGGCGCTGACGGCAACCCGCGTCGGATTCGAGATCGTAACGATCGTCGGCGAAAGCTCGCGCCGCCGGTGGGATCTGTCCAAGGCCGAGCGAGTCCTCGGCTACCGGCCACGGTACCGGCTCGAAGACCTGGGCTATACGCTCGGCTCAGAAACCGAGCCGTTCGAAACGTGACTTTGTCGGAATTCGCAATCCTTCCGACATTCTTAGCGTTTCCGCTATAGTGGCAAGCAGAAAGTAGAACTTTGGAATTCAGACGCGCGGAATTTTCACGACATGCTACGCTTGCCGCTGGGACGGACGGGACTGGAACTTTCGCGGCTCTCATTTGGCGCGTCGTCGCTGGGGCAGGAGTTTCGCCAGGTCGATCTAACCGAGGCGCTGCGTTCGGTGCGGGTCGCTCTCGATCTGGGCATGAACTTCATTGATACGTCACCGTTTTACGGCCGGGGGATGAGCGAGTGTCTGCTGGGCGTTGCGCTGCGAGATGTGCCGCGCGACAGTTACATCCTGGGGACCAAACTGGGACGGTACGATCGTGCGCACTTCGACTTTTCCGCCCGGCGGGTCGTCGAGAGCGTGGACGTCAGCTTGAGCCGCCTGGGGGTCGAGCACCTCGATATCATGCTGTGCCACGACATCGAATTCGTGGAAATGTCGCAAATCGTCGAAGAGACGCTGCCTGCGCTGCGCAAGATTCAGCAGCAGGGGAAGGTGCGGTTCATCGGGATCAGTGGCTATCCGATGCACATCTTTCGTTACGTGCTGGATCGCACTGATCTCGACGTGGTTCTGTCGTACAACCACTACACGCTGCAGAACACGATGCTGGCCGACCTGGTGCCGTACCTGAAGCAGAAGCAGGTGGGCATCATGAACGCCGCCCCGTTTTCGGCCCGGTTGCTGACGAACTCGCCGCTTCCCGCGTGGCATAAGGCAACCTCTGAAGTGCGGGCCACCTGCCGCCGGGCCGCCGAGCACTGCACATCACGGGGCGTCGACGTCGCCCAACTGGCCGTCCAGTATTCGTTGGCGTATCCGGACCTGGCGACTTGCATTGTCGGCTCGGCGAACCCGGACAACGTACGGAAATGGGTCGAGTGGTCTCGGCTGCCTCTCGACCAGCATCTCGTGGGGGAAGTGCTCGACATCCTCGCGCCGATCCACAACTGGCACTACATCGAAGGCCGTCCCGAGAACAACGACACATGAAAGCACTCTCGCTCGAAGCGCCCAAACAGTGGAAACGGATCGACGTGGCCTCCCCCGCAGCTCCCGGGCCGGGTGATGCGCTCGTCCGCGTGGTCAACGTGGGGATTTGCGGCACCGATATCAGTGGTTACCTCGGCAAGATGCCGTTCTTCAGCTATCCGCGGATTCCCGGGCACGAGCTGGGTGTCGAAGTGGTCGAGGTCGGGGCAGGCGTGACGAACGTCAAGCCGGGCGACCGCTGCGCCGTCGAGCCGTACATCAATTGCCAGCAATGTTACGCCTGCCGCCGGGGACACACGAACTGCTGCGAGAAGCACCAGACGCTGGGGGTGCATTGTGACGGGGGACTGCGGCCGCGGTTTATCGTGCCGGCCCGCAAACTGCACTTTTCGCACAAGCTGGCCTTCGAGCAACTGGCCCTGGTCGAAACGCTGGCGATCGGCTGCCACGCCGTCAATCGCTCGGGGCTCCAGTCGCATGAATCGTGCCTGATTATCGGCGCCGGGCCGATCGGCCTGGCGACGCTCGAATTCGTGAAGCTGACCGGGGCCAGGACGATCATTCTCGACATGAATGAAACTCGGCTCGACTTCTGCCGGCGGGTGATGGGAGTGAAACACACCATTCACCTGTCGGAAAAGTCTGAGCAGGAACTGCGCGACCTGACCGACGGCCACCTGCCCGACGTGGTGATCGACGCCACGGGGAACACCGGCTCGATGTCGAACGCGTTCAGCCTGGTCACGCATGCGGGCCGGCTCGTGTTCGTGGGGATCACAACCGACGAAGTCCATTTCCGCCATCCGGTGTTCCACAAGTCTGAGGGGACACTCCTGTGTTCGCGAAACGCCCTGTCGGCTGATTTCACGCGGATCATCGGCCTGATCGAACAGGGACGGATCGACACCGGCCCCTGGATCACACACCGCACGGCGTTCGACGATCTGGTCGACGTCTTTCCGTCGTACACGCGCCCCGAAACGGGAGTCATCAAGGCGATGGTCGAGGTGGGTGAGTAAGATTTGCAATCGTCGAATTTGAAGGGACAAGAATGAATCAAATCCGAATTTGTGCCATTCGCGCATTGCGCAACGTTGTCTTGCACCGATCATTCTGCACACTTTTGCTTTTATCGTTCGTCTGCGGTGGCATGGCAATGCCCGACGAGTCCGAGCGCCGGAAAGACACACAAACACCGCATCAGGTGGCCGTCCGGGACAACATCAAAAACTGGAAAATCACTCTGACCGTTGGCGGTGGCGGTGGACTGGAGGCCGTGCGGAAGGGTTGGCACAGCGTTGAAGTTCCGGCCGTAGGCAGCGCCATCGTACGCAAACATCATTCAGTCGACACCACGGACATCAACCCCAACGCACTGGTGATTTTCAATGACACGATTACCGCAGATCAACGGACCGCCGTGTTTCGCGCCGCGGCCGACGCGCTCAACGATTTCGAGCTTCAGCGCAATGTCCCTGGAGGCAGCGTCTCAGAAGATGGCTGGCGCGTCAGTCTCAAGATGACAACTCGCAGGCGCGAAATCAGTGTCTCTGCGCGTGAACTGTCAGACGTTCGCGACGCCGGAGAGGATTTCACTCGTCTGATTCAGGAAATCAACAAGTTTTTGCCCGCGAAAGCCGCGATCAGACTTGACTAAAATAAAAGCATCGCCGGATGATCTGATGAATCCTGCCGAAACGGTCTTGCAATTCGGCGCGGGCCGGTTTCTGCGGGCGTTCGTCGATCGATTTGTGCAGAATGCGAATGACGGAGGGCAGAGGGTCGGACGCGTTGTGGTCGTTCAGTCGACACCCGGAGCGCGGGCCGATCTCATCAACAGCCAGCCGCAGGGATACCACGTCGTCGTCCGCGGCCTGTGCGACGGCGAGATCGTCGACCGGGTCGAGCCGGTGCGCTCGATCTCTCGGGCCCTCGTCGCGCAGAACCAGTGGCCCGACGTGCTCGCGGTGGCGCGGTCGGCCGATCTCAAGTACCTCGTCACCAACGCGACCGAAGCGGGATATGCCGTCGACGGGGCCGATCGTGCCGATTCGGCCCCGCCCGCGTCGATGCCGGCCAAATTGACCCAGGTTTTGTGGGCTCGATTTCAGGTGGGCGGCGCGCCGCTGGTACTCCTTCCGTGTGAGCTGATTGAAGGCAATGCGACGAAGCTCTGCGAAATCGTCTGTACGCTGGCGCGGCAGTGGAAACTGCCCGAGGAATTTGTCGCTTGGACCAGGCAGCAGTGCCAGTGGCTCAAGAACCTGGTCGACTGCATCGTGACGCCGGGCCCGGCCGACCATCCCCTGGCGTCAACCGACAGGCTGCTGGTCAGCGCAGAGCCGTACATGCTGTGGGCCATCGAACGGCCCGCCGACGGCAAACCTAACCTGTTCCAGCACCCGGCGATTCAGGTCGTCGACGAACTGGCGCCGTATTATCTGCGGAAGGTGCGGATACTGAACGGCCTGCATTCGGCAATGGCGGCGAAGTTCCGCCCGGCCGGTTTCGAAACGGTGCTGGCCGTCATGAACGACCGCGACGCGGTCCGCTGGTTGCGGGCCCTGCTGTTTGAAGAGATCGTTCCCACGATCGCCTGGCGCGTCGACGGAGCGGCGCTGTTTGCCGACCAGACCTTCGACCGCCTGCGAAACCCGTTTCTGGCGCACCGCCTGGCCGACATCGCCCTCAACCATGAAGCGAAGGTCAAGGTGCGCCTCAAACCGACGCGCGACGAGTACGAACGCCTGTTCGGCCGCCCCCCGCGAAAGCTGGGCGAAGTACTGAGTACTCAGTACTGAGTACTCAGTTATCGTCTCGCTCTTCTCTCCTCGCTTCTCGCTCCTCCAGCCTCCCCCACCGTCTCTCCTTGTCTCCCCCTCTCCCCCCGCCTGGAATCCGAGCACGCCGCGTCACCCCGCCCCCTCGGCCAGTTCCCGTGCCCGGCACACATCTTCCAGCGTCGGCACGGGGATCAGGCCTCCAAGCACGCGACGCGAGAAGTGGTCGAGCATGACTTCGATGTCGGCACGGTCGGATGTCAACGATTCGGCGCTGCGGTCTAAACCCGACTCCCAAGTGATCCCGCAGGGGGGCTCGAGCAGGGCACTGCCCTGTGCGCACCGAATTCGCGCACGCAGCGTCGGCGAAGCAGCTCCATTTCCGTTCGACACGCCTTTGCCGTTTGCACCGTGGATCTCAACCGTCGCGCAGGCTGCGTCTCCACCTGCCGACGGGCGACGGAACTGAACGTCGTATCGCTGCGGCGGGCCATCACCTCCCGCAGGTTCGCTGTGCCTGGCTGGCACAACGGCCGTCGGGGCCGTCCCCACGAGGCTCGTGCACCAGTCGATGGCTGCGGCGAGCAGTCCGCGGTCTGTGCTTTGCACTGCACCTGCATCGACGGCGGATCGGGCGCCGGGCATCGCGATGATCTCGATGGCCAGCGGCCGGCCGAGGCGCGTGGCGATCAATTCGCGCAAGCGCGACGTCGCGGGAGTGTAGCGATGACCGAGATCGGGCATGAGCGTCACTCCGGCTTCCGACGCCCGGTGGGCAAGTGCCTGGGCCTGGCTGAGGCGATCGGCCAATCGTCCTGCCAGGAACGCCGGTTTGTGAAGCTCGCAGGCGAGCCGGGCCGGGACTTCCGCCTGCCAGTCGGTTTCCAGAACCAGCAGCGCACGAACGTCTTCCCGTTCGATCAAAGTCACCAGGCCCGGCGCCACGTCGCAATCGAGCTCTGCGGCGGCCTGTGCCGCGCGGCGGCCGACCGTCGCATACACGCACTGCACCTCCAGCCGTTTGTTGAGCCGCTCAAGCGCCGGACGGAAGCGGTGCTCCCATTCGTCTCCCAGACCAATCAGACCAACTTGAAGCATCGACCGATGAATCCGCAGAAGACGTGAAGCGCGACACGGGAACGACCGCGGCCCGGCTTTCAGAGAGTCGTGAAAGCCATCAGAACGGATGCGGCCGGGCACAAGGCCACCCGGCGATTCGCCCTATATTATGCGCCCGGCCCGGGAATTCACAATGATATCATCTCCTGGGCGCCAACGATTACAATCGAAGCTGATAGACCGTATGTCGATACCCGACTGGCCCAAATACGTCTGCGCCATCCTGGAAGACGCCGAAGGGCGGCTGCTGCTGGAGTCGCGGCCAGACGATGCGCGGCTTGCCGCCGGGCGGCTCACCTGCTTTGGCGGTTTGCGTGAAGCGGGCGAATCGCCCGAAGAGTGCCTGCGCCGCGAATTGCGTGAAGAGCTGGCGTGGGAGCCGGCTACGATCGAAATGCGGGTCGCGCTCCGGGTCGCGGGCGAACTGACGGCCTGGTTCTACCTTGCGGCATTGGACG
>JACQFH010000046.1 GCA_016200145.1 Planctomycetia bacterium | reverse complement strand
GAAATGATCCACGAAAGGCCGCCATGCACAAGCTGATTCGCGTTGCGCTGTTCACAATCGCTCTCTCGACAGCGGCGGGAGGCTTCGCTCAGGAACGTGAGGCGAAAGTCCGCAAAGACCGCAAGACGGTCGAAGAAGCGGGGTATTGGATCTACAACGACCTGCCCAAAGCGCTGGCCCAGGCGAAAGAGACGGGCAAACCGCTGCTCGTAGCGCTGCGGTGCATCCCCTGCGAGGCGTGCGCCCAGCTTGACGCGCAGATCGTTGATCGCGACCCGGTCGTCAACAAGCTGCTCGACCAGTTCGTGTGCGTGCGAGTCGTGCAGACCAACGGGCTCGATCTCTCATTGTTTCAGTACGACTACGACCAGTCGTTCGCGGCGTTCTTTCTGAATGCCGATGGCACAATCTACGGCCGCTACGGGACGCGCTCGCACGAAACCGAATCTGAGCGCGACGTGTCGGTGGAGGGGTTTGCGCGGGCCCTGGAAGGGGCGCTCGAGCTGCATCAGCAGTTTCCGCAGGTCAAGCAGACCCTCGCAGCGAAGCGCGGGCCGGCGCCGCTGTACGCCGTCCCCGAGGAATTTCCGTTCCTGAAAGGGCGATTCACCTCGAAGCTCGATTACCAGGGGAACGTCGTCAAGAGCTGCATCCACTGCCATCAGGTGGGAGAAGCCATGAAGCTCGCTTATCGCGAGAAAGGCGAGGCGATTCCTGACACGGCGCTGTATCCGTATCCGCTCCCCAACGTACTGGGGTTGACGCTCGATCCGCGCGAGCGCGCGAAGGTCACCGAAGTCGCCCTCGGCTCGTCAGCCGATCAAGACGGCTTCCGGGAGGGGGACGAGATCACCTCGCTCTCGGGTCAGCCGCTGTTATCGATCGCCGACGTGCAATGGGTGTTGCACCGCGCGGGGGAAACAGGCCTGTTGACCGCCGAGATTGTGCGCGAGGGCAAGCCGCTGCGCCTGGCGCTGACGTTGTCGGCTGGCTGGCGGCAGAAAGGGAACATCTCGTGGCGCGCCGGCTCGTGGGACCTGAGGCGAATGACGACCGGTGGGATGCGCTTGGATGACCTGTCAGCCGCCGATCGCAAGGCGGCGGGCCTGGCCGACGACGTACTCGCTTTGCGGGCGCGGATGGTTCCCGACTGGGCCGGCAAAACCGGCCACGGCGCCGCCCATGGCGCCGGTTTCAAGAAGGGAGACATTCTGGTCGAACTCGACGGCCAGTCGCAGCGGCTCACCGAATCGCAATGGTTGACGCGACTCGTGAACTCGAAGAAGGCAGGCGATCGCGTCAAAGTCGCCCTCTTGCGCGACGGCAAACGCATGATCCTGGAACTGCCGATGCAGTAGGCCCAGACGAGCCGCAGGGTTTGTTCTGGCGGATCGAGGCAACGGCGAGAACGACGCACTGCCCTGCCTCTGGAATTACCCACGGATGGCGTGGCAATCCCACGGCTAAGTATAAGGCAGTCGTCGCGTTAAGGATCATCTGCGCAATCTGAGAAATCTGTGGATCGTCTTTTCGTAAAACCTGATTCGTGTCTTTCGCGTCTTTCGTGGTTCCTACACTTCATCCGTGGCTGAATTGCACCGTTCGAAGAAAAGAATCGCCACAGATTGACACAGATGAACACAGATAAGACGGGTAATCTGCCGGGGTTCTTCGGATTGATCTGTGTCAATCTGTGTGCATCTGTGGCGAAATCTCTTTTGTACCAGTTGTGCACACCGGACTGTGGGTTCGCCTGCGACCGCCTGAAGGCGGTCCAACGAACTGGGCGAGTTGACATCCCGGGGTGGCCACAATACTGTGGAATGCTCATCTTTTCTGCCGAATTCCGGCAGACCACGGTCATCAACACCGAGCGAACATCAAGGACAGCACCATGGCGCGCCCCGTAACGTTATTTACCGGCCAGTGGGCCGATCTGCCTCTCGAAGAACTGTGCAAGAAGGCCAGCGAGTGGGGCTTCGACGGACTCGAGCTGGCCTGCTGGGGAGACCACTTCGAGGTCGACAAGGCGCTCTCGGATGACACCTACTGCGCCCGCAAGCGCGAGTTGCTCGAGAAGTACGACCTGCAACTGTTCGCCATTTCGAACCACCTTGTGGGGCAGGCGGTGCTCGACACGATCGACGCGCGGCACAAGGCCATTCTGCCTGAGTACGTGTGGCGCGACGGCAAGCCCGAAGGAGTCAACCAGCGGGCCATAGAGGAAATGAAGAACACGGCCCGCGCCGCCAAGAAGCTGGGGGTCGGCGTCGTCAACGGATTCACCGGTTCGAGCATCTGGCACCTGGTGTACGATTTTCCGCCGGTGCCGCGATCGATGATCGACGCGGGCTACGCCCTTCTGGCCGAGCGCTGGAACTCGATTCTCGACGTGTTCCAGGAGTGCGGCGTCAAGTTCGCGCTGGAGGTGCACCCGACCGAGATCGCGTTCGACATCTACTCGGCCCAGCGGTCAGTCGATGCGCTCGACGGGCGCGAGGAGTTCGGGTTCAATTTCGATCCCAGCCACTTGCTGTGGCAGGGGGTCGACCCGGCTGAGTTCATCCGCTTTTTCCCCAACCGCATCTACCACGTGCACATGAAAGACGCGATCGTGACGCTCAACGGGCGGACGGGGATCCTGTCGAGCCACCTGTCGTTCGGCGATCAGCGCCGCGGGTGGGACTTCCGCAGCGTGGGCCGCGGCGGCGTACGGTTCGAAGAGGTGATCCGCGCCCTGAACCACGCCCGCTACACGGGACCTTTGTCGATCGAATGGGAAGACAGCGGCATGGACCGCGAAGCCGGCGCCCGCGAAGCCTGCCAGTTCGTCAAAAACGTCGACTTCGAACCATCACAACGCGCCTTCGACGCCGCGTTTGCGGAATGACGGTTCTGTGTCACGCAAGTCAACTTTCAAGGCCACAATTCCCTTTGGCCGTGGCTGCATGGCGTGATATGATTAAGTCATGAGATCGACGAATTCTGTTCCTGTTCTTGACCGGCTTGTCGACCCGCTGGGTGAGTGTCTTACTCCGGAAACCGCCCGTCGGATCGTCGGCCTGCGGGCAGATCGCAAGGTCCAGGCTCGAGTGGACTATTTGGCCAGACGCTCAAGCCAGGGAAAGATCACCCCGGCTGAACGCGCTGAATACGGGAAGTACGTTTCCTACGGCACTTTCGTGGCGATCCTCAAATCCAAAGCCCGTCAGCTCCTCTCGCAATCGCGAGATGACTGATGGATGCCGCTTTGCGGGCCTTCGTCCGGGAGAGGGCAGGTCGACGGTGCGAATATTGCCGCCTCCACGAAGACGACTCTGATTATCTTTCGTTCCATGTGGAACATGTTGTAGCCAGGCAGCACGGCGGTTCAGATGATCCCGACTGGCTTTGTTTTGCGTGCGCGGAATGCAATTGGGCCAAAGGTCCCAACTTGGCGGGACTATTCGCCGGCAAGCTATATCCTCTGTTCAACCCGCGAAAGCAGAGCTGGAAACGCCACTTCCATTGGGATCAGACAACCTTGGTCGGCAAGACGATGACGGGGAAAGTGACGGTCCAGGTTTTGAACATTAACGACCCGTCACGCGTGATGCTGCGCGAGAACTTGTTGTTCGAGGGGCGATTCCAACTCGACGAATGAGCAGCCACGGATGAAACTCGGCTTAACGAAAGGCATTTCGTATCCGTGTTCAATCCGTGTTTCATCCGTGGCTCTTTCAAACCCACGGCGCGTACTCGGTCACGCCGTCGTGGGTGACGAGCAGCAGGCGGTCGCTCAAGGGGTGGTCCATGTTCTGGTAGTCGTCTTCGACTTTCTTGCGGACGTGCTCCACGGTTTCCGACGAATCGAGGCTGATGGCGACGAAGAAATCGCGGCTGGGCGTGCCGACGGCGAAGTCGCCCCCCAGCACGCTCCGCAGCTTGTGGTGAAACGAGTCGCTTAAAAGCCGCGCCGTGTTGTAGGCGTCGGGGCGCACCGGCACCAGGAGCCGCGGGCCGTCTTCTTCGCCGGCCACCGTAAACTCCATCGGCTGCTTTTCGAAGTATCCGTTGAGGTTTTCGATGGCGATCTGATGCAGGTCGTCGGGCGAGATGTGCCAGGTTGCGAGCAGGTCATCGCGGATGTACCAGTAGGCCTGCGACTCGTCGACGACATACAGCACGACGAGGCCGCCGACCCACGGCTGGCAGACGAAATTGGGGAACTTCTCGCGCCACACGTCTTCGGGGTACAGCATGGGCATGATGCGGTCCCTCACGACCGCGAGCGCGGGCTCGGTCTGGGCCGTGCCCCAGCCCTGTACCTGCACCACGGTCGTCAGTGCGGGGAGCACGATCGACTCGAACTGCTCGGGCGATTTGACGTACGAGCGGTAGAAGTTGAACAGGTTGATCTTCGAATCCCCCAGGCGGATCTGAAAATCGGGGGCCGGTTCGCAGTCGATGAGCGGGAACTTGGTGCGCGCGAGATCGAGCACGTTCCGCGCGAAGACTTCGGGAGGGACGGCGGGGCTGTCGCTGAACTCGATCGAATCGACGATCATGCCGGCGAGCGTTTCGGCCTCGTGGTCGATTTTGCCGGACTGCAGGTACAGGGCCAGAATGTAGACCGAACCGCGGCGGACGCACCAGATGCGCCAGTGCCGCCAGAGTTTCTTGCGAAAGATCCGCCGCCACCAGCGCGTGTCGCCGCCGATCAGCGCCTGCCCCTGGTAACCGACGCAGTAGTCCACTTCGCTCACGGGCTTAAGCTGCTGGACGTTGCGCCGGCGAGGGAACAGCCGGTCGAGGTCGATGATCCGTTCGACGGCCGTGGCCTGGGGCTCGTCGATCCAGAAGCAACTGAGGGTGAGCACACCGCCGCGATCGGGGGCCGTCAACCCGGCCGTTCCGTCCGAAACCTCAAGCTTCCAGGCCGGTGGAAACGAGACCCGGTACCAGTCGTTGGGGCCGGTATGCGACTTCCAGTGGCTCGGCGGGGGGTGGGGCAGAAGGAGATCCGAATGTCGAATGACGAAATTCAAATGTCTAAGGAATGACGAAATCCGAAAGTCCGAAACACGTCGTGGTCGCGACTTCTGTTACGTACCGATCCGGATTTCGCCGCCGGTTAATTTTACGCAGCGCCTGGCGGTGGTGTAAAATCAGAGGTGGAATCGGCATCGAATCGTCGCGGCCCCTGCCGGATTGTCCGGCAGGACCGACAGGGGTCGAGTCGTTCTCGGTAGCGAGTCTCCTTCGGATTTCGTCATTCGGATTTCTTTAGACATTTAGACATTCGTCATTTCCCCCGCCGATGGTCCTCACTCACCCGCTGCTGCTGTTCGGCTTGGCACTCGTTCTGATGCCGCTGATCCTGCACCTTTTGATGCGGGCCAAGCCCAAGAAGCTCGTATTTCCTGCGCTGCGCCTGATTCAGAATCGCAAGCGGACGAATACCCGGCGGATGAAACTCAGGCACCTGGTGCTGCTTTTGCTCAGAATGCTGGTGATCGCGCTCCTGGCACTGGCGCTGGCGCGGCCCGCGGTCCCCGCGGCCGACTATTCGCTGCACACAGGGGACTGGGTGCGCGTCGCCGTGGTCGCCTTCGCGTGCGCCGGGGCGTACTTCGGTTTCCTTGCCGTATGGAAGCGCCGGCGGACTCCGCAGCACGAATTGACCTATCGCCGCTCGATGCTGCGGGGGGCCGTGGCGGCGGGCGGGCTGGCGGCGTTTGCATTATTGGTCGCGTGGCCGTACCAGCGGCGGATCGCCGCGGCCATCACGCAGCCCACGCTTACTCCGGATGAATTCCTGCCGGTCGCCGCGGTCATGCTGTTCGACACGAGCCTCAGCATGGAATACCGGCAGCAGAACAAGACGCGGCTGGAGGCCGCACAGGACATCGCCGTCAAGCAGATCGAGCACATGCCGCGCGCCAGCCGGGTGGCCTTGTGCGAGACGGCCGGCGACGGCCAGATACGATTCTCGACCGACCTGGGAGGCGTGACCAAACGAATCGCCGCGATCACGACGCACGTCATCAATCGCCCCCTCGACGACCGGCTGCTGGCGGCGCTGGAGGCGCAGGGGGCCGATCACGAGCAAACCCGCACAGGCGAAGGGGCGGCCCTGGCCGAGGCGGGCCGCGAGGGAATTCTGCGGGAGGTGTACCTGTTCACCGACCTGGCCTCGAGCGCCTGGCGAAAAGACGGCCTGCCGCGCCTGCGCGAAACACTCGAGCAGATGCCGGGCGTCAACGTGTACATCATCGACGTGGGGGTCCTCGCGCCCACGAATGTGGCGCTGACGGACCTGGCCCTGTCGGACCAGACGCTTCCCGCAGGAAGCCTGCTCGACCTGCGCGTGGCGGTGTCGTCGGCCGGCGTCGAGCCGGGCGAGAGGGTCGTCGAGCTGTGGATCGACAACGCGGCCGGCCAACCGGTCAAGCTCGACCAGGCAACGGTCAAGATCGACCCGGCCGCAGCCGCCACCGTGACCTTTTCGAAACAGGCGCCGGCCGGCCCGGTCGTGCAGGGAGAGGTGCGCCTCTTGTCGAGCGACCCTCTGGCGTTCGACGACGTACGGCACTTTTCGGTGCTCGTGCAGCCCCCCTCCGAAATCCTGATCGTTTCAGAAACGCGGGGCGACGCGGTGTATCTTCTGAACGTCCTCGCTCCCCCCGAAATCGTCGCGCAGGGCGAATCGCGGCACCGCTGCAAACTGATTACCCCGGCACAGCTCAAGAGCACCGACCTGGCGCCGTACGCCGTGGTGTGTCTCGTCGACGTGGCCGACCCGCAGGACGCAGGCTGGAACGCGCTCCAGAAATTCGCCTCGCAGGGCGGGGGAGTTGCGATCTTTCTGGGGGCCAACGTGCGGCACGCGAAGTACCTGACCCCGGCGGCTTCGGCTGTTTTTCCCGGCAAGCTGAAAGGGCAGGTGGCATTCGACGAGGGCGTGTTCCTCGATTTGCAGAACCTGTCGCACCCCGTCCTCAAGAAATTCGCCGAGTGGGGAGGAGGCCTCTCGACCGTTGAAATCAACCGCGCCTGGAGCGTCGAGCCCGAGCTGATCGCCGGGGCGATCGCGTCGTTCACCGACCGCAAGCGGCTGCCGGCGCTCGTCGAGCGGACGCTGGGCAAGGGCCGCGTCGTGGCCATGACGACCTCGATCGACCGCCGCGGCGAGTGGAACGACCTGCCCCTCGACTGGGGGTTCGCGCCGCTGACGTACGAGATGATGCGGTACCTGGCCCGCGCGTCGCAGTCGCAGTTCAACTACACGGCCGGAGACGACGTGATCATCCCGATGACCGCGAACCAGGCGGTCCCTGCGTATCTCTTGCGCAAGCCCGGCCTGCAGCAGCTTCGCGAAGACATCCCGGCGGGAACGACCAACCTGATCGTGAAGGGGGCCGACCAGCTCGGCAATTACCGCGTCACCGGGGTCGATGCCGACGTGAAATTTGAACGGGGATTCAGCGTCAATCCGCCCGCCGACGAAAGCCGGTTCGACCGCCTGGGCAAAGACGATCTCGATGCGCACCTGGGGCCCGAGCGGTACAGCGTGGCGCGCGACATCGAAAACCTGCAGCGCAACGTCAAGACGGGCCGGCTCGGCCGCGAGGCGTTTCCGCTGGTCGTGCTGCTGCTTCTGGCGGCGTTCGTCGGCGAGAATTTCGTGGCCAACCGGTTCTACGACAAAGAGCAGACGCCGGGCGACGAGCCGAAAAAAGCCTAGCCGGAATCGCCATGCCCTTCGACTTCACGCGCTGGACGGTTCGGCTGGCGCTAATCGCGTATGTTAGTGCGCTGGCGCTGCGGTTGTGCCAGAGACGGCGGGAAGTGCGGAGTGCGGAGTGCGGAATGCGGAGTGCGGAATGGCGAGGCCAGTACAAGAGACGCACACGCTTCAATTCCGAACTCCGAACTCCGAATTTCGCACTCTGCTGGCTTGCATACTGACGCACCGGCGCGCGCGCTCTGGTCCTGCGCGTGCGTCCTCATGTGGTTGCACGTGCTGTGCGCGTTTGCGTTCCATCACCACTGGAGCCATGCCGAGGCGTACGACCACACGGCCCGCGAAACAGCCAGAAAAGTCGGCATCGACTGGGGGGGCGGGATCTGGTTCAACTATCTGTTCCTCGCGCTGTGGAGCGCCGACGTGATCTGGTGGTGGTGGAAGCCGGCGGAGTATCGGTCCCGCGCGAGGTGGTTGTCGGTTGGCGTCCAGGCGTATCTCGCGTTCATCGCCATCAACGCCACGGTCGTATTCGAATGGGGCCCCGTGCGCCACGCCGGCCTGGCAGCGATCATGTGCCTCGCTCTGATCGCATTTTGGTCGCGTCCCCGCCGATCAGAGTACTGAGTACTCAGTACTGAGTACTCAGTACTGGGTCCAACGCCCGGCGGCACAGGCTCGCCAGCAGGCCGCCGCCGATGCGGTCGGTGACGAAATCGACGGCCCCCAGCTCGCGCGCGGACCATTCGAGCTCGGCCGTCTCGATCGACCCGATCACGATCGGATACGTCTCCAGCCGCTCCGCGACCAGCGCTCCGAGCAGCCGCAGCGTATCGGCAATCCCGACGGCAAAATCGACGACGACCACGCTGCCGGGCGCACGCCGACACAAGCCCAGCACGTCCACCGGGCTGCGGCAGGGGCGCACCAGCACCTGGTGGGCCTCAAACCGCCGTTTGAGCTCCGCCTCCCACCGCGGCGCCTTCTCGAACAGAACAATGGCGGGGGCAAAGTGCGACATGCGGGAGGAATACTGCGCGGGGTGCACCCGTAGGCTGACGCCTACGGCTCACTGGGTTGGAATAAGGAGCCGCCGTGTGCTTGCCTCTTTGCGATCTCATTTCTGCGGGCGCGCATCAATCGCATGCGCCATTCCTGGCGTGTCGTCGCTGCCGGGGTCGTACGAAATATCGAGCACGTCCCCTTCGCGCAGGTCGGCGATCGAGGCCTTCTTTTCCTGCCGCAGGATCTCGCAGTTGTCGTCGAGCGCCAACGTCAGGGCGGCGACGTCGTCTGGCTGGACGAAAATCTCTCGCGACGACTGGTCGATCCGCTTGAGGGTTGCCCCGGTGAAGGCGGATCGACGGGCGGCGCTGACGCTGGTGATGAAGGCGTCGTGGGCGGCCTGGACACGGTCTCCCTTTTTAAGGTCGGCCGGGGTGTATTTTTTTCCATCTTCTTCCAATTCGCCGTTGATCGTGATGCGGCACTCGCCTCCGAATTCAAACTGCAGGCTGGCGCGCAGATGAGAGAGCACGAGCCAGGGCTTGCCGTCTCGCATCGGAATGTCGCGGACGAAGCCCGTGTCGGTGGTGCTGCGGAGCGCGTCGAGCTGAATGACGGTGCGCGCCGCGCGGCTTTTCGAATCTCTGATGTGCGTCACCTCGATGCGATCCCCGGGCGCGAGGCCATCGAGCGCAACCTTCTGACGATTGAGGAGCAGCTTGGCGCCGGACGGGACGTGCATCGGCACGTCCTGCGGGTGCGGATCGGCTTCGAGCGTGGCGGTCAGCTTGTCGTCCTTCGGGTCCACTTCCCTGATCTTGCCGGTGCTGTGCGCCGGCCGCGACGCCGTCACGATCGTCGTGCGATTCCCCTCGGCCCCTTTGTAACGGATTTCGACGTGGTCCTGGGGCTGAAGGTCTCTGAGCTCGATGTACCCCGAGCCGTCGTCGAGTTTGATCGACGGCTTCTTCCCCATCGAGATTTCCTCGGGGACGCCGTTTTCGTCGTCGATGACGATCACATTGTCGTCCACGCGGACTTTGCGAATCACGCCTTTGACTGCCTGCGCCGCCGTCGAACCCGGCCCCGAGGGCTTCGGGTCGCCCGACATGAACAGCATCGCCAGCGACGCGATGACGCTGAATGCAAAGGCTCCGATGTAGATCATCCGCCGCCGGTCGAGGCCTTTGCCCGTCCGGGCGCGGCCCGGGGTCTCGCCCGATTCCTCCCCCGACTTGATCAGCTTGATGTCAATGTTGAGGTCTGACAGCGCCTCGTCGGCCGTCTTGTACCGCTGCGCCTGCGGCTTGGCGGTGAGCTTCTGAATCACACGGTCCAGGTCGTCGGGCACGTCGGCCAGCACGCGCTGGATTTCGGGCAGCCGGCGGTCTGGGGCGGCGTGCCACATCATCCACGCCATTTGCCGGTCGCGCCCGAACGCATTGAGGCCCGGAAAAAGTTCTTCGAAGTTCTCGCCGCACATCAGTTCGAACGCGGCAAACCCCAGCGAATACAGGTCGCTGGCGGGGCCCACTTCGCCGAACTCGTCGGAGACGACCTCGGGGGCCATGTACTTGGTGGTCCCCTTGATCAGGCTGCCTTCCTCGTTGCTGACGCGGCGGGCCAGGCCGAAGTCGCCGATTTTCACCCGTTTGCGGCGGTCGACCATCATGTTGCTGGGTTTGATGTCGCCGTGCACGATGCCGTGTGCGTGCAGAAACTTCAGGGCCCGCAGGCCGTGGGCCAGCGTCGTCTTCAGGGATTCGAGCGGCATCTGCTTTCGGCCGGCGATCTTCGACAGGTCGCTCTGCATCAGTTCAAGGATCAGCCAGCCCCGCTCGCGGACGATGTCGTAGATGGTGACGATGTTGGGGTGCTGGAAACTGGCCAGGAGCTGCGCCTCGGCCCAGTAGCGGTCGAGCTGCTGCGGATCGGCCAGAAACTGCTCGTGAATCTGCTTGATCGCCACTTCGCGGCCCAGCTCGAGGTCGCGGCCCCGGTAAACGGTGGCGTAGCTGCCCGAGGCGATCTTGTCGAGCAACTGGTAACGCGGATGGTCTTTCACGAAATCGATTCTCCCGCACGCAGATCTTTTGGAATCTCTCGATGTTCACTCACTCAGCAGGATGCCAATCAGCTCCTCGAGCCGCTCGTCGCTCTTGGCGTTGCCTTCGCCTTTCTTCCACTGACCGGTGATTCCCGTCCAGCGGTTGACCTTGTCTTTGGATTCCGACCGCAGGAGTGCCAGAACTTCGCGGTAGGCGCGGCGTTCCGTCTGATAGTCGCGCCGCGAATGCGCGCGGCGCGCCTCGCGGAGGTGTTCCTGATAGGGCTTGAGCGCCTCGCCCTCTTTGCCGTAGTAGTCTTTGATCTCTTCGCGGGCGTCGGCCTTGGCGCGGGCATTGCCGCCGTAGCTTCCCACGTCCATGAACAACATCAGCAGCGTAATGCCCACCGACAACCCGATCACCCCCAGCATCACGGCGGGGTTGGATTGCTTGGGTCCGGTCTCGCGGCGTTCGCCCGTACGGGCCTCGTTCAGCGCGAGCTCGGGCAGGTGGCCGTCTTCGCCGAGTTTCACGAGTGGATCGCCCGGACCGTCGGTGATGAACCGGGCGACGGTGGTGCGGCGGTTTTTGCTTTCGCGATCGCCCGAGCGCCTGCTGCGGGCCTGAGTGTCGCTGCCCGGCGCAGGGGATTCGGTCGTCCGCTTGCCCCTGGCCGATTTCTCGCGGGGGATGGCGACTGAGCCGGTGGCAGTGGCCGAGCCGGTTGGCCGCACGGTCGCTCCGGCGGCGACGGCACCGGTTGCCGCCTGGCGTTCGGCCGGGGCGCCTCCGCCCGATTCCCCGCCGGATACGAATTCGATGCTGGTCCGCGCCCCAATCCGGATCGAGGCCGTGTCGGGAAGCCAGACCCAGCGCTCGGCGGGCACCGACGTGCCATCCACTTCGAGGCCGTCGGCGACCGACGTGTGGATGGCAAACCGCCCCTCGCGGCAGACGATGCTGGCGTGCTGGTCGCCGATCTGTGAATCGGTAAACGCCACCTCGTTCTCGGGCGAGCGCCCCAAACGGACGATTTCAGTCGTCAGTTCGTAGACCCGCCCCTTATCGGGGCCGGCAGTGACGGTGATCCTGGCGGTGGCGGGCATATGATACTCAAATTGTAACCGGACCGCGAAGAAGCCGCACGCGGAAATCTATCCGATCGGGGCATACAAAAACCCCAGAATGAACGGACCTAAGATGATCAGCACGGTCGAGGCCATGACCAGGATCGCGGGGAGCAGCATTTTGACACCCGCCTCGCCGGCGATCGTTTCCGCCCGCTGTGTGCGCTTGATGCGGAGCACATCGGCCTGAGTGCGGAACAGCCGCGCCAGTGGGGTCCCCAGCTCTTCCCCCTGGATGATCGATCCGACGATGCTGGTGATCTCGTCGTCGCTCAGCCGGTCGCGCATCGCCTCGAGCGCCCCGGTGCGCCCCTTGCCCATATTGATCTCAGAGAGCACGCGGCCAAACTCGTAGCCCACGGCATGATCGCCGAACTGGTCGACCGCTTCGGCCATGGCCTGCAGAAACGTCGCGCCGGCTTCCATCAGCAACGTGAGCAGATCGAGCAGAAACGGCAGGCGGCGCTTGATCTGCATCAGGCGAATGCGGGCCCGCGTCGCCAGGCGCCGCCTGAGGAGCCACGCCGTGACGATCGTCATCACCACTGCCGTCACCCCTCCGGCCGGGCCCATGATTTCCACAAAGACATACACGTACGCCGGCAAGAGCAAGAGCGCGATGAGTTCGAGCTTGGCGAGGTACTCTTCGGCCGTCCAGAAACGGGGGAGCCCGGCCGCCTGAATTTCTCGGCTGATCTCGGGCAGGTATTCGCGGAAGGCGATGTGGTTGAATCGCGCGAAGAGCTTCATCAGAGGGTGAAACGCCCGGTACAATCCGTCGACGCGCCTGAGCTCGTTGATGCGGTTGACGTCGTACCGCCAGGCCTCGTCCTGTTCGAGGTCTTCGGAGTGCAGGGTGTTGGTCACTGTCCGGGCGAGCACGAACAGCGCCGCCCCCACCACGGCGCTGGCGATCCCGCCGAACAGCACGTCGGTCGATTCGTCAGCCGCGAAAACAAATTCGAATCCAGGGAACAGATCAAGCATCAAGAGGAATTTCGGAATTGGGATTTCGGATTTCGGATTTCAATTCAGCCACGGATGAAACGCGGATTGAACACGGATGACGACGACGGATGAAGGAACACAAATCGGCACTAATCTCCGCTAATCAAATTTTTGCGATCCGAACCACATTCGTATTTGCGTAGATTAGCGAAGATCAGTGTTCCCTACTTTATGTTTCATCCGTGGCTCCTTCCCGTCTGTCTTTCGTGTATTTCGTGTGATTCGTGGACAATCTCTTTAATACGATTTGAACGTCCACGAAACACACGAAAGACACGAAATTGGCTGACGAGAAGGCTACCCACAGATTTTCGCAGATTTCCACAGATTGAATTCACCGCCGGTTCTCTTTCTAATCTGCGAAAATCTGGGCAATCTGTGGATCATCTTGTTAACCAAACTTCAAATATCCGCATTCAGAATCTTTCTGGCCCACAGGTAGGCGACGAGGTTGAAGACGAGTGAGGCGCAGAGGATGATCTGGCCGGGGACGGTCACGAACAGGCGTTCGGTGTTTTCGGGGTCGATGAAAAAGTAGTACATCAGCATCACGGCGAACGGGGCCAGCGCCATGTAAACGGCCGACGTGCGGGCCTGGGCCGTTTCCGAGACGATCTTCCGCTCCAGCCGCTGCAGCTCCATCACTGAGTGCGCGATCCGCTCGACCGTTTCGTTGAGGCGACCGCCGCTTTCGCGGCTGGCCTGCATGGCGGCGGCGAACAGCGCGAAGTTTTCGCTCTTGAGCCGGTCTCGCGTCTCGATCAGCACTCGTTCCAGGGGCTTTCCCATCTGGTATTCGCCGTACATCTGCCGGAATTCGTCGCAGATCGGGCGGGGACACTGCTCCGCCAGGATCTCGAGCGCCTGCCCCAGCGACAATCCGGCTTTGATCGCGCTCGACATCGAGACCATCGCGTCGGCGAGCTGATCTTCGATCCGCAGCCTGCGCCTCTCGGCCATGCGCCGCACGATGTACCAGGGGGTGAACGCCAGCACGCCCGCCGACAGGATGCCGAATGGCAGGCTGCCCGCCGCCAGGCTAAACCCCAGGAGCGAAGCGAGGACGGCGATCGACCAGGCGACGATCCACTTGTGGAGCGCGCGTGTGTTGACTCGCAGGCGGCGCAACTTGTCGCGCAGGTCGTCTTCGATGTACGTCAGGCCCTGGTGAAAATAGTCCTGCCCGCCGATGGCCGCCATCGTCACCGCCGCACCGATGCAGATCGTCGCCAGCATCATTTCCATGGGTCAGCGCGTCTTGCTCCCGGCCCTTGTTTCTGATGATCGGGGTTCGGCCGCGCCGCGGCTGGAGCTGGTGGGGGCCGCGGGGGCCTCTCCGCCGTACAGGAACTTCAGCTCGAGGAGCTTCTTCTCGATCAGCGATTCGACGAATGAGGGGAGGTAGCCGGTGGGGTGCAGCGTGCGCCCGTCGCGGTAATTGTAGATGTCGGTGATGATGAGCTGCTTCGTTTCGGGGTCGATCCCCGACACTTCCGACACCTGCGTGACGATTCGCTTGCCCCCCGGCATGCGGGTGATCTGCACGATCACGTCGATGGCCGAGGCGATCTGGCGGTGGATCGAAACGACCGGCAGGTCGACCGCCATCAGCACCAGCACTTCGAGCCGCTTGATGACTTCCTCTGAGCTGTTGGCGTGAACGGTGGTCATCGAGCCGTCGTGGCCGGTGTTCATGGCCTGCAGCATGTCGACGGCTTCAGGCCCGCGGCACTCGCCGACGATGATGCGGTCGGGCCGCATGCGGAGCGCGTTCTTAACGAGGTCGCGAATGGTGTAGGCGCCGGCCCCTTCGACGTTGGCCTGCTTGGTTTCCAGCGTGACGACGTGGTCCTGGTGAAGCTGCAGCTCGGTGGTGTCTTCGATGGTGACGATGCGCTCTTTGTGCGGAATGAAACTCGACAGCACGTTGAGCATCGTCGTCTTGCCGGTCCCCGTGCCCCCCGAAACCAGAATGTTCTTGCGGTCGATGACGCAGGCCCGCAGAAAGACGGCGGCCGATGCCGTCATGCTCCCCAGGTCGACGAGGTCGTCCATCGTGAAACGATGGGCCGGGAATTTGCGGATCGTCAGGCACGGCCCGCGGATCGCCAGCGGCGGGATGATGGCGTTGACGCGCGACCCGTCCGGCAGGCGCGCGTCGACGAGCGGCTGGCTCTTGTCGATGCGCCGCCCGACCTGGGCCACGATCCGCTCGATAATCGACTCGGTGACTTTGTCGGAAATGAACCGCCGTCCCGACAGCTCGAGCACCCCTTCGCGCTCGACGTAGATCAGGTCGCTTTTGACGACCATGATTTCGTTGATCGTCGGCGCGCGGATCAGGTCCTGCAGGGGGCCGAACCCGAACACCGTGTCTTTCAAGTCTTTCTTGAGCGTCCGCAAAATCAGGTACTTCCGCAGCTCGTTGTGCAGGTGGGGCCGAACCAGCGGAAACACCGTGGCGAACTGCGATTCGACCTTCTGGATCCGCCCCGACAGGTCGATCTCGTCGTCGAGGTTCAGCTTCTCGCGCGTGTACCGCAGAAGCTCGTGCAGCTCGGCTTCGCGCTCGGCCACCAGCGTGGCGGGAATGTCGAACTCGTTCTTGAACAGGGCCGCCGCCGACATCAGCAGCGCCGAGCTTCCTTCCAGGATCAGCTTATTGACGAGGTAGTCGCGCAGCGTGAGCCCCGTGACTTCTTCGAGCAGGGGGGCGTTCTCTGTGCCGAACAGGTTCAGCTCGCGACAAATGTCTTCGATGTTGTTTTCGAGCAGCAGGATGCTCTCGGTGTTGCCGACCCGGTTCGATTCCAGCTCGTACAGGTCGAGCCGTTCGAGCAGTTGTTTGTGAATGCGAAGCTCGAGGTCGGCCATGATCGACCGCAGGTGGGCTTCGAGCTGGACGCGCGTGATGGCAGAGGCGGTTTCGGCCTCGAAGGTGAGCGAAAAGGGCCAGATCCGCACCTGCTGGCCGGGCGAGAACTCGAGCGACTGCCCTCCCAGCACTTCCGACTCGCCCACCATGCAGCCGTTGATGCCGACGTTTTCCAGCCGCAGCTTGCCGTTAATCTGCGTGACGATCGCGTGCCGCTTCGAGACCAGTGGGCTCTGCAGCACGATCGTATTGTTCGCGTCGCGGCCGATGTGGATCACCGGCTCGGCGATCTCGACCATCGTCCGCCGGCTGTCGTGGATTTTGTTGTACCAGACCTTCATTTGCCCTTTCCCGCATCCGGACTGGGGTGCAAGATCACCTGCACCTGCTGGAAATTCGTGAGCCGCATGACTTCCAGCACGCGCTGGGCTTTGGGTTCGAACTCACCTTCGGCGATTTTTACGGCGACGGCCATCACGTTTTCCTGGGTGGGCATCACTCCCGAGGCCCGCAGCACTTCCTGGCTGCCGAGGCGGTTCCCCAGCGCCAGAATGCGGAACGGGCCGACCGTTTCGGTCGACGACGGGGCCCGTTCGCCGCCCCCTTCGCTGCCGTCGGCAGGCGTGGGGCCCGAGCCGGTCGTCCGCGGCACGATGAACGACACGCTGTCTCCCGCGTTCACCAGCGAGGCGACGAAGGTCCGCGTGTCGACGGGAATCCACAACACCCGCTCGTCGGCCGCCAGCAGCTTCTTGATATCCATCTCGGGCGGCGTGCGGATCTGCTTCTGCAGCAGAATCTCGTTTTCATCGTAGGTCTTCGTGGCCGGCTCACCGATGACCGTGTTCCGGTCGCTCCAATGGACGGCCATCGTCTCCAGATTGCCGACGTTGACCCTCGGAATCGAGACGGGCTTGAAATGCCCTTCGTGAAACTTGTCGCCCGCGTTGACCCGCTGGGCGATTGCGATGAACTCGACCTTCTCGAATTCGCTGGCCTTATTGGCCAGATACGCGAGGTTGAGAAACGCCCCCACGACCCCCAGCCCGACGGCGATCAACAGCCCAGGAACCCCCTTCATTCACGGCCCCTTTTCTAACGGTTCGGGTGCTTTCGGAATTGTCTGCAATACGCCCGTCAACTCGCCGCGCCGGTCCCTGGCGAACCGCACGTCCATCCAGCCCCCCTCAGTCCGGGCGTATCGGGCGGCCCACGACTCGTGTCCCTTCGATCAGTCGCCCGACCGCGGCCAGCCGCGGGTTGAGGCGGCGCCGTCAAAATACCTGATCCATTCCGCAGGTTCGCCACCGCCGCTGAAGCCCACCAGTGAACCCCCTCGTTCGTCGCGAAGAGACAAGGTTCGTGCGGCCCCGCGAGGGAGCGGAATATCTGCAGAAACGCCCGGCGACGGTCGGCCCGCAGGTGATCCCTTGACGACGAACAACGTCCAGCTTCGTTCGTCGGCCGGCATCGCCAAACCATAGCATACCAGACGCCGGCCCCCGTGGTCACTCACTTTATCGGAGTGCCCCGGCCGCTTTGGAGCGGCCGGGGCACTGGGAAACAATTTGACCGCCGCGACGAGCGGAAACCGGTCGTCAATGACGTACACCTGCCAGACATCCAGTTCTTCTGCGGTCGGTTTCAAACCGGCGATTCGCTGCAAAAGTCTCGCTTCGGCATCGTCGGGTCGGCGGTCGGGGACGACAGCCCGTTCCGACGCCGCCTGGCAATGACGGGCGAGCGCCTCGACGGCGGCTTGCCGATCTCCCACGACGACTTGCCGCGTCAGCGCAATTGGCAGGTCGCCGAATTCCAGGTCGACCGGCTGCAAGTCGTCTTCCCAGCCCGGCGCCGCCAGGGCCGGATCGGCGCTCGGCACGACGGGCGGAGGAGGCGTCTGCCACCACGACACGATCTGGGCGCCCAGCGTCAGTGACGTGACCAGCACAATGCAGATGGCCAGGAAGTCGGTCGTGCGCCCCGTGATCTTCTTGGCGACGTCCCCCAGGCTGACCGGCTTGCCGGCGGGCGGGCTGGGTGGGACAGCTCGCTCGGTGTCGCTGGGAGGCATGGCGTGAGGGTCTCTATCAATTGTTTAACCCGGAGCCGGGCACCGCCGCGAATAGCGGTGGTCCGACGGCGAATCGCGCCACGCCGTCGCCGATGGCTCCGGGTTAAACGACATAGATTAGAACAACGTTCCCTGGAACTGCTGCAACTGCTGAATTTTTTGCTGAAGCTTCGTCGTCGCGGTCGAGCGGACTTAGCGCGGCGCTGCCGGGGTTCATCTGAATCATCTGATCGGCCATCTGGTTCTGCACGAATTTTTCGAGCAGGTTGCCGTCAGGGAGCTGGCTGGCCTCGAACAGATACCACTTAAACAACCGCCAGTCGCCGTTGCTCCGCATGGCCCAGTTGAATCCGCCATTGTTCGTGGCCCCGCTCATGTCCTCGAAGCGCCAGAAGTGATTGATGATCGGATGCAGCGGCTGGATGTACGATTTTCGCAGGTTGGGAAGCAACGGCAGCGTTTTTGTGAGATTGGCCGAGCCGATCAGGGCGTTGTTCGTCAGTTCCATGTACTGCTGGCTGCCCATCAGAATCTGGTTTCCGGTGGCCGGGTCGATGATCGCCGGCCCGCGCATGGCGGGCTGCAGCAGATCGTTCTGGTTCCAGACCTGGTTAATGACGTTGGGATTCACCGGCATTCCGGGGGCCGTCCCCATCGAGGCGCCGCGAACCTGCCAGTTCGGGGGATTCGGGTAGCCTCCTCCTGTGCGCATGGCCACGGTGCGCCACGCGCCGTAGCGTGCCGCGGTCAGCCCGCGCAGGTGCCACGACGAAATCGTGCCGAAGTTGATGATCAGCGCCATCATCAAGAGCAAAAAGAATAAACACAGCACGAGCTCGAGCGGCGCGAGCCCGCGCCGCGCGCATGCACGACGGACAATTTGCATTCTCATATTCTGCATGAGCATTCAGTGCGTATTGATTCGTCGCAGATCGATGGGGGTCATCCCCCCCAGATTCGGCGTTCTCAGGTTGGGCACGAACTGCTGAGCCTGCGAACTTTGCAAGATCATCGTCACGCTGTCGCTTGTCGCCGGGACGAGCTTGGCCATCCAGTTCTGGTTTCCGATGTGCCAGACCGGGATCCACTGCAGATTGATCGGGTGGACCGGCTGCAATGGTTCCCAATCCTGCGGCCAGTTGTCGTAATTGTTGCCGTAGAGTTGATTGCCGAACTGGTCGAGCCGCGTCGGATGCAGCCACGGGATATTGCCCGAGAACATCGACCACTTGATGTACCGCGACCTGGGGATGAACACCGACGCCTGGGCGAATGCCATGGCATCGGTGGCCAGCGGGTACCGGAAAAAGGTCGGCGAAGTCTGTTGCATCGCCGGCCAGTAGGCCACTCCCACGAAGTTGTGATACTGCTCGAGGTGCAGCGGCCGCTGCGAATTCTGCAGCGGATCGATCGTCTGGTACATCAGGCTGCGGTACGCCTGCCCCAGGCAGTTGCAGTCGTACACGCCCGGTTGCGGCTGACAGCCCTGCCCCGCGCCGACAAACGCGTTGTTGGGAACGCGGTACACGTGCGGCACGTTGATTGCGTAGTATTCGACGTCCAGCAGCTTGTTGAGGTGCGCGCAGGTGTAGATGTTCCAGATCCAGTACAGGGCCGACGCCTTGGCCGCGGGCCCGCCGCCCGGCAGGATCTGATACGGAGGAAAATTGTTCCTCCAGGGAATACCGCGCCAGAAGGGATCCATCAGATAGCGGGTCCAGATGCCCAGCGTGTTTTGGGCCCAGTTGCGTCTCTGGCAACGGGCCAGCTCCAGGTATTCGATTGTGCTGGCCGAGGCGTCGGGCCCGGTGGGGCTTGGATCGAACACAGGCAGCATCCGCTCCGCGGGATCCTGCTCGTTGCCCATGCTGATCGGCATGGCGTTGGTCCGCCATAGGATCGCCATCAGCGGCTGCCGGCGATGGAGCTTTTCCAGCCCGCTCATTTTCCCCTGCGACGTCATGTTGCCGTGCATGCGGGCGATTTCACCGGCCATCGTCTGCGCGGCCTGCGGCGTCGTCAGCACAACCGAGCGCTGGAACCGGGGAATGACGCCGCCCAGCGGGTCGGGCGCGCCCCCCGGCGCGGAATTCGGTCCCCGCAGAATTGACTCGAAGACCGGCAGAACCAAGGCCGACTGCAGCTCGGTCGTTTCCAGGAAGTATTTGACAACGTCTTTTTCCAGCGGGACTTTCTGCTGAATGGCCTGCCCCATCGCGGCGAATTTCGGAAACGACGACTGGGCGAAGATGCTGCCCACTTTGTTCCAGGCGTCGAGAATCGAGTTCTCGAAATTCAGCGTCGTGGGGTCTTTCCGCGGGCCGGCGTCGCGACCGGCGCGAAAGTACGCCGTCAGTGCGAAGACCTCGGCCTCGACGTGGTTCGAGAACGCCAGGGCGTTGTAGCCCCGTGCGATGACGACGGCGCCCGAATACGTCGCCGCGTCGGCGGCGTTCTGCATCCGTACCTTGTCGTCCACCTGCCGCCCCGCATTGACCACCATCCCCAGCACAATCGCCAGCACGAAGATCGTGACCACCGACAGAATGCTGATCACCCCCTGCTCGTCGCCGTGCAGCGCACACAGCCTGGCAGCCGGCCGGCGGAAAATTCGAGTTGCGAGAGATGAGAGTTTCATTTTGCGGTACGGATCAGACGCAATTGACACACGGCCAGATGACCAAGACCCCTGCCGGTTCATCCGTGCTTTATCCGTGTTTCATCCGTGGCTCCTTGATCGTTCGTCGCGATTGCATCCGTGGAGTGCGTTTTACTGCTCTCGATGGGTTCAGTTTTGTGTTTCATTTCAAACGGCCCAGGCTGAAGCCTGAACTCCAACATTACTTCAATGATTCTTGAACTTGCGGGTAGGGGATGATCGATTTCATGCCTTCGTTGGTGAACGTGGCGGTCGCCGTCAAAATCGTGTAGTAGACGCTCTCTTTGTAACGGGGGTGGTCTTTCTTGTCCCAGATCTGGATGCGGCTGCTGACCCGGTCTGGGGTGCCATCCGCAGGAGAGAGCTTTGTCGACATGAATTTTCCGGGCGAGAGAAACCTGCCCGGGCCTGTCAGCAGCGGAAACCGGAACGACACCTGCACGGTCATGGGATCCTGCCAGCCGACTTCGTTTGCTTTGTACTGCCACTGAGTCGGAAAATAGTATTCGGGCGAATACTCATCCGTCGGCTGTGGATGGCTGATGGGGTTGTACGTCGGACCGTTCAGACTGTTCTGGCTGCCGTCGGTCCCGGCGATGACGATGTACGTGTGCTCCGCGGCGTAGGCCGCCTTGTTGCGCAGGCGGTTTGAAATGACCGGGTCGTTCGCCGATTTGGGAACGAGGTTGCGGTACAGTGCGACGATCGTCTCGCCGATGTTGCTGCTGGACCCCTGGAGAGCCGAGGGAGTGAGGTAGCGGTGCGACGGCGCAATCGGAATGCAGTTGATCGCCGCAGCCGTCCAGATCCTGTTGTACTTCCAGGCCCGCCCCTCGGGGATCGAGTTGAACTCGATCACCTGGCTGATCCAGTCGGGATAGATCGATTTGTCGACGTTGATGGCGATGGGGTCCATCTCGTTGGCCGGCTCGCCGGGCATTTCGGCCGGCACCCAGACACTTGCAGCGCGGGCCGCCGCGAACGCGGCATAGTGCACCACCGTGATCCCGATCATGAGCTGGCTGACCTGCACGATGAACAGCACGATCATCATGAACAGAGGGAGCGTGAGCACAAACGACAGCGTCTGCACGCCCCCCTCCTGGCAGCCGTGCAGCCGGCGCAGCTTCGCCAGCGACAAGCGCGCCCCGCTGATGCGCAGCGTCAGCCACATCGCGGCGAACGCCCCGATCATCCACAGGAACAGCGGAAAACAGGCTTCGAGGATCGCTCGGTGCATTTCATCCTCCCCCCCTTAACAAGGGGGGGGCGCGTGCAATTGTATTCCCACCCAAAACTCGTTTAACCGCTCCCCTCCGGGTCGCGGTTAAACGATTCTCTATCACTTTAAACGAAAACCAGCCCTCCGCCTCAACATCCGGCTCACAGATACTGCGTCAACCGGAAGCACACGATCACGACCGCGGCCAGCGCGGAGGGGGCCAGGAAGAGGGGGGGCTGAAGTTGCTTGCGTTCGTCGACTGTCAGCGGGAGCCAGCTCACCAGCCGCAGCGACCAGAGCACGTGTCGCACGGCCCCCGAAACGAGCCGCCACAGGCCCACCCGCCAGATCAGCGTCGCCAGGCCCAGGGCGCCTCCCAGGACGAACGTCCACAACAGCGCTTCAATCCCACGTTCCAGGCCGAGGAATGCGCCCATCATCGCGATGAGTTTCACGTCTCCTCCGCCGATGCCGAAAAACACGAAGCACACCAGCATCAGCCCGCCACACACGGCGAACCCCTTCAGGCTGTCTTCCAGCCCCGGGTATTCGTCGTTCCAGCCGTTCCGCACATAATGCACGACAAACGCCAGGAGAATTCCCGGGTAGGTCGTCCAGTTGTAAATCTTGTGTTTACGGAAGTCGGTGACGGCGGCCGTCGCCGTGAACAACAGCAGCAGAGCCGTCGGAAGATCGACCATTCAAGCCCGCGCTATTGCCCGTTGGTGACCTTGTCGCTCTGGTTTTCGAGGTCGCCCATCCCCTTGTAGAAGTAGTTGCGGATGCGTGGCCAGCCGTACTTGATCACGAAGATCAGGATCGGCAGGGCGATGGCGCCGATGATCAGGATCGTCTCCAGGCTGACGGCGCCTCGCTCGTCGCGGTGGACCTTTTTGAACAGCCTGCGGACAGCGGACAATGTGGACATGTTCGGCTCCAGTACAAAACCGCGAACGGGTTTTACATGAAGGGCCACGAGACCAGTGCACAAGTCATCTCGTACACGGCCCGGATAATCTTCATGGAATAGTAATACGACATCGCCACCATCGGCAATGAAGCGCCCACAACCAGGACATATTCGAAAGTCGCGGCCCCCCTGCGGCGAACCCGCAGGGCAGCCTTCGTGAAATGACGCCGCCGGATGATCTGCATGACCTGCCTTCCTGCCCCTTCAATCATACCGGGAACCGGCGGAAAAGGCCAGAAATTTTCCAAAGCCAACCGTATCCAGGCGCCGAAATCGGCCACGCGACCGGCCTTCGGCTGGGAGGACTGTTCTACCGCCTGGCACGTTGATCGATGAAGCGCGCGAAGAAAAAAGCGTCAGGAAGCCGACCGCAGTCGAGAGCGCCAATGACTGGAGTAGCGGAAGTCGTGAGACTTCCGACGCCGTAGCTCACGACTTCCGCGACGTCCTGCTTATGACGGGTATTTCAGCCCCGCCAGGGTCTGCTTCGCCTGTTCCAGGCCGTTCTTGACCCAGATCAGGTCGCAGCCGCACGTTGTCCATAGGGAACCCCGATTGAGCAGTTCCTGAACGCGCT
>JACQFH010000623.1 GCA_016200145.1 Planctomycetia bacterium | reverse complement strand
GTGGGGACACCGGTACGGCGTTCGCCCAGAGTCTTGGCCGCGACAGCCCACAGGTCGGGGTGTTTGGGCTGAAATGGAGGGGCTTCAGCCGCTTCGCCAGGATAACCCGACAGCAGCGTGTGGGTGCTGCTGACGTGGCCGGGGCTGTCGTGACTGAGTGAACGGATGATGGCCAGCTTGTCGGCCTGGGCCGCGATGAGCGGCAGGTGCTCAGAGATTTCGAACCCGGGCACCTTCGTGCTGATGGGGCGGAATTCGCCACGGTATTCGAGAGGCGCTTCGGGCTTGAGGTCGAACGTCTCCATGTGGCTGGCGCCGCCCCACAGCCAGAGGACGATCAGCGCCTTGTCGGAGCCGACAAGCGGGCTGGATTCGGCGCGGGCTTCCGCCCGCAGCAGATTCGCCAGCGTCAGTCCCCCGGCGCCGGCAACCCCGGCCCGCAGAAACGCGCGCCGTGGCATCGTTCCGGGGCAGCGAGCCAAGTTTCCGAGTCCCGTCTGTGGAGCCGTCATCCTGATCCTCGCTATTTGAACTTGCGCTCCACGAAGCATAAACAAATGTTGCTGCGTCTGCAATCGGGAGTCGCCATTACCTTTTCGGACAGCTAGTCCAAGGGAGCGCGCGTTGCGCGTCTCTGGGAGATCGCTGGTAATTCCGCGTTGCTGAGACCATGTTCCGAGGACGTTTGTTCAAATGATGCGTGCTCGGCAGCCTGCGATACGCGCTCCCCTAGCGGGTCGCGGTTAAACGATTTTGCAATAGGTGAGAGCGCGGCGCAGTTCACTCCTCAGGAATGTAAAACTGTATCGGTCGTAGCGGCGCTCCCGATGAGAATCCGCCGAGAGACGCTACTTCTAACCCTCACACACGCTACAACCGGCAGACTCGTCAAAATGCGGACAGGCATTCAGCACGGCATTCGGCCGGTCCGATATATCCAGTCAGGAAGACCTGCAAAAGCGGTCTTTGTGCGGCAATCGCTGCCAGTGATTTATCCGGGATGCAGAGCCATGAGACGATTCTTGCTGCCACTCGTGCTGTTAGGACTGGCTTCCGGCTGCTGCTGTGAATGCAAGTCGTGGAAGCCGCCTCTGAATTGTCTGGGGAACAACTACGACGGTTCGTCGTCTCCCTGCTATCATCCGCCCGGGCCCTTCTGGAGCTGTCTGCCCGGCCCGTGTTCGACCTGCCGCGATCCATATCTGCGGTTCTACGAAGAAGAACACGCCGACTGCATCGGCCGCCACGTGTGCAATCCGAATTGGGCGTTCGAACAGACCGACGAATAGTCCTTGCCCGCCTTTGCGCCAGTTCCCATAATGAGCCGGCGGCCGACTCGGCCGCGAATCGGCACTCACCTGGGAGCGGCTTGCGATGGACGCTTGCTATCGGATCCAAGACACCAGCCAGATCATTTCACCGGGTCTCGTCGTCTTTCGCGAGCTGCTGGAAGCCAACCTCGATACGATGATCCGCATCGCGGGCTCACCCGCGCGCTTGCGGCCGCACTGCAAGACGCACAAGATGGCGCAGGTCACGCGCCTCGAACTGGCCCGCGGGATCACGAAACACAAGTGCGCAACCTTCGCCGAGGCCGAAATGCTGGCCGGCGCGGGCGTCAAAGACATCCTGCTCTCGTACAACGTTGTCGGCCCCAACATCAGGCGGGCGGTCGAGTTCGTCAAAAAGTTTCCGCACGTCGCGTTCCAGGTGCAGGCTGACCATCCCCGGCCCGTCGCCGAGCTTGGCAAGGCGATGGCGGCCGCAGGCACGTCGGTGGAAGTTCTGCTCGACGTCGACGTCGGCCAGCACCGCACCGGGATTCCGGCCGGCCCGCAGGCCAGGGAGCTGTATCAGGCAATCGCCGGCACGCCCGGCCTCAAGGCCGGTGGTTTTCACGTTTACGACGGCCATCAGCACCAGATATCGCGCGAAGAACGGGCGGTGGCCGTTAACACCGAGTGGCAGCGCGTCGTCGACTTCCGCAATGATCTCGAAAGCGCGGGGCTGAAAGTGCCGCGGATCGTCTGCGGCGGCACAGGCTCGTTTCCCGTATATGCTGAAAAGACCGACCCGGCGATCGAGCTGAGCCCCGGCACGTGCGTCTTCAACGACGCCGGCTACACCGAGAATTTTCCGGACCTCGTGTTCAAGCCGGCCACCGCGATTCTGACGCGGGTCATCAGCCGCCCCACCGACGACCGCATCACCCTCGATCTGGGATACAAGGCCGTCGCCTCCGATCCGCCCGCCGGCAAGCGGGTGATCATCCCCGATCTGCCCGACGCCGAGCAGGTGCTGCAGAACGAAGAGCATCTCGTGGTGCGCACGGCCCGCGCCGGCGAGTATCAGCCGGGGGACGAACTGCTGGCAATTCCGCGGCACATCTGTCCGTCTGTGGCGCTGCACAAGCAGGTGTTTGTCGTCTCGCAGGGAGCTCTGGTCGACCGCTGGGACGTCGTCGCCCGCGACCGCTGGCTGACGATTTAGTGCGACAGAGGGAATTGATGCCTGACACTTCGGCCCCCGACCGTCTCAGCACGGGAATTCCAGCGCTCGACAACATGCTCGGCGGCGGGCTCGTGCCGGGAACGCTCACCGTCGTCGCCGGGGCAACCGGAATTGGCAAGACGCAACTCGGTCTGCACTTCGCCGACGCGGGGAAACGACAAGAAGCCGAGCGCGGAATCATCTTCGACCTGACGTCACGCGGGGATTCGCAGAACCAGGACGCCTACGCGAAACGGCTATTCGACTGGGACATCACGCAGCAATCCGCAACCGGATCCGTCGATCCGGCGCAGGTCTGGCAGCGCGACCTGGCCCGCCGTGATTACCTCCACATCTTCGAGCGCACCGGCCGGCGCGTGACCCGTAACGACCTCGAATACGACGACTGGAAAGCCTGGAAGCTCGAGCTCGTCAAGAAGCTGCAACTGGCGATCTGTTTCTTCTACGGAAATTTCGTGCACGGCGTGCGGCGTTGCGTGATCGACGGCGTCGAGCCCACCGACCGGCCCAGCGAGTCGTTTCAGTTCGACCTGTTCGAGTATATCTATCACCAGATCCTCCACAAAGATGCCGACTGGGTGGCCCGCGACCTGTTCCGCGAGCACTTTCGCGCGCACGCCGGCGAGGTTGCGGCGCACGTCTACGACCACAACCAGATCGGGTGCCTGTTGCTGTACACGACACGTGAAGTGATGCTCGACGACCTGCTGGGCCGGCCCCTCGACACAGGCGACGTGCTGTCGAACGCCAACACGATTATCCTGCTGGGCAAGACCCGTGAGGGGTCGAAAATGGGCCGGGCGCTGCACGTCGCCAAACACCGCGGCAGCGCCTGCGACGATTCCATCGTCCCATTCGAAGTACTGAATTCCGGACTGCAACTCATTCGTTGATCACGTCCTATGATTCAACAATCAATCTTGCGCTGCATCCTTTCGCTCACCGCCACGCTTGCCGGTTTCGCGATATTCACCCCGGCGCCGCGCACTGCGCATGCCGAAGACTCTTACCCCCATGCCGTTGTCGCCGCCGACCACGTCGCGGCGAGCGAGGCCGGCCTCGAAATGCTCAAGCGCGGGGGCAACGTCGTCGATGCGGCGGTCGCGACCGGTTTCGCCCTGTCGGTCGTCCGCCCGGCATCGAGCGGTATCGGCGGCGGCGGGTTCATGGTCATCTGGGACGCGAAGCGGCAGCGCGCGGTCGCCCTCGACTACCGTGAACGGGCCCCGGCCCGCGCCACGCGGACGATGTACGTCAATCCGCGCGATCCCAAGAAAGTCGTCCCCGACGCCAGCGAACACGGTGGCCTCGCCATTGCCGTGCCCGGACACGTCGCCGGATTGTGTTTCGCCTTGCGCGAATACGGAACGCTCGATCTGAAGACCGTGCTGGCCCCGGCCATCCGAATGTGTCGCGACGGCGTTCCCGTCGACCGCCACGATCTGTACATCCAGAAAGACGTCGCGAAAGACTTCGCCAACCATGCCGACTACGGCGAGCGCTTCGCTGCGCTGCAGCGGCTCTACGTGAACGGCGGCAAGTTGTGGGCCAAGGACGACCGGTTTTTCTCACCGCTGCAGAAAGTGCTCGAACGCATCGCCGCACAGGGGCCTGACGGTTTCTACAAAGGAGAAGTCGCCGAGGCGATCGTTGCCGAGACGCAGCGCTGCGGGGGCCTGTTGACACTCGACGACCTCGCCTCGATGAAACCCGTCGTGCGCGAGCCGTTGCGCGACGAACTCGGCGAGCACATCATTTTCACGATGCCACCCCCCTCGAGCGGCGGCGTCGCCCTGATCGAAACGCTGCACCTGCTGTCGGCCGCCACGGTCAGGCATCCGCAGGCCGGGCTGCAAAAATCAGCCGCCGATTCACCCCTCTATCTGCACGTCCTGGCCGAGGCGTTCAAGCACTCGTTCGCCGACCGCGCGGCCTGGCTGGGGGACGCCGACTTCGTCAAGGTGCCTGTCGCCCGGCTGATCAGCCGCGACTACTCAGAACGGCTCGCCCTGCGATTGGAGCTGAACACTACACAGCCGCCCGAAGCCTACGGCCGTTTTACAACTCCCGACGACGGTGGGACGTCGCACTTTTCAATCCTCGACACGGAAGGCAACGCCGTCGCCTGCACCGAGACTGTCAACACGCATTTCGGCAGCTTCGTCGTCGAGCCGAAATTTGGCGTCGTCTTCAACAATGAAATGGACGACTTCACGTCGCTGCCCGGGACGCGGAACGCTTTCGGCCTGATTCAGAGCGAGGCAAATTCCATTGAGCCGGGCAAGCGGCCCCTGTCGAGCATGACGCCCACGATCGTCGTGCGCCAGGGCAAGGCGGAATTCGTCGTCGGCGCTTCCGGGGGACCGCGGATTATCACGGCGACCACGCAGGTACTCTTGAACATGATGCGCTTCGGCCAGCCGCCGTCCGCCGCCGTCGATGCGCCGCGGATTCATCACCAATGGTCGCCCGACCTGCTCGAAATCGAAAAAACCGCGCTCCCCGCCGCGGAGCTGGAGAAACTGGGCCACAAGCTCCGCACGCGCACCGATTCGGCCATCGTGCAGGCCGCGTCCCGCACCGCCGACGGCCACGTTCAAGGCGCCAGCGACCGCCGCAAAGGCGGGCGAGCCGTGGGGTACTGACACTACGCCAGGATCTCCTGGATCACCTCGCCATACACGTCAGTGAGTCGAATGTCGCGGCCGCTGAAGCGGTAGGTCAGCCGTTTGTGGTCGATCCCCAGGATGTGCAGAATTGTGGCGTGCAGGTCGTGCATCTGCAGCTTGTTCTCGACGGCATAGTAGCCGTACTCGTCGGTCGCGCCGTACACCGTCCCGCCACGGATGCCGCCGCCGGCCATCCAGATCGTGAACCCGTACGGGTTGTGATCGCGGCCGTTGCTCCCCTGCGCCATCGGCGTCCGCCCGAATTCGCCGGCCCACACGACCAGCGTTTCATCGAGCAGGCCCCGCGCGTCCAGGTCTTGCAGCAGCCCGGCGATTGGCAGATCGACTGCCTTGGCGTTTGCGGCGTGTCCCTTCTCAAGGTTCGAGTGCTGGTCCCACCGATCGTGCCCGAGGTTCTGGCACAGAAGCTCCACAAATCGCACGCCCCGTTCGACGAGACGCCGCGCGATCAGGCACTGCCTTCCAAAGATCTCCGTCGTCGTGTCGTCGATGCCGTACAGGCCTTGAGTGGCCTTCGACTCGTCGGCCAGATTCACCAGATCGGGGACGGCTGTCTGCATGCGGAACGCCAGCTCGTAATTGCCGATCGCCGATTCCAGCATGTCGACCTTACCGATGCGCTCGACGACGCGCCCGTCCAGCTTGCGCAGCAGCGCAAGTTTGTTCTGCTGGACACGGTCGGTCGGCTCGGCCCGGCGGATGTCGGCCACCGGCGCCTCGCCGCCGCCGAACAGCGACCCCTGATACGAAGCCGGCAAAAACCCGCTGTTAAAGCAGTCGAGCCCGCCCGGCGGAATCATCCCGCTGTTGAGCACGACGAAGCCGGGCAGGTTGCGGCATTCGCTGCCGAGACCATACGTGAGCCAGGCCCCCACGCTGGGGCGCCCCTGTATGCCGACTCCAGAATGGATGAAATAATTCGCGTTCGTGTGTTCAGAAAACTCCGACGTCATCGACCGCACGATCGCCAGTTTGTCGACGTGCTTCGCCACATTGGGAAAAAGTTCGCTCACCGGAATGCCGCTCTGCCCGTACTGGCGGAATTTCCAGGGGCACTTGAGCACGTTTCCCACGTCGTCGAACTGCGTGGGGGGGACTTTCATCTTGATCTTCTGGCCATGCTCGCGCTCGAGCCGCGGCTTGGGGTCGAACGTATCGACCTGCGACGGCCCGCCGTCCATGAACAGAAAGATGACGCTCTTGGCCTTCGGTGAAAAGTTCGGCCGGCGTGGAAAGAGCGGGTCGGTCGAGTCGGTCGCAGCCTGTGCCCCGTAGTCGCGGTCCGCCAGCAGGGCCGACAGGGCCACCGCGCCAAACCCGTTCGCACACCGCGAAAGCATCTCGCGACGCGTGACCGAAGGCGGCAGAAAACGCTGACAATGCATGATGCCCGATCGTACCACGCGGGAGGCTTTGGGCTCAACCGGCATCACAGCGTCTTCAAATATTCCAGCACGGCCTGTTTCTCGTCTTCGGTCAGTTCATCGGGGAACAGGTGGCCGGCGGCGCTTTTGCCGGAGCGCTGCGTGTCGAAATATTCGCGCTGATCGGCGGCCGATTTCACATCGCCGGGAACGCGGTCGAACACCGTGACTTCGAGGCCCACTTTTTTCCGGTCATAGCCGTCTTCGGTTCGCCGCCAGACCGTGGGCCGATCTGACGGGTGCAACATGTGCCACAACGTCGGAACCGAGCCGTTGTGCAGATAGGGCGCGCTGGCCCAGATGCCGTTCAGCGGCGGGGCCACGTAGCCCTGCGGATCGACGACGTATTCCTCGCGACCGTAATCGCCGAACCACGAATCGCGCATGTCCTGCCGTCGGCCGGTCGTCAGCGACTTGAGGCGCAACGGGTCGGTCTGCACTTCGTCGATTGGCACGATCCGGTTGGGATAACGGCCCGCGTCGCCGTAGGTTCCGTGGCATTTTGCACAGGATTGCTCGAAGACGACCTTTCCCGATTGTGCCAGCCCCTGGTCGATCTCCCACCGATAGCGCGGTGGCTCGAGCGATTCGATCCACGCCAGGATGTCGCGGAATTCATTTTCCCAGCCGCGCAGCGTTTCTCCTGAGTTTCGTGGGAGCATGACGAACTGCAACAGCAACCGATGGCTTTTGACGGCGAACCCTTCGGCATACAGCAGCGATTTGCGGCGGACGTTCCAGAACGCCGGCGGATCGGCGTCGTTGTGCACGAGCTTCGGCACTTTCAGCTCGCGACGCATGTTGAGGTCTTTGTCGCGCAGGGAACCGAGCGCCACGCCAAACATCACCGAGTTGGTCGTGCCGCGCGTCGTTCCCAGCGGCATCGTCAGTCCCCCCTTATCGAGGTGGGCCAGCGGCCGGCCCAACTGCAGCTTGCGCTGCCGCACTTCTTCGACGAGCGTTTCCAGCGCAAAGTTGGAATTGGGCGCTCCCAGAACGGGCTGGCCGGCCACCTTCCCGGAATGACAGGCCAGGCAGTTCATGACCCAGCCCCCTTTGCCGTCCGAGAGGTATCCCAGGGCCGGGCCGGTGCCGTCACTTCCCGGGCGCTCGATCAGGCCATATCGCGAAAAGGCCAGCTTGCGCCGCTCGGCAGGAGTCGCCGATTTCGCCTGCTCCTGCAGCGACGCGGGCCAGACCTTCCACAGCGAATCGAAGACCTCATCGTCGAAATCGGGCGGAAGATATGCCTTGGTTGTCAGCCAATGATACCCGCGCTCCGCCGGCGTCATGCGCTCGAGCGGCTCCCCGCCCCGCGCACCCGCCGTCAGCCCGGCAACGCAGATCGCCAGCAGCAGAAATCGGCTCACGATCATCCCTGATTTCATCCGACCGGCTCCCAGAAATAACGACATGATGACCAATGATACATCTCGCCACGCGAGATCACCATTGCAGTCGTTCCAGCGCGCCCGGGTAGATTGAACCGTGCATGACGCGTGCCGAACAGACAGGAACAAAAATGAGGCCATGGATGAAACACGGATCAAACACGGATACGGACGGGATTTCGTTGATCCGTGTTTCATCCGTGTTTCATCCGTGGCTCCCTGAACGATATAAACTCTGAAAATCTGCGAAATCTGTGAATGACTTTTTCGTCGAAACGGAACCGGCAGATTCTGTATTTCCGCGGCCCGAATTCGCCAAATATTTCGGTTACTCGGACGTATTACTCAGTGGAAATCGACGAAAAACCTTCGGTCGGAGTCTATTGATATGTCGCGTATCGCCCTGGTCGCATCACTGGCCATGCTCACGTCGCGCGGTCCCCTGCCGGTGACTGATCGTCCACCCCCGCGGCGTTTCGCCGAGCCCGAGACATTTCCGAGCGCGCCTGTCGTGGCCAGCGCTGCCGGCACCGGCCCGATCGTATGGAGGCCGGAACCGAGTGACCCGAGCCCCTTCGGCCTGATCCCCACCGACTGGACAGTTCAGCCGCAGCTATTGCCCCTGGCCGTCGAAGTGCAAACCATTTTTGCGGCGGGAGCGCGCAAGTAGCGCATCACACGATTTCCTGAATCACTTTCCCTTCGACAAACGTCAGTCGCTTGTTCCGTCCCAGGTGCGGGTAGGTGAGCTGGTGCTGGTCGAGGCCCATCTGGTGCAGGATCGTCGTGTGAATGTCGCGGAAGTGGTACGGGCTCTCGATCGCCCGCAGGCCGATCGCGTCGGTCGCGCCGACGACCTGACCTCCCTTGATGCCGCCTCCCGCCATCCACATCGAGAAGCCGAGGTTGTGGTGATCGCGCCCTTTCCCCGACTCGGCATCGGGAGAACGGCCGAACTCGCCGCCCCATAAGACGAGCGTGCTATCGAGCAGGCCACGGCGTTTCAGATCTTTGAGCAACCCGGCCACCGGCTGGTCGGTCTCGGACGCCTTGCGCAGGTGGTTCTCTTCGATGTCGCCGTGCGCGTCCCACTGCATGTTGCCCGGTCCACCCCCCGACACGACGCAAACGAACCGCACGCCGTGCTCGACGAGTTTGCGGGCCAGCAGGCACCGACGGCCATAGTCATTCGTCGGTTCCTTTCCGACGCCGTACAGGTCGAGCGTTTCCTGCGGTTCGTGCGAGAGGTCGAGAATTTCGGGCGCCTCGGTCTGCATCCGAAAGGCCACGTCGTAGGCATTGATGCGGGCGTTGAACTCTTCGTCGGCCGGGTCGAGCGTCGCCTGGTTCAGGTCGCGGATCAGATCCAGAGTCTTCATCCGCTGCCGAGCATCGACGTTCGACGGAATCCCCAAATTGAGCACCGGCCGGTCGCCCGGACGAAACATCGTCGGCTGATAAACCGCCGGCAGAAATCCGTGCATGTACATCGGCTGCCCGGCTTCCAGCGCGCCTTTCGGGTCGGGCATGACGACATACGACGGCAGCGACCGGCTCTCGGAACCCAGCCCGTACAGCATCCACGAGCCCATGCTCGGAAAGCCGGGGACCGTCCGCCCCGAAAACAACTCGTACTGCGCCGCCGAGTGCACGACCATGTCGCCGTAACACGAACGGATGACGGCAATGTCGTCGATGCACTGCGCGGTGTGTGGAAACAGGTCCGAAACTTCAATCCCGCTCTGGCCGTATTTGCGGAACGTGCGTTTCGTCCCCAGCAGGCGCGCATCGCGGTGGACGAACTGGTATTTGGCCTCGCCGAATTCCTTGGGGCGCGGTTCGCCGCTGAGCTTGTTGAGCAGCGGCTTGGGGTCAAACGTTTCGACGTGGCTCGGCCCCCCGGCCATGAACAGAAAAATGACCGACTTCGCTTTGCCAGGAAAATGGGGCGCCCGCGCGGCCAGTGGCGAGGCCGCGCCCGCCCGCGCTTCCTGCTCATGCAGCAGCGACGCCAGCGCCAGACCGCCGAACCCGCAGCAGGCATCGCGTACAAATTCCCGCCGGGTGCGCGTCGGGACAGAATGAGGAAACCTCATGGCCACCGCTGCGCCCGCAGGAGTGGGATCATTGCACTGTCCCCCTCTCCCCGCGGGAGAGGGGCTAGGGGTGAGGGGGGAATTGGCAGCAGCATCACGGCGCATACAAAAACCCATTCAAATTGAACATCGCCAGTGCGAACTCACCGACCGGCTGTTCCTGCAGGAACATCAAAGAGCGGGCTTTTTCCGCTGCCGTGGGCGGTCGTCCGAGGGCCAGCAGGAACGCCCGTTCGACGATTCGTTCCGGCGCGCCATCGCACTCTCGTTCAAGTCGATTGGCCAGCGCCCTCGCCAGATCGTTCGAGAGCCCGCCATTGAGCAGCTCGAGCGCCTGCGGCGAATGCGTGCTCGATTCCCGCCGCGCGCAGCTCGTCTGCAGCGCCGGCGCGTCGAGGCTTTCAAAAAACGGGAGCCGCAAATTGCGCTTCGCGATCAGGTACACCGAGCGCCGGTCGTGCTCCCGCGGATCGGCAGTGACCGCCCACTGCGACGGCTTGTATAAGAGGCCCACCAGCTCAGCATCGACGGGCACGACCACGCTGGGGCCTCCCGCCTTCACATTGAGCCGCCCCGAAACCGCCAGCATCGCATCGCGCACCTCTTCGGCCGACAGGCGCCGGCGTTTGAAATGGGCGAGCCAGCGATTTTCCGGATCGCGGTCGTCCTCTTCCTGGTGTCCCGGCGACAGGCAGGACTGCTGATACGTGCTGCTGAGCAGAATCAGCCGGTGGATCGGCTTCAGTCGCCAGCCATTCTCGACCAGCGTCGCCGCCAGCCAGTCGAGCAGCTCGGGATGGCTGGGCTTTTCGCCATGCAATCCAAAATCGTTCGGCGTTTTCACCAGTCCGTTGCCGAAGTGCTGCTGCCACAGGCGATTGACGATCACGCGTGCCGTCAAAGGGTGCTGCGGCGAAGTCAGCCACTGCGCCAGCCTGGTGCGGGGACGAGATTCGTCGGGCGCAAGCTCGGGAGTGTCGTCGGGCACAAGAATGCCAGGCGGACGCAGGCCAACTGCCTCGCCTTTGTTCTCCCAGACGCCGCGCTTCAGCACGTGGATCGCGGTGCGGTTGGCGAAATCGTTGCGGGTCGCCGGAATCGTCGCCAGCGGGGGCGGCAAGTGGTCTTCCAGGTCTTCGACCTGCATGTTGAGCTTTTCGCGCTCGACACCCGTCGCGACGCGGGCCCGTTTCTTCACCTCCTGGATTTCGTCCTTGAGCTTCTGCGTCTCGGCCTCCCAGGCCGACTGCTCGGCCGCCGACGCGAGGGCGATATTGTGCTCGTCAGTTGCCGCCAGGTACGCCTGCAGACAGTAATAATCGCGCTGCGAGATCGGTTCGAGTTTGTGGTTGTGGCAGCGGGCGCAGCCGACTGTCAGGCCGAGGAAAGCGGCTCCGACAATATCGGTCCGCTCGGTGAGCACCTCGTTGCGACTGAGGGCGATGTCGGTGTTGCCGGCGTTGCGGCGGACTGGCCCCAGCCGATGAAATATCGACGCCGTCAGAAATTCGTGGTTCGCCGGATCGAGCTCGTCGCCGGCGATCTGCTCGCTCACGAACCGGTCGAACGGCTTGTCGGCGTTG
>JACQFH010000045.1 GCA_016200145.1 Planctomycetia bacterium | reverse complement strand
GTGCTGCTGGTGCACACCGAGCAGGGGTACGGCGATACGATTTTGTTTGCGCGGTTCGTGCAGCAGACGAAATTGCAATCGCAGGCGAAGGTCGTGCTCGAAGGCCCTGTCGCGCTGCTGCCGCTGTTGCGGAACGTGGCGGGAACCGACGTAGTCATTCAAGCCGGGGCGGGCCGTCCAAAGATCGATTTCGAGATTCCGCTCCCCGGCCTCCCCGGTGCACTGGGAATCGAAATCCAGCAGCTCCCTGGACCGATTCCCTACCTGCGTGCGCCGGAATCGGCGTCGGCCGCCTGGCGGCAGCACCTGGCCCAGCGCCCGGCAACCGATGCAACAGGCCGGGTGCCGAAAAAAGTCGGCATCGTCTGGACGGGCAACCCGGCACAAAATCTGAATGCGCTCCGGTCCTGTACACTGGCGCACTTTGCCCGGCTGGCGACGATTCCCGGCATCGCCTGGTACAGCCTGCAGCGCGAAGCCGACGAACAGGCGGTTGCCGCCGGCTGGCCCGCCGGAGCACCCTCGATCACCGCACTGGGACCGATGCTCAACGACTTCGGCGACACGGCGGCTGTGATCGGTGCGCTGGACCTCGTGATCTCGGTCGACACGTCGGTTGCGCACCTGGCCGGCGCGCTGGGGCGACCGGTCTGGACGCTGCTGTCGCACACGCCCGACTGGCGCTGGCAGCTCGACCGCGCGGATTCCGCGTGGTATCCCACGATGCGCCTGTTCCGACAGCCCCGCTGGGGCGATTGGGACAGCGTCTTCGAAGCCGTCGCCCCCGCGCTGCGCGAGTTCATCGCCGTCTCCTACGGCTGAATCGTCTGGCCTGTCTTGGGATCGACGCGCAGGTTCAGGTCTTCGGCGTCTTCGGAGTAGAAGAAGAACCCGAACATCATTTCGTTAAACGTCTGAGGCCCTTCGCGGACCTCGACTTTCGAGTCGGGGTTGAACGGGTTGAACGCCGAGTTATCGTAATGGGCCACGACCTCAATCCGCGTTCCCTTCGGAAATTTCTTCGTCCCTGGCTGCCAGCGGTAATTCTGCTGCCAGGCATAGTGGTAATTGGGAATCGTCAGCAGCGTCTCGGGCTGTGCTCCGGGAGCGTGGGCGATGAACGTCATATCTTTGCCGCGCAGGTGCATGTGCGAGAACATGCCGATGCCGCTGGCGGCTGCCTTCAGGGTGCGGTTGGAGACGACCGCGTGGCTGCTCGCGCCGGGAGGGATCGCGATCTTCGTCGTCGACACCTGCAAATGCTTGATCTCTTTGTGCACGACGCCGCGGGGAAACCTGAAGCCCACCGACATGCGGTTCTTTTCCGGTTTGCCGGTGGTTGTGTAGTGCGCCTGCAGGCCGATGACCGAGCCCTTAGGGATCCGCAGCGCCATGCCTTCGTCGGCAATCAGGGCCGTTCCGCCCGGCACGCGCCCGGTGATGAAGTTGCCGTCAGAGAACTGCTTGCCCAGCGCAAAGTAGCCCATGTTGCAGTGGTGGACAGTGCGCGGGTTGTCGGGCAGGATTTCGGCGGCTGAGATCCAGGTGTCTTCGGGGAAAACGTAAGGCATGACGACGTAGCGATAGTCGATGATCCCCTCGGCCGGCAACGAGTGCGTTTCGACGGAGGTGAGCACGAGATCCGGCTCGCCAATCTCCCATTTCGACGCCACGAATGTCCGCGGCGGCGGCGCCTGCGCCGGGTCTCCTTCGGGCATGCCGCCCCGCACCCATGATTCGATCGCGCGGCGTTCGGCCCCGGAGAGGCCCCGCTCGTTCGAGAAATGCTGCCGGCGGCTGGCTCGCCACGGCGGCATGCGACCTTCGGCAACCACTTCGGCAATCATCGCGCCGTGATTCGTCGCGTCGGCAAACGTCATCAGCGAAAACGGGGCGACCGGGCTGCCGTCGTGATGGCATTCCTGACAGTGCTTCTGCAAGATCGCCAGCACGTCCCGCGAAAACGTCGCCCCGTCGCGCGGCGCCGTTGAAGAACGAAACGTGATCAGGCAGCCGTCGACTGCGGTCTCGGCAACGGGCGGGTCGCGCCCCTCCAGCACCGCCTCGATCGCCAGGCGCAGGTCGTCGTGCCGGACGTCTGCACGGCCGCCACCGACGCGGTACTGGTCGTCGATTCGACCGCGATACTTGAGCCGCCTTTGGCCGTCGAGCACGGCGACTTCCGGCGTCCGCTGGATTCCCAACGCGGCGGCGCACGAGCCGTCGGGATCTTTGACGAAGGGAAACTCGGCTCCGAACTCCATCGCCTGCTCGGCGATTTCGACGACACTTTCTTCAGCCGCCGAGTTGACGGCCGCGAACTGCACGCCCCGCTCGCGGTACTCGGCGTCGAGCCGTATGAGCTTGGGCCAGTATTTCTTTGCGACCGGGCAGGTTGTATTCGTGAACACCAGCACGTACACCTTCTGGTCCCCCAGATCGTCGAGGGTTCGAGAGACGTAACGAATGTCCTTGAACTGCAGCTTGGAAACCGCCGCGCCGATCGACACCGCAGCATCGCCGGCATTTATCGGTGCCCGCCCGCACAGGACGGCCCCCACAAACAATGCCAGGCCAAGGAACCGTGAACAACCTCTCAGCATGGAACACCAGTCGATGGGGTCTGTGCGACTTTATTGAGCAGCCGAATTGACGCGAGTCAGAGAGCGTCGGAAGGGTGCTTTGCGTGGCGGGGGTCATCGCGGCAATTGACGAATCTCACGATCAAGTAGATCGCCCACGCGCCGACTGCGACAGGTACCGTCTGACGGAGAAATTCACGGAGCGAATCAGAAAATATTAGCACGCTCCAGATCAGCAGCAGAGCATGCGGAAAAAAGGCCCACCAGCCGATCCCATACTGGGGGATCGGAAGGAGGCGCGAATTGCACGTCCAATTCCTGCCCCACGGGAAAAGGTGGCGCTCATCTTTCATGGCTGGATTGTATCGCGAGTATGACCCCAATGCCAAATCAACGCCCCGTGCCATCGAATTCGTAACTGGCGTCCGGAATTTTCTGGACATCCTGCGCGGCGGGTTTATAATCGCGGTTGAAGGGGGGTGATGTGGTCCCGATGTGCGAAGAAGAGTATTGTGAGGGGGGCCTTACGGCCGAAGTCGAGTTTCGATAACACGCCGTGACTCGAGCCGGGCATTCAGTTGCCGGGCCGTCACATCCTGCTAGCGGGGAAGAATCGACTCGTCCGCCCGCGAGGCCCCAGGGTTGCGAGCAGCACAATCTGCACGTTCAAGCCGCCAGATTTGGCTGCTTTTTTCGTAGGGCCCGCCTGCCGGGCGGAATCTCGTTCCCACGCTCTGCGTCGCGATCGGTGACGCGTTTTCGGGCACGAGCGACTACGCGCCGTCGCCGCTGGCTCCGGGTTAAACGATCGGCCGCCGGCCGTGGTGGTCCCATTACGTGATGAACCGGAACTTCAACTCGCCGTCGAGCGTACATTTTTGTTTGTCGCATTTCGCCAGCACGTTGTAGTGCACGGGGAACAGGTCGCGACCTGGGGTTTCGAGGATGTCGATCTCGAGGATCTCGAAATCGCGCAGCAGCACCTTGAAGCCGTGCTCGGTGAAACGCCAGCAGTCGGGAATCGGCCCGTGAATCCGCCAGTTGAGCGGGGCCGAAATCAATAGGTGCCCGCCGTGTTTCAGGATCCGCCGCATCTCGCGCACCGCGGCGAACGGTTCGAGGGTGTGCTCGAGCACTTCCATGCCGATGACGCAATCGTGCGTGGCGTCGGGAATGCCGGGGTTGTGCTTTGTGATGTCCCCCACGTGCGTCGGCCTGTACGTGTCGATGATGTCGAACGTTTCGCGCTGGAAATTCGCGAACATCCGCTGGACGTCCGAGCGTTCCTGCGGCCCGATTTCGAGCAGGCGTCCTGAGTGACCGCTCAGCGATTTTCCGACGCGCTCCAGAAACTGGTTGAGATGGTTCCTGGCGATCGGGCCGAACTCTTCGTCGAATTTTGAAACGGTAGCCATGATTTGGCACCTTATAGCACGTCGATCATTTCGCAAAAATCCAACGGTCCCAGTTGCAGCAGCATCGAGCTCCACGTCAGTCCCACGCCGAAACCGGCCAGGCACACATTGCGCGATTCTCGAACCAGCCTTTCGCCGAGATTGAACGCGATCGCGGTCGGGACCGTCACGCCGCTCGAATTGCCGAAATTCTCGACGACGTTCATCGGCATTTTCTCGTGTGGGACTCCCATCTTGTTGGCGAGCTTCTGCAGCATGAACTTGTTCGGCTGATGGAACAGGAAGAAATCGACCTGGTCCTTCGACGAATTGGCGAACCGCAGCAGGTCGTCGATCATTGGCGGGACTTCGCGCTGCACGAAATTGAAGACCGCCGTGCCGTCCATCCGCAGGTCGTTCAGGCTGCGGCTGTTCCCGTCTCCCGCGTCGCGGACGACAGCCGTTTCGGCGCTGCATGGCTGCCGGAAACCGCCGGCGGGAATGATCAGGGCGTCGCTGGCAGAGCCCTCCATCTTGACGTTGGCGTAAATCACGTCCGGGCCGGCGTTGTTTTCGACGAGTGTAACCGCCAGCCCGTCGCCGATCAGCGGGTAACTGTTGCGGTCGGTGACGGCGACCTTGCGGCTCAGGACGTCGGCGTTGACGACCAGCACATTTTTCAAGTGCGGCTGCTGCAAAATCAGAAACGCCTGGATCAAGCCGATCAGGTAACCCGCGCACCCCTGGGGAATGTCGAGGCACAACATGTCGTGCTTGAGCTTGAGCCTTCCCTGAATGATGTTGCTCGTGGGAGGCATGAAATGATCGGGACTCTGCGTGACGACGATCAGAGCGTCGACCGCCTCCCGATCGACCAGCTTGCGGTCGAACAGGCGTTCGAGCGCGATCACCGCCAGGTCCGAAACACACGTGCCTTCGGTCACGACGCGGTGACGGTCGTAGCCCATCACCTCCATCAGCTTGAGCGAGCGCGACTCGGGAAAGTCGAAACGCCGCATGTCGTCGACGAAACGGCGCTCGTTGGCGGGGAGCGCGACGAGAATCCCGGCGATTCGCTTGCGGGAAAAGACGAAGTTCATTCCGCGACGCCGTATTTCGTCAACAGGGACTGAATCGCATCGAAGCTGCAGAAGTGCTCGGGGACGATGTCGGTGCCTTCGATCGAGATCGCGTACTTTTTGTCGAGCGTGGAAACGAACGTCATCAGGTCGAACGAGTCGAGCAGGCCGTCGCCGAAGAAGTCGGTCGACCGGTCGAACTCGGCTTCCGGCCGGATTTCAGTTAGCAGGCGGCGAAGGCTTTGTGTCATCGGGAATTTCCTCGCGCCACAACTGGCTTGCGACGTCTGCTGCGCGCCCCTGCGGAGGCCAGCGAAACCGTCAAGTTCAGGTCGGCATCGCAGAATTCAAGCTCGTCCCCAGCCCGGCGTGCGACCGGATCGGGCGAAAAAGCCCCGGTTTCGATGAGTCGGTAACCAGAGATCTGCCGCTCTCCTTCATCGAGCCGCACGCGCGCTTGCGGAAAGAGGGGGAGCTTGCCGAAATCGAGCGCTCTCAGAAACGCCGAGGCCTGTGCGAACGACCAGCCAGGGTCGAGATAACCGCAGTTGGGCACTTCGGAGGCACGATGAAACGACGGCGCGATGTCGGTATCTTGCGGCGTCGTGCGCAGCGAACGCGAGAGCAGTTCGGGAAGCAGATCGGTGAGTGCGTCGATACCCAGGTCGACCAGGGCCTGTGTCAACGTCAGGGCCGTCATGTCCCATGTGGGCCGAATGCGCCGCTGGCAGACGACCTCGCCTTCGTCGATCCCGGCGGTCACGCGGTGCCAGGTGATCCCGACCCACGGATCGCGCTCGTACAGAGCCCAGCTCGGAGCGTTCCGTCCGCGGTGCCGCGGCAGCAGCGCATTATGAAAATTGACGATCGTCAGCCGCTTGCTGTCCGTCAGTGCCGGCGGAAAAATGAGTACGTTGTGGGCGCTCAGGACGAGAGTTTTTTCGGGAAGGGCCGTGAAGAACGCGACGAGTGCGTCGCGGTCGACAATCCGGGAACAGGCGATCCCGTGCCGGCGGCAGGCAGGGGCGAATGCCTCGGTCAGCGGTGCTTCTGGTTCGACGGCCACGACCTCGGGATGCTGCGGCACACGCAACACGGCTTCAAGCGTTCGCTGCGCGACGCGGCCTGATCCGATGACGACAAGTTTCTGATACATGGGAGATCGTCTCACTTTCCGGCCGATTTCGCACCACTATTGCCCTCTCCCCTTGCGGGAGAGGGGTCGGAGGTGAGGGGGCCGTGGCTATGGGCGGAAACAGTGTTCGTGCGAGAGTCACGCCGGTTCAATCGCTGATGCAGATGATGCCGGTCGATTTTTCCGTTGGGATTGAGGGGCATGACGTCGAGCCGGTGAAAGACCCTGGGGAGCATATAACCGGGCAGTGCCGGCGCCAGCCGTTTGCGAATCTCGCCGGGCGACAGGTCGTTTTCGGACGAATAGAACAGCGTGATTTCCTTCTGCTCGGCGTTGTACACGACGCAGCCGGCCGAGATTTCGCCGATGCTGGTGACGGCCGTTTCGATTTCTCCCAGCTCGATCCGATAGCCCATGTGTTTGATCTGGTAGTCTTTCCGCCCGGCGAACATGATCTCGCCGCGCTCGTTCCACGACGCGAGATCGCCCGTGCGATAGATCATCTCGGGATAGGCGGTGTTGAGCGGATTCTGCACAAACGCGGCCGCCGTGCGTTCGGGATTGTTCCAGTAACCCATTGCCAGCGAGCTGCCGCGGACGCACAGTTCGCCTGTCTGGCCGGCGCCGGCCGGCCGGTCGTTCGCGTCGAGGATCAGGATCTCGGTGTTCCGGCACGGGATTCCGATCGGCAGCGGCTCGTTGTCGGCAAACTCGCGGTCGATGATGTAGTACGTGCAATCGACGGTGATCTCGATCGGCCCGTACAGATTGACGAACTGGGCCTGCGGCAGCGCCCGGCGCCACAGATTGAACTGCCTGGTGGGAAAGACTTCGCCGGCGAAGAACACACGGGTGAGCGCGCTTAGGTCGAATTTGTCGAGCAGCCCCATGTTGGCGATGTTCACCATCACCGAGGGGACCCAGAACAAAAACGTCACGTGGTTCTTCGCCAGGTGCTCGACCAATTTGGCCGGGAACGGGGCCAGCGAATCGGGGATGATCGATATCGAGGCGCCCGTGGCCAGGGCCACGTACAATTCGAGCGTGTAGATGTCGAAGTAAAACGGCGACAGGCTACCGAACACGTCGCGCGGGCCGAACGTAAACGTCTCCAGCGTCCAGTCGATGAAATCGATGACGTTGCGGTGGTTCATCGCAACACTCTTGGGGATGCCGGTTGACCCCGACGTGTTGATGATGCACACCGGGTCGGTATCGAGCGCGCTCGCCCGGCGGTTTGCGAGCGCGGCAGCCGATGCCTCAGCGGGAATTGCAGCCGCTACAGATTGGATTTCGGCGAGCGTGACGAGCCGTTCAAGGGGAAATCCGAGAGCAACCAGTTTCGGCAGCAGGTCTGCCGAAGTGATGACGGCGGCTGGCTGCAGGTTGTCGAGAATGGCCCGCATTCTTTGCGGGGGGGAATTGACGTCGAGATTGCTGTAGCAGTTGCCGCTGTACAGGATGCCCAGGTCGGCCACGATCACCTGCCAGTGCTTCGGCAGGTAGACGGCGATGGGTTGGCGCGTCGCGGAAACTCGCTGGCAGAGGTCCGCCGCGCAGCTTCGCGCCCAATCGGCCAGTTCGCGGTACGTGCACGTCGAATCGTCAGACCGCGCGGCGACGCCGTCGGGACAGCGGGCGAGCGCGCCACGTTCCAGGTATTCGAGGACGTTCGTCTGCAAGTCACTCGCTCCTGCAATTTCCGGGCAAATTGGCACGGTTGTGTATCCCGCCTGCCGCGTGAGTGTCAATACCGGGTGGCCACGAGTGCGATCGTGCCCCGCCGCAAAAGCGGTCGGGGCACTTTCGTCTTGCACCTCCCGACCCTCACCTTGCCGCAAACCGCCGATTTTGTTACAGAACCCGCGGTTTTCCGCGAGAATTTCGCCCAGAAACGATCCTCGATCCCCGGCAGGTCGTCCCATGGCATCCGAACAGGCGCACCTCGAAGGCCCGGTGGCCCGGCTGATCCAGCTCAAGTCGCAATGTGTCGGCCCCAGGTTCGATAAAGACGTCTACCGGCAGACCGGAGTCTTCGTGGTAACGGGCCTGTTCCCGCCCGATCACATGGCCACCTGGCTGGAGACGTGGGCCACGTTCTATCAGACAACGCTGCACACGCGGCAGGTGAACCGGTTCAATCCGGTCTCGGTCAACGAAGAACCACCCGATTCGCTCCGCGCGATCTACCGGCACCCGGCTCTGCTCGACGTTGCCGAGCAGATTTTCGGCCTCCACATCGCGCTGTACAACTTTCGCTTCGTCGTCAAAGACAAGTTCGCGCGCGGACCGGTCTTCCGGCACCAGGACATTCCCTACCACACCGGCCAGATGCACCGCGCCTCGTTTTTCGTTCCCTTGTCGAAGGTGACGAAACACAACGGCGGCATGACCTATTTTCTGGGAACGCACAACTTTGGCTATCTCGGCGACGCCGGGGAACTGCTCGACAACATCATCCCCGCCGACTGGCCCAGCCTGACCCCCGAAATGTCGCTCGGCGACGTGGCCATCATGGATTCCGCCGTGTGGCACGAATCGGGCCCGCACACCGACGGCGAAGACCGGGTGCTGGTCGACATCCACCTGCAACCCGCATCGGACCCAACGAGCGGCGAGATCCTGCGCGGGGAACCGGTCGCAGAATACAAGATCCCCCATTTCCTCCGCGGCAAACTCTTCAAACGCAGCCGCGTAACGCGCCTGGCCGAACTGCAGGCCGAGGTCGACCGGCTGAAAAACGGCGACGCGGGCTGACACGGCGCAGTACTAAGTATTCAGTACTCAGTACTTTTTTTCACGCTGCCTTCGGCTCGGGGCGGGTCGTGCCGATCGTGATGGCGGGGACGCCAAAGACTTTGTCGTAGGGGGCGACTTTTTTCAGGACGACGCTGTGCGCACCGACGTGGGACCAGGCGCCGACGTGCGCTTCGGGCAGGATCGTCGCGTGGCTGCCGAGAAAGACCCCTTCGTCGAGTTTCGCGCGGCCGTTGAGCTGGCAGGCGCCGCTGATCTGGCTGAAATCTCCGATGACCGTGTCGTGGGCCGCGCTGCTGTGCGTGCCGAACGTGACGTGCTCTCCCAGGCGAATGTCACACGAGAGTTGCGTGAACGGGCAGATGATCGACCCGGCGCCGATTTCGATGTGCCAGCCGATAAGCGCGGTGGGGTGGATCAAGGTGGCGAACGTCCCGCCTTGCGCAGCGATCAGTGAGCTGTAGCGCTGCTTGGCGCGGGGGTCTCCCATGGCGCACAGAAAAACGTCGTCCGCCTGAGGCCTGTAGTTTTCGGGTGCGGCGAGGATGGGCACCGGATAATCGTAGCCGGCGAGTATCGCCGGCCGGCTGTCGAGAAAGCCCTTGATGTTCCACGGAGCCCCGTACCGGATCGCCTGGACAGCCCAGGTGAAGACTTCCCGCCCGAATTGGCCGGCGCCGACGATGATTAAGTTTTGCATGTCCATCAGGATCACCTCCAAAATACTGTGCAATCGAATTGTTTGACCCGGCTCCGGGTTCAACGACCCTATCCTGAATGATTGATCGACCGGCCGCCGTCCACGACGATCTGCTGGCCGGTGATCCAGTTGGCGTTGTCTGAGAGCAGGAATTCAATGACGCCGGCGACGTCGGACGGCTGGCCCAGTCCGAGCGGGTAGACGGCGGCCATCCTTTCGCGCAGGGCGGGATCGCCCAGCAGGTGATCGGTCATTGGCGTCTGGACGGCCCCCGGCAGCACCGAGTTGACGCGCACCTGCGGAGCCAGTTCGACGGCGATCGCCCGCATGAAACCGTCGAGCGCCGCCTTCGACGCGCAGTACATCTGAAACCCTCTCGCGCCGAACAGGCTGGCCGTGCTGCTCACGAAAACCAGCCGGCGGAGGTGCTTTTCGTTGAGCCGGCGCGCCGTCAGCAACCGCGAAATCTCGACGGCGGAATGGAAATTCACGTTCATCAAGTCGCGGGCGACAGGCAACTCGACCTGGCGCAGCGGCAAGACCTGGACGGCGCCGGCGCAGCACACGCAGGCTTCGACGGGCACGTCGCCGGATTTAAGCAATTCCGTCAGCGACGCCTCGATCTGATCGACTTTCTTCAGGTCGAACGGCCAGAGCCGATGCTGTTCGGGGTTTGCGCAGGCCTGCCTCGTCTGTTCGAGGCGTGCAGCGTCGCGACCGTGCAGAACCAGCCGTCGCGACGCGCTCAACTGCAGGGCGGTCTGGCGACCGATCCCGGAGGATGCGCCAGTGATCAGTGTGTACGATTTGGGTAATGACATACAGTCGTGAATGCTAGGGTAGGGTAGACTTCAATCCACGCGTCTGAGTTGTTTTCGCGTGGACTGAAGTCCACCCTACGGATCCTTTCCACTTACTTAGCCGTGTAACCTCCGTCGACAGGCAGGATGCAGCCGGTAATCCAGCGTCCGGCGGACGACAGCAGGAAGCAGATGGCGTTGGCGATATCTTCCGGCGAGCCGATTCCCAGGGGATGATCGGCTTCGACGCGCGCCCGCTCCTGCGGGTCCCAAAAACCCGCCAGGCGCGCAAACATCGGCGTGTTGACGAAACCCGGCGCGACGCAGTTGACGCGAATTCGCCGCGGCGCCAGCTCGAGCGCCAGGCCGCGGGCCAGCCCGTGGAGCGCCGCCTTCGACATCGAATAGGCCGCCGAACCCGGCGAGCCGACGAGCCCCATCACCGACGACACGAAGACGATGGCGCCACCGTCCGGCGCGCATACGTCCTTGCGCTGGAACGCGCGGGCCAGGGACAGCGCCGCTTCGGTGTTGACGATCAGCGCCCTGCGATAGGCATCGGGCTCGAGCAGGCGAATCGGTTCGACGCAGGGCAGCCCCGCGGCATGCACGGCTCCCGACAGCGATCCGTTTGCGGCAGCGTCTTTCGTCACCGCCGGCGCGATCTGGTCGAGCTGGGTGAGGTCGAGCTGAATCTGCGAGTGCCCGTCGCCTGCGAGCTGGCGGATTGTTTCGGCGAGCCCTTCGGCGTCGATATCGACCGCCGAGACGCGCGCAGACAGTTGGCTCAAGGCGACGCAAGTCGCGCGGCCGATTCCTGAGGCTGCCCCCGTGACCAGAATCCGTCGGCGCTGCATGTCGAAGGGATGGTACACGGCCGTCACGCCGCCTTACGTGACGCGATCAACCGTTCCAGGTCGTCGACGGTGTTCACCGCCTGCAGGTCCTGGGCCGACAGGCTGACTCCGCAGGATGCATCGACGTGAGCGCACAGCGACAGGACGGTGAGCGAATCCCAGTTGTCGAAGTCGCGGAGCTTGTCGTCCGGCTGAACGGCATCGACTTCGAGCAGTTTCGTGAGCGTGCTGTACAGGGAACTCATGATCGCACCGGAATTCCGCGTCGAGAAGGGGCGCAAGAGTGGGTGGTATGCCAGGATTTGACGGGAGGGTCAATATCAACACGACACCCAGCAGTACAGCACCGATTCATCCTGGCTGAGCGAATGATGGCGGATCGCCATTTTGTAACCGGGGACCAGGCTCTTCAGGTACAGGGGAATCTCGAACAAGTCGGTGATCCGGTGGTAGAGGCAGATCGCAACGCGCGGGGCGAAGCGACCGACGCTGGCGGCGGCCCCGCGCAAGAGGGGCATTTCGAAGCCTTCGATGTCGGCCTTCAGGAACGTCACCGGGGCGCCTGCCAGATAATTATCGAGCGTCCTCACGCACAACGTGCCGACCTCTGTTCCGTGCGAAAACAGAAACGACCCCGCCATGTTTCCGACGCCCGGATCGAAAAACGGCAGGCCGCTTTCTTCCTCGCCCAGGCCCGCCTGATTGCAGCGAATCGCGCCCTCCCGCAGGGCCCATTCCTGCTGCAGGCGCCCCGCACGCTGGCGCATTGCGCTCAGCAGCCGGGGATTGGGCTCGAAGGCATGGATGCAATCGAAAACGCCACGCGTGCGCCACACGAATTCTTCGACGGTGTCTCCCACGTACGCGCCGGCATCGACCATCACTCCCTTGGGGTCCGGCGCGATGTATTGAAATTCAGGTATCGCCCAGTACTGGTTCCCCTCGAAGGCCGGATGATAAAACGAATAGTCTGCGAAGATGTTGGCCTTCAGAATCCGCAGCAGCACGTAGCGCGACCGGTCGTCGACGAGCAGATCGCGGGCGACCGTGTTGAGCTGCGCCAGATTCGTATGGAACACGTGGTGTGAAAACGCCTCGAAGCGCAATCCCGCGGCCGACAACTTGAGCGCGGGCAGGTTCCAGTCCTTGATCGAGATCACGATCGGGTGAGCGCCGTCGCGCGCGCATTCAGACGGCATGATGTCGACGCCGTAATACTCGCCCCCCTCCCGTCCGGGGGTGTCATCGAGGAATCCGACAACGTTGATGCCGCGCCGCTTGAAATAGTCAAGCGCCCCCGCCCCGATCGACCCCGCGCCGTACAGCAGAATTCCCCGGTCAAAGTCGCGTTCATTCCATTCGGCCGCTCCGGTCAGCGCGCCCATTTCGTCGAGGAGTTGAGACAGGCCGTCCCAATTGTCGCTGTCGCGATGGCGGGCTTTCAGTTCGGCAAGGCGCGCCGCAACGTCGGGCACCGTTTGCTTCTTTTCCGATAAGATCGCGTTGGCCATCTCTGCAACTCCCATTGCTGCGTCGTTGATCTAAAGGGTCATCCACACCCGCTCGCTGGGCTACGTCCCGGTCTCACGCCGCGCGGCGGTTCTGCGATTCGAGCGCCGTGATCAGAAATTTCTCCAGTTCATACGCGTAGGCGGGGTTGTTGTAGAGCACCCCGTTTCGGGCGAAGATTTTTTCAATGATTACCTCGCGAAATTCCCTGTCGTTTGCCAGGCGCACGGCGATCCGCACGTAGTCTTCGGCGTCTTTGGCGACGCAATCGAAGAGGCCCATGTGGTGGTAGTTGCAGTAGCACTGCCGGGCCCGCATGAATTCGCCGGGCCAGGTGACGGTGGGGGCCCCCACCGCCATCGCCTGGGCGCTGGTCGTGCCGCCGTTGAAGTGCGTCGAATCGAGGACGGCGTCGGCCAGCGTCAGCAGGTGCAGGAACCGATCGTTGCGCTGGTGCGGCAGAAAACCGACGCGATCCGCGACGTCGGAAATCGTGCGGCGCAGGCGTTCGGCCAGGCGTTCACTCCAGTACTGTGTTGAGCCGTGGAATAGAATCACCCGGCCCTGCGGATCACGCCGCAGAATCTCTCCCATGATCAGGTCGAAATCGGGGTGCAGCTTGCAGAGGTTCTGCGCGCACATGTAGACGTGCCAGTCGTCGGCCAGTCCGAATTCCGAGCGGCTCGGCTGAGGGCCGACGAGCTGGGGCCGGTCGAAGTAGTTGGGAATGCTCTTCATGCGCACCAGGCGCTCGCTGTAGTGCCGGTCTCCCTCGGGAATCTCGGCCGCTTCGCAGGAAATGAAATAGTCGAGCGTGGGGACCCCGGTCGAGGCGGGATGACCGGCCGCCACGATCTGCACAGCCGCGAGCCGCGCAAACGCCAGGAAATACGTGAGCGGCTCCATCCCGATGTCGGTGTAGTAGAGCACTTCGAGTTCCAGGGCGGCGATCTGGTCGCGGGCTTTGATCAAGTCCGGCGGCAAAGTCACCACCATGTCGGCCGACTCGGCGATCGCGCGGGCCGCGTCGTCCCCCGATCCGGGAAATCGCAGCAGGACGACCTCGAAATTCTCTCGCGGGAAGTGCTTGATCAGTCCGGCGAAATGCCGGCCGACCGAATGGTTGTGAAAGAACTGCGAGATGAATGCGATGCGGCGGCGGCCTGGCCGAACCCGGCCCGGATTCTGCGTCTGACAATGCGGCGCGACATAATTCAGCGATGGGCAGATGTGGGAGTACAACTTCGCGACGCGGCAATAGCGGTCGCGATCGTCGATGCCGTGGTACGCCAGGTGGAAGACCGTGACCCCCGCGTCGTGAAATACGTCGTCGACCCTGAGATTCGAATTCAGAATCCGCTCGACTTCCAGGTCGAAACGCTGCCGCACCTCATGCGCCTGCGCGCTCGTATCGAGAATCACGGGCAATGCCAGGGCCCGCTTGACGAGAAGTCCCGGCGCGGCCCGCAGTTCGAACGACTTGTCGAACGCGGCGACGGCGCCGTTCCAGTCGCCCTGCGCCTGCAGCGTGAGCGCCAGGTTTCCCCAGCAGGCGGCGTAATTCGGGTCGGCCCGCAGGGCGGCCATGTAACAGTCGGCAGCCTCGGCCAGGCGCTCGCGACTCTTGAAGACATTGCCCAGATTGTTCCAGGCGAGCGGGTGCTGCGGATAGAGCTGCAAAACCTTGCGCAGCGTCGCTTCGGCTTCGTCGTAGCGATGCAGCGAATGCAGCAGGCCCCCCAGGTTGATGTAAACGTCGATGAAGCCCGGCTTCAGCACCAGCGCCTTCTGGTAGACCGCCTCGGCCTCGGCGAATTCGCCGATCGCAGCCAGCACGGTTCCCAGGTTATTGTGCGGTTCCGCGTAGTTGGGTTGAATCTGAATGGCCCGTTCGAAAGCGGCCCTTGCATCGGCATACGCACCCAGCGCCCGATACGACGCGCCCAGGCTGTTCAGGAAGAGGGCGCTCGCCGGGCGCTTCGCCAGGGCTTTCTTGATCTGCGCGACGGCCTGGTCGTACTTTCCGTTGAGATAATCCAGCAGGCCCAGCAGGTGATTGGCGTCGGGATGACTGGAATTCGCACGCAGGATCCTCTGGTAGCACTGGCGGGCTTCGTCGTAGCGTCCCGCCTCGTGGAGCTGGATCCCGATCTTCAGCGTTTCCTCGGCGCTGATCATCCGCCCGTCTCCTTCCGTGGAGGTCTGTCGTGTCTGTGCCGTTCGCTTGGAGCCGCGCCGGCGGACCAACGCGATTCGCGGCGGTGCCCCGCCGCGCTATGAACAATTGAATGTAGTGTGACCCCCCCTGACCCCCCCCTTGCTAAGCGGGGGAGAACGAGGTTACGCCACTTTGCGGCGTTCGACGGGCACCTGCCGTCGGGATTCCAGCGCCCGCCGCACGTCGCCCGCGGAGCCGGTTGCCAGTCGCAGAATCTGGCAGATCTCCCGGATTTCGTCGAGACCAACCGCCGTTCCGGTGGGCAGCAGCAGCACGCGGCCGGCGACCGCTTCGGTCGCACGCAGCACGAGGCTGGCGTGGGGAAACAGCGACGCGTACGGCTCCATGCGATGGCAGCCGGGGTAGAAATACCGCCGGGCCCGGACGTTTTCGGCCCACAGCACGTCGGCCAGTTCGTCCCGCGAAAGGCCCGCCGCCGCTGCATCGACTTCCACGAGTGCATACTGAAAGTTGCACCGCTCGGCGGGGTCATACGTGATCAGCGACAGGCCCGGAATCGACGCCAACTCGGCGGCATAGGCGCGGTAGTTGCGCTCGTTCGTGGCCACAAATTCGTCGCGGCTTTCGAATGTTGTGAGCCCCATTGCCGCCGACAGCTCGGGCATCTTTCCGTTCGTGCCGATGTAAGTCACCTGGTCGAGTCCCGAAAACCCGAAGTTGCGCATCAGCCGCATCTTCTCGGCCAGGCAATCGTCGTTGGTGACCACGGCCCCCCCCTCGCCGCAGTTGATGAACTTGGTGGCGTGGAAGCTGAACACCTCGGCGGCGCCGAACCCGCCGATCATCCGACCGCGGTACGAGGCGCCGAAGGCGTGCGCGGCGTCGAATAACAGCGAGAGGCCGTTTTCGTCGGCGATCTCGGTGAGCGCGTCGATCGGACAGGCGCGGCCCCAGACGTGCACACCGATGATGCCCGACGTGCGCGGAGTGATCATCCGCCGCACCCATTCGGGATCGAGCGTGTGCGTGTTTGGATCGATATCGCAGAAGACGGGGGTGATCTCCTGCCACTGCAGGGCGTGGGCCGTGGCGATGAACGTGAACGCCGGGACGATCACTTCGCCCGTCAGCCCCAGAGCGCGAATCGCGATCTCGAGGGCCACCGTCGCATTGCACATGGCGATGCAGTGTTTGGCGCCGACGTAGGCGGCGATCCGTTCTTCGAACTCGGAAACAAGCGGGCCCTGGTTGCTCAGCCAGCGGCGGTCGAGCATCGCCTCGATCCGCTGCAGCAATCGCGACCTGTCACCGACGTTGGGGCGCCCGACGTGAAGCGGCTCTGCAAAGGCTGGCGGCCCGCCGAGAATTGACAGAGCTGACTTGTCGGCCTTCATTCCGGTTCTGCGATTTCCTGACCCTCTTATTTCTTCACGGGTTCGACGTCGGCCTTAGTCGACGTGTTGGCGTCGACGGGCGCCGGCTGAGGTTTCTCGCCGACTGCTGCGGGGGCGTTGGCCGCCGCATCGGCCGCGGCTTTTTCTGTCACGGCAGGAGCGGTCGTTTCCGTCGTCGGCGCCGGGGCCACCTGCTTCTCGGCGACCGGCGGGGTGACCTTCACGGGTGCCGCGAACGACGGTTTGTCGGCCTCGGGTTGTTTGACCTTGGGCGCGGTCTTCGCCGTTTCTTCCGCGACGGGCTGCTTCTTGCCCCGTTCCGAGAGCTTGATGTGCGAATTGAATTTGGGGACCAGGTAACCCGGGACCG
>JACQFH010000661.1 GCA_016200145.1 Planctomycetia bacterium | reverse complement strand
GATTCGCGTGCCTGGTCTGGCGGTGTTCATGTCGGGCAACCCGATCGGAACGCCTCTGGCACTGCGGCATAACGTGATCCATAACAAGGTGCTGCATCAGACCGTTGTGATTCTGACCGTCCAGACGGCCGACATCCCGCACGTTGAGCCGGGATCGCGCGCCACGGTTGAAGAAGTGGGCGAAGGCTTCTGGCGGATCGAGCTGTCGTATGGCTTTATGGAGGAGCCTGATATCCCGCTGGCCCTGGCGGCACTGCGGCGTCCGGGCCTGCAGTTCGATTCGGATGTGAGTTATTTCCTCGGCCGCGAAACCTTGCTCCCGTCCGACGTTCCCGGCATGGCGATCTGGCGCGAATGGTTGTTCGTGTGGATGTCGCGGAACGCCCAGACAGCAACCCACTTCTTCCGCCTGCCCGCCGAGCGAGTCATCGAAGTGGGGGTGCAGGTGGAATTCTGAAGTTTCCGATACGGCACGACCCAGAATTCAAATTCCGCACTCCGCATTAATCTTCCATGATCTCTTTTTCCTTCGCGGCGGCCATGTCGTTGACTTTGCCTTCGAAGGTTTTGGTGAGCTCCTGCACCTGGTCTTTGGCCTGGTCGCGCTCGTCTTCGGTGCAGGTTTTTTCTTTCTGGGCCGTGTCGGCGTGCTTGTTGCCGTCGCGGCGGACGTTGCGGATCGCCACCCGGGCTTCTTCGGCGAGTTCCTTCACCCGCCCGGCGTACTGACGACGGCGTTCCGTCGACAGCGGCGGCACATTAAGGCGGATCAGGCGCCCGTCGGAATTCGGCGTCATTCCCAGGTCGCTCGACTGAATCGCTTTCACAATGTTGCTGATCGCCGTGGCGTCGAAGGGGCGGATCACGATCTGCTTGCCTTCCTGCACGGTGACGCTGGCCATCTGCTTGATCGGCGTCTGTGAGCCGTAATAGTCGACCCGGATCGAGTCGACCAACCCCGGCGTCGCACGGCCCGTGCGAATTCCCTGCAACTGGCTTGTCAGGATCTGCACGGCTTTTTCCATCCGGTCTTCTGTATCGAGCAGGATTTCGTCGATGTCCATGTCTGCCACTCCTCGACTGGATACTGTGTCGCGCTTGAGAAACGTTTGAGCGATTCCTGCCCGCAACAGCAATCAGAAAAAGAAGCCCTCTCCTTGTCTCGCCTCTCCTGTCTCCCCCTCTTCTCACGCCAGCAATATTGACTTACCAGCGCACTCACCCGCCTGCCGCAATCTGCGCCGCCGAAACCACCCGCGTCCCGATCTTCTCGCCGGCGATCGCCCGTTCGATGTTTCCCGTGCGGCGATAATTGAAGACGATAATCGGCAGGTTGTGATCCTTGCAATGGTGAATCGCCTGGGCGTCCATCACCTGCAGGTTCTGGGCCAGCACATCCTGGTACGAAATTTCGGAATAGCGCACGGCGTGCGGGTTCTTTTCCGGGTCTTCGGCATAGACGCCGTCGACGCGCGTGGCCTTGAGCAATACATTGGCGTCGATCTCGCGGGCCCGCAGGGCGGCGGCCGTGTCGGTCGTCACGAACGGGCTCCCCGTCCCGCCGGCCAGAATCACCACGCGCCCTTTTTCGAGGTGCCGCACGCAGCGCCGGCGGATGAACGGCTCGGCGACCCCCTCCATGCGGATCGCGGTCTGCAAGCGCGTGGGCACGCCGACCGATTCCAGCGCATCCTGCAACGCGAGGCCATTGATGACGGTCGCCAGCATCCCCATGTAATGGGCGGTCGACGGGCTGATCGTGCTGCTGACGGCCGAAAACTCGCGGCCCCGCAGGATGTTTCCCCCGCCCACGACAATCGCCAGTTGCACGCCGGCCGCGACAACCCGTTTGATCTGCTCAGACGCCGTGCTGACGGCCGCCATGCTGATGCCGGTCTCCCCCTGCCGGCAGAACCCTTCGCCGGAAAGTTTCAGGAGTACGCGCCGATACGCCGGCGCGAAGGGCGGAGTTGCAGGGGAAACGGTTGCATCAGGCATATCGACGCTCGACAGAGAGGTTTTCGCAAATGGTTGGCGCGGTTCCGCGCGAAGAAGCAAGCTCGATGCAGGCGGATTGAGCGATGGTTGGCTGTAGATCGCGCCGGTGCGATGTCAGGGTTTGCCCAGGCGCCAGCGGATGAACCCTGTAGCAACGAGACCTGCCGCCGAAAGCGCCTGCGCCACAGTCTGCTTGTCGTCTTTGACAAAAGGCTGCGCCACGAGCACACCTTCGTTGAAGTAAAACATGCGCATCTTTCCATCGACGATTTTCTCGACGATGTTATCGGGCTTTCCCGATTTCTTAGCCTCTTCCGCCTGCTTTGCTCGTTCGGCGGCGATCGCGGCCGCGTCAAGTTGATCCGGGAGGCACACCGTCGGATTCATTGCGGCGACCTGCATCGCCACGTCGCGCAGCACGGGGGCGGTCGCGTTGTCTCCCTTGGCCTGGAACAGCACGCCCAGCGTGCCGTCGTGGTGCGTATACCCGGCTACCGGGCCCGCGGCCTTCGTGATCCGTCCCACGACGATGTTCTCGCGAATCTTGTTCAGGATCTCTTCGTGCAGCTCGCGGATCGTCATCGCCGGCTTGTCGGGGCACTTCTGTCCGAGCAGTTCGTCGGCAGTGGCGGCCCCCGGTCCGTTCAGGAGCTGCTTCAACAACTGGTCGCACAGGAACAGAAAGTCGTCGTTCTTCGCGACCGGCGCCGTTTCGCACAGCAGCTCGACCATCACGGCCGACTTCCCGTCGGGCGCGGTCAACGTGGCGACTTTGCCTTCGCCGGTCATGCGGTCGGCGACCTTCAACTTCAGGCCCTTGACCCGCTCTTTCAGGATTTCAACCGCTTTTTCCTGGTCCCCCCCGGCTTCCACCAGGGCCTTCTTGCACTCCATCATGGGCAGGTCGGTTCGCTCGCGCAATGCCCGCACGGCTTCGGCTGTAATTTCCGCCATGAGTCTCTCCCTCTCCTGTGAAATATCGATCACGAAATCTGTTGTTGACCGGTGCGCTCACCGAATGCCCGATGGGCCAGGCCGCCCCGTCGTCGCTGCGACAGGTTCGGCGTGGCTTGCCGCACAGGCAATTCCGCCGTACCCCTGAAGCCCGTGCGGCAGACACGATCTCTGTCCCGGTCCCCTGAAAAATTACAGCGACGGCACCGGCGCCGGTCCCGGCGCTTCCTTGGCCGGTTGTTCCGGCAGCGTGGCCTTGCCTTCGGTGACTGCATCGGCGAGGTGCGACAGCATCAGGTCGATCGACCGGATGCTGTCGTCGTTGCCGGGAATCGGCAGGTCGACGACGTCCGGATCGGAATCGGTGTCGATCAGCGCCACGACCTTGACGCCCAGCAAGCGCGCTTCCTTGACGGCGATCGACTCGCGGCGCGGGTCGATGATGATCAGGGCCTCGGGCAGCCGGTTCATGTCGCGGATGCCGCTGAGGTTTGTGAAAATCTTCTTACGCTCGCGGAGCAGCGTCGACTGGCGCTTCTTCGAATACGACGCCAGCTCGCCGCTGGCTGTCAGCGATTCCAGCTCTTCGAGCCGCTTGAGCCGGCTGCGAATCGTACGGAAATTGGTGAGCGTGCCCCCCAGCCAGCGTTCATTCACGTAGGGCATGCCGCATTTCTTGGCGGCCGCCTCGACCGGCTCGGCGGCCTGCCGCTTGGTGCCGACAAACAGCACCAGGCTCCCCTGCGAGACGACCTTCGACAGGTACTTCTTCGCGCGGAGCAGCCCGCGGAGCGTCTCTTTGAGGTCGATAATGTGAATCTGGTTGCGGCGGGCGTAAATGTACGGCCGCATTTTCGGGTTCCAGCGGCTGGCGCGATGCCCGAAGTGAACCCCGGAATCCAGAAAGTCTTTGACAACAATGTCAGCCACGTGCGCGTTCTCCTATCCCCGATATGGCTCAGGGTGCCGCAAACGAAATGAAGAGAAATTGCCCGGCGACCCGCTCGACACGAACAGGCCTTCCCAACCGGATCACGGATCGTAGCCGTTTCCAGCCGATCCGTCAAATCCCGCACCAATCGGTAGTGCTACATTTTGCGTGCGGATCGCGTTTTCGGGGCAGCGCGCGGAATCGCCGTAAGTGTGAATCACTTATTGCGCCGCCGCCAGAGACCCGGCCGGTTTAGATATGCCATTAGGACACCGAACAGAACGAACAAAGCGCAGCCCGCCCCGTCGCTCCAAGTATGAACCTGAGTTGCCAAGAGCCACGATCCCACCAGCACGAAGCTGCATCCGAAGAGGAATCGAAAGACTCGCGATAGAGTCATGAATGCCGACTGTGGTGGCCATTTGTCGTCCATGCCACCGATGATACCCCGGCGGGAGGCGGGAGGGCGAGCGGGAAGCCGCCCCGGTTTTCGCGACACCGCACACCCGTCTTCGGTGTTAACAAAACGTGCGTCATGATCAGCGACGCAAAACCCCGACTTGCTATGACGGCGTCCGATAGCTTCCACTGTCCGCACTGCCGCGATCCGTTTCTCCCGTTTGCGATTCGTTCCTCGATGCGAATCTGTGGACGATGCGGAGAGCCGTATCGGATCAGCCCGACCATCTTCCTGCGAAGCTGGCAGACGGCCACTGTCGTTGCCATGCTCCCGGTGACGGCGATGGCTGGCGTAACGATTGCCGTCGCCAGAGGCGGAAGTCTGATGCTCTTCGGGGGCATGCTGCTCGCCGCCGCCTTGGCGGCGCTGTTGATCGGGGGATTTGGCGGGTCGATCATCGCCCGAGTCGTCGCCCGTCGCAGCCGGTAGGCTGGCGCGCGGAATCGCCGCAAGTCAGGGGGCGTTGGGCGGGCGCTTCACGTGTCGCAGATTCATCCAGCGAACCACGCCGAAGATCAAGCGAGCACCAGCCGCAGTACTGACGACCGCGCCGAACAGCGGGACCTCGACCATCACGATCATCAGCGGCACGAGCAGAGGCGCAGACATGATCGCATAAAGAAACCAGATCCCGGCGGGTATGGGCCTTTGCTCGTCCATGCGCCCGATAATACTCCGGCGCGAGGCAGGAGGGGAGTAACCGAATTTGGCCACGGATGAAACACGGATAAAACACGGATGCGTAGCGCGTTTCGTTAATCCGTGTTCGATCCGTGTTTCATCCGTGGCTCCCCCGACCGGTCACGAAGTGGCACGCTCAGGTCGAGCCCTGGATCAGAATTGAATCGAACTCTGCCCCGCGCAGAAAATCCTGGATCCGGGGCGATGGATTCAGGATCTCGATTTCGCGACCGGCAGCTTTCGCCTGCGTCAGAGCTTCGGCCATCTGAGGTGGCAGATCGCTGAGACCAGTGAGGTCGAAGATTGCGACGTCGAATTGCCGGGCGGCGGGCGCCATCACTTATCGCCCTCCTGATCGAGCAGCGTCATCACGAGCGATTGTTCCATCTCACCCGGTTTGAAGCCGAACGGGCCGCGACCGCCTTTGTAGGCCACGCGGCCCGAGCGGTCGATGATGTACAGCCGGTCGGGCATACCACTATAGGCGTGCCCGACGCGGTCGTTGAGGTCGTCGACCAGGAGCGGCATCGAGATGGCCAGCGACTGGCAGCATTTCTCCGCCACGTCCAGCCGTTCCTCGAATTTTCTGGGTTGTGCGAGGATGATGCCCGCCCGATCGTTCGAAGGCGAGCGCCAGCCGTCGGTGGGATGCGCCTCGCGCACATAGATCGCCATGAACTGCACCTGCTCGCCGTACCTGCGTTTCAGATCTTCGAGGACCCCAAACTGGGATCGGAAGGGCCCTCAGGTAAAGCTGCCAAAAACCAGCACGACCGGCTTTTCGTCGTGATAGCTCGACAACCGGATTCGCTGCTTGTGGTCCTGCGATTCCAGCTCGAAATCCGGGGCCTGCTGGTCGATTCTCGGCCCTTCGAACAATGAACCGAGCTCGCCGCTGAGAATCCCCAGCAGCAGCGTTTCGCGCGACGGACCGTCCTGCCCGGGGGCCGGCGGCGCCGTGGTCTTCGGGGCGGGTGGAAACAACCCCATCCGCAAGTCTTCACGCGAGACGTAGCCCTTTTCGCCGGCGAGCTTCTCGAAGAACTGCTGCCATTCATCGGGGGTGATGCGGCCGTTGCTCGATTTGTCGAATCGCGCGAACCATTGGCCAGCCTGGCCCTGCTGGCGGATGAACGGCGCTGCATCGGACCAGTCGAAATCATCGGCTTTGATCTCGCCGCTCTTGTCGCGGTCCAGACGCTCAAACATCGCGGCCGGTCCTGAAAACTCATCGGCTGTGATCACCCCGTCGCGGTTCTGATCGTATCGTTCGGCGAGCCAGGGCCAGCCGTACCGGCTCTGGCCGGCGTGAAACCACCCCTCCCCGGGCCCCATGTCCGAACCGGCGAGCACGGCGGTCACCATTTGCACCCCCTCGATCTGATTGGCCCGTGCCAGCGACTTCTGCCAGGCAGAGCGAACGAGCGCGATCGGCGAAGGCGGCAACGTACCCTCATCTGGTCGCGATTCGGGCTTCGGCCCGGGTTGCAAACGCGGCTCATCGGCAATGGCTGGGTGCGTCAGTGCTGTGAAGACACCGGCCAAGAATATGATGGTGAACAATCGCATCGGCAGGGCATCCTGGTGTGCCGGGGAGGAACCACGAAAGAAGCGAAACGCACGAAATCAGCGGGGCGAAAGAGATGATCCTCAGATTGCGCAGATTTTCACAGATAAGTACGACATTGGGGACGTTTTCATCTAAGTGAATCCAGCCAATCTGTGGATCAGCCTTTGTGGCTCAAGTCTTATTCCGCAAGGCACGAGAGGGAGACGATTATGAGGACAGGAATATGGAGGAAAGGAAAATAGCTTATCGGCCAGCGTGTGCAATTTGGCTACGGCAGGCCGGACGACAGTTTTCCTGTCCTTAATTTTCCTGTCCAATTCCTGTGTTGGCCCCTTGAAACCCGTCGTAAGCAGCTGACCTCTCTCTGATTGGTTACTTCGATTCTTCCTTTTTGGGTTCCTCGGCGGCCTCCGCAGGTGGTTTCGGCGCCTGGAAGACGTTCTCGCGCTCGAGCGGCAACTGGAAGCCGTCGGCCACGCGCGTCATGTAGTGACAGCGGCATGACCACCAGATGACGTCGAGCGCCCGTTCTCTTCCGAACTGGTCGATCAGCTTCTGCACGTCCGCGGCTCCGATGTCCCACGGCGTTTTGGCCTGCTTGTGGGCGAACAGGTAGGCGGCGCGCTCGGCAGGGGGAAATTCCGACCAGTCTTCGCCTGCCAGCTTTTCGCACCGCTCGGCAATCTTCGCCGAATCGAGGCCCGCGACCGCGAGCAGCATTTCGGTGTGCCCCATTCAGTAGAAGCATTGCAGGCTCCGCGTGATGACCCAGAACAGCGTTTCTTCGAACACGCGGTCCTGGTTGGCTTCCCGCCCAAAGGTCCGCAGGCATTTGATCCAGGCGGGGCCCAGGCGCGGCTGGTGCCCCAGCACGACCAGGCTCCATTTGATCCGCACGGGACGGTCGGGGGGATAGAGCTTGGGATCGAGCTCACGCCGCGCGCTTTCCCACGTCGGCACACTGACACGCCCCGACCGGCTGCGCTGCGCTTCCATCCGCTCCTGCAATTGAAGGAAGTTCAGCGACTTCCAGTCGGAATCGGCGATCTTCTGCGGAGCCGATTCCGGCGCTGGTTCGATCGGCGCGGGGCGCGCGGCCGGTTCCGGCTTCTGATCGGGGGGCGGCGCGGCAAAGTGCACTTCGAGCGGAGGCAGCGGCCCCCCCGGTTCGATCTCGCTGCCCAGCGAGATCAGCAGTCGGTCCTGAAAATTGGCGTATGCCATCTGCAGGACCATGGCCACGACGGGCCGTTCTCCCAGTTCCTCGATCAGATAACTGACTTCTTCATCGGTGACGGTCGACGCGGCAAGCGTCATCTTTCGCGCAAACGAGAGGGCCGCGCGGTCGAGTGGGGTCGAGCCGGTCGCTCCCGCCGCGAGCTGCTCGATGTCTTGTCTGGTTCCTCCGGCCGCCAGCAGGTCGGCCTCGGCGACGGCGCGGGAATATTCGCAACGATTGGCCCGTGCTGCCACCCATCTCATTCGGGCGCGCAGCTTGCGATCGAACGCGTCGCTGGTGCGGTACAGGTAATCCAGCTCCAGCATCGCGGCGGTCGTCCGCGGCAGCGAACCGGCCAGTGCACGGGCCCAGACGGGCAATCGCCGGCTCGATGCGTCTTCAACTTCTGGCAACAGCGCCCAGGCATCGTCATCGTCGAGCACTGGCAGACCGCGCGTGGCGGGTGCCGCCGGTTCCTCCCCGCCGGCGGCACCGGCAGGGGCGGAGCACGTGAGACTGGTGCACACAAGCAGGACGACGGCAACCGTGAATCGAACAAGCGCCGGGGGCACGAAGTTGCTGCGAGCACCTGCCGACGGCTGCGTAAAGCAGCCGGGGCTCGCGGCGAAGCGAGGAGTCCGCCTGAAGGCGGTACTACGAACGTGCGAGCTATTTTCCGGGTTCCGGGGCGGCATCCGTTTTCTCCACCTTGGTTTCCGGCGCGGGGGACGAGGGTTCTTCCAACAGTGCCATCACCAACGCCTGCTCCATCTCGCCTGAACGAAAACCGAACGGCCCGCGGCCGCTCTTGTAGGCCACCTTCCCCAGCCGGTCGATGACGTACAGGCGCGCGGGCATGCCGCTGTACGCGTTGCCCACCGGGTCGTTGATCTCATCCACGACGAGCGGCATCGTGGGTTTGAGCAACTGATGGCATTGCGCGGCGACGGCGGTCCGCTCGGCAAACGTTTTGGGCTGGGCGACGACCACTCCCACGCGGGAATTCGATTCCATCTTCCAGCCGTCGGACGGGTGCGCTTCGCGCACATAAACCGCCAGGAACGTCGCTTCGTCGGCAAACCTTCTGTGGATGTCTTCGACCCCCGGGAACATCGACCGGAACGGTCCGCAGGTGAAATTCCCGAACGTCAACACAACCGGCTTCTTTCCGATCAGCTCGGCGAGCCGAATTGTCTTCGCGCCGTCGAACGTCTTGAGCGTGAAATCGGGGGCCTGTTCATTGAGCTTCGGACCCTCGTTGAGCGAGCCGATCTCCCCCGCAAACAGGCCCCGGATCAGAACGTCGGGCGAAGGGGCGTCGCCAGGAAGAAACGACGGCGACACCCCGGCGAGCAGGGCGTCGCGCAGGTCTTCGGAGACGAGGTGGTCTTTGCCACCTGCCGCCTTGTCGAAGAACGCCTGCCATTCTTCGCGCGTCAGCTTGCCGTCTCCCGTGGGTTCCATGCGGCGAAACAGGCGATTGATGAAATAAGCCTGCTGCACCCACGGATTCTCATCGGACCAGTCGAGGTCGTCGGGCGTGATGCGTCCGTCTTTGTTGCGATCGAGCCGCGCAAACCAGTGCGCCTTCCCGTGGAAGTCGTCGCGCCCGATCGCCTTTCCCTCAACGCCCGTTTCGCGGGCCAGCCATTCATACGAGAATCGCGAGTCGGCTGGACCGAACCAGCCTTCGCCGGGGCCCATCATCGAGCCTTTGGCGATCGCCAGCAGCATTCGCACCGACTCGGGCGGCTTTCGCCCGGCGTAAGCCCGTTCGAGCTCCTGGAGCGGGGCGCCTGCCTCGCGCTCCGCGCCCGGCCGGGGACCGGCAGCCGGCTCGTCGGCTGACAGTTGCGCCGCAGCCACGCCCAACAGGGCAAACGAAAACAACAGCCGCACACCACATCGCATCAGCATCGGTCTCTCCTCAATTCGATGGTCCCGCTGTTTCGCGTCGTTGATTGTCGCCTTTCGCTCCGCGAAAGGGCGTTCTTTCGCGGAGCGAAAGACGACAAACGTCGACGACCCGAATCGATCGCTACGCTAGTCCTCCAATTGTAGCCCGGCCGCCTCGGTCAGGCGGTCAAAAAATGCCGCCGTCGTGACCCGGTGCACGATTTCGGCGACTTCCGAGTCGCTGAAATGCTCACGCAGGCGCGAAATATCGGAATCGACGATCAGCTGCGGCGCCACGGTGAGCTTCCGCGTAAACTGAAAGACCTGCTTTTCCGAAGGAGAAAATCCTTCCTGCGGATTGGCCTGCGGCCGAAACCCCGTGTTCGTCTTCGGTTCTTCGGGCAGGTGCAGGGCCCGCATGCGGGCGTTGTTGACGAGGCCGCCCCCCAGGCCCCCGGCCCCGCCACCAGCGGCGGCACGCTCGCGAGCCGCTTTCAGTTCTTCTTCAGTCGGCGCTGGCAGTGGCAGGCGCGGCTTCCGGTGTCGCAGATTGTTCAGCGCCTGTTTCACTTCTTCGCGCGTGGCTGGAACGTTTTTCGGCTGATCGGCGGCCTCTTCGGCAATCAGCGGCGCGGTTGCCGCCAGTAAGAAAAACGCCGGAACAAGAATTCGATTCCGCGTCATGAACTGCTCCCGGGGTCAAGCGTTCGATATGGAAATGCAGGCGAATGGCCCGCGCCGGCGCCCTCTGTTTAGCAACGCCGACGCGGACCACAACCTGAGTCGTTCGTCATGAGACATTCGTCATTTTTCACTGCCCGTCTTCGAGGCGGATCACGGTGATCGCCGGCTCGACGGTGACGGAGTACGCAACCTGTTTTTGTTCTTCGTTCCTGCCGTCAGCCAGCAGGGTCAGCACCGCGGAGACGCGCCAATGCCCTCCGACCTCGACGGGGTCCTCAGTCGCCGCAAATGCTTTCAGACTTTTGCCGGCCTCCCAGTCTTCATCCCCCACGTGATACGCGGGCTTTTCGCCTTTGAGGTCTGCGGGTTTCTTGCCCGCTTTCCAGGCTTCAAGCACTGTCGTCAGAACCTCTTTTGCTTCCTCTTCGTCGCCGGCCACGTAGACCGGGCCGGGCGCGCCGCAGCCCGCCAGTGCGACGGCGACAAAGACCATAGCAACAACAGGAAACATTCGGATCGGGCTCACGAGGCCCAAGTGTCGGTGATGGAATGACATGTGAAAAACTCCTTCAAGCATTCTCTTGGGTTTCTTAGGGAATTGGGTTCGATCAATGATCCAGCGGCAAGCCGGCGGCCTCGGTGACGCGGTCGAACGAGGCGCGGCTGGTCACGTAGCTGATGAGCTGCACAACGTCGCGCGGTCCGGTTTGCTTCAGGGCCTCGTTGACGTCGACGTCGGTGAGCACGACGGGGGTCGAGGCCAGTTTGCGGGCCACGGTGAACAGCGAACGTTCGGCAGGAGAAAACTCCTTCCAATCGCCGTCGAGGGCGTAAATCTGGTCGTCCGTCTGACCCAGCTCGCGCAGGCGTTTCTGCGCCAGGCCGGTGGCATACCAGGCCCGGTCCTGGCGGGCGATGATCCAGCTCACCTGGGCCTTCAACACCGGTTTCAGGTCCCCCTTCTCTTCGGCCGATTTGATCGTCTGGGTCATTCGCTTGACTTCACTGGGAAAGACGGCGACCAGCCGCACCCAATTGGGCAGCGGTCCTTCCGGCCAGGCGTCGGCCACGACGGCGCGGGCTTCGCCGTCGCTCAAGAGCGGCAGGCGCGACGGGCGCTGCCGGCATTTCTCCAGCATGGCTTCGACGGTGCCGCGCGCTTCGAGGGCCGGGCGCGAGTTGACGGCCAGTCGCGTGGGAGACCCGGATTTAGTATCGGTCTGCAACGGCGCGACTTTCGTCACTGCTTTCTCATATTTCTCGGGGGTCGGCGTGACAAATGTATCCGAGTGCGGCCGCTCGGCAGCCGCTCCCTCGCTGTTGCGGCGGCCGAACGTGTTGCCGCTGCTCTGCGGAACGCCCACCCCTTCCTTCCAGCGGTTGATGGAATTGTTGCCAGCAACCGACAGGGTCATTTCGAGAATCTGGTTGTCGGAATAGTGCTTGCGCAGCGCCGCAATGTCGGCGTCGCCGATCTTGTGCGGCTCGTACGTGATCTTGCGCGCGTACGCGAACGCTTCCTGTTGCGCCGGAGTGTACAGCAGCCAGTCGGAATCGAGCGCGGCAATCTGCTCTTCGGTGAGCCCGGCCGCCGACAATTTCCATTCCTGGTGACCCAGGCAGTACTGGCAGTTGTTGGTGCGCGAGACGATCCAGAACAGCATCGTCTTGAGCGGATAGTCCAGGGTCATCGCCGGATCGGCGTTGCGTGTGAAATCGACTCCGCCGCCGGCGCGGCCACCCGCAGCGCCGCCGCGACCGCCGCCAGCTCCGCCGCGTCCACCGCCTCCGCCTCCGAAACCGAATCCGCCGCGGCCGTCTCCGGCGGGCATGTAGTGGTAACGCAATCGGGATTCGTAGCCCTGGCCCCGTTCGCCGAGCTTCTCTTTGTCTTCGTCGGTCAGTTCGGGGAGCGGAATACGGGGCGTTCGCCCCTTCATGTCTTCAAGAAGTTGTTTCATCTCGGGCCGCGTAAGCGGCACGGGTCGGGGCGTCGGAGATGTGGCCGGTTCGGCGGCAAATGCCGCGAACCCGGCGACCGCGGTGAAGCCCGCCAGAACGCTGGTGAGTTTGCGCATGAGGTTTGTGCCTTTCAGGGTGTTCGGTTGCAGGTGATTTATTCAGCGCCGCCCGGAGCGCGACCGGCGGGGACCGATTCTTATCGAATCGGCGCCCGTACGCCGGTCGCCGCGCGGAGTGTGATCGCAAGATCGGGCCGGCAATCCGTTAGAATTCGCCGAGAGCCTCGCCTCCCTTGATACTGCCGAGGGCCCTCCAGGTGCCGAGGTTGATGCTGCTGGAGATGAAGCGGACCGAACCGTCGCACATCGTGACGTTGACGCCGCCCGTGTGCATGCTGGCCGCCGTCGTGGCGATCCGCTGCGGAGGCCACATGCACGACCGGCCGTTGGGGGGCGCAACGTGGAAATAGAACGTGGTCGAATGGTAAGCCTGCAGCCACGGAGCGCCGACGTTCGAAACTCCCTGGAACGACAGGTTTGTCGGGTCGATCGCGTTACACATCTGCACCGATTCATCAGGCGTCGCCGGGTAGGTCCCCGGACGGAATGTGTCGTACGGGCTCGAAATGGCCTGGTTGAAATCGCTCAGCGGATGTTCGCTGAACGCGCAGGTGTTGCTCATTCCATCCTGGATGTCCGCAAACCTCAGCGCCTTGCCGGGGCGGAACGGACCGTTGGGCGGCTCCATGCCGTAATTCGTGGCGCCGACGACGGTCGACGGTTCGGAATTGGGGAGCAGGCCCCCCTGATTCGCGCGATAGGCCGTGCCGGCCCAGCCGACGGGAACGGGCGCGGTCGGATTCGTGGGACACATGAACAGGGGGATTTCCTGGGCCAGGACCGTCGCGTTCGCCGCGTTGTTATAATTCACGCTGAAATTGACCATGTTGTAGACGGTGGTCTGTTCCAGGTACGGGAGCAAAAATGCATGCACCGAAATGTTGCTGAGGGTCGACTGCAGGGCCAAAGGCAACCGGGTGTGGGCATCGGCATAGCTGTGCATCGCCAGCCCGAATTGCTTGAGGTTGTTTTTGCACTGGCTTCGGCGAGCGGCCTCGCGCGCCTGCTGCACGGCCGGCAGCAGCAACGACACCAGCACGGCGATGATGGCGATCACGACCAGGAGTTCGATCAGCGTAAATCCGCGGCGACGGGAAACTCGGCGTAACAGCATGCTCTGGTTCTCCTGATCAAAATTAAAATTGACGAAAAATTTGGGATCAGCAACGCATCGATCACGACTCGAAACGAGTCGAAAAAAAATGACTGGAATGAACAATTGCAGGGATCAGCCCGCAGCGTCCGGGATGGCCATCGATTCCTGCTGCCCGGGTTGCGGGCGGTGGAGTAAGGCGCGCCGCCAAACAGCAGGCGCACGTTTCGACGGGTGACCGCGCCGGACGGGCGCGAAGTCACCGATTTCCGTTCCCGCAGTCGTGCGACGCACGCAGCGCAATTCGCGCTGTCACAAATCGCTTTGGCGAGCGGCAGACGTCAGTCTGCCGGTGGCACCGCGCGTCACACCAGCTCGACGGGCACAGTTGCCTCAAGCCTCAGCGCGCAACCCCGCCTTGCGGAACGGAAATCGCCGGTGCCTATCTAGGCGGCCGTAGAATGCTCGTGACGTAGCCGTCGCACGGAACATCGCGCGTTCCGGCGAGAGGCGAGCTGGATTGCGGCGACTGGCTCAATTGCAGGCCGCAGGGAATCGCCCACTGCTCGACCGTCACCTCGATACGAGGCGCGGGAGCCGCAGGCGGCAACGAGTGATTTGAGCACGAAGGACCATGGCACGGGGGCTTTGCCGGATCATGCGGCCCGGGCATGTCATGGCTGGAATGGGCAGAATGCCCGTGCTGGCCGCCGATC
>JACQFH010000660.1 GCA_016200145.1 Planctomycetia bacterium | reverse complement strand
TCCCGCGCCGCTGTCGCCGTGAAAGTACTCGTGAAACGGAACGTAATCCCGGAAGTGCGGGTCGAGCTGGAACTTGGAATTGTTGCCCAGCACGGGGCGCCGTCCCGATTCGTCGCGCAGGAAGAGCCGCGTCATGCGGCGCGTTAATTCGCGGGCCACGCCGTCGATCGTCAAGTACTGTCCCGAACCGCTGGGGCACTCGATCTTGAAGTCGCAGCCATAGTAGTGGTGAAACTTCTGGAGCGACTCGATGATCAAAAAGTTCACTGGAAACCAGACGGGGCCGCGCCAGTTCGAATTCCCCCCGAACAGGTTCGACGACGAATCTCCCGGCTCGTAAGCGACGGTAAGCTCTCGCCCGTCGCAGTCGAGGCGGAAAGGATTCCGGGCGTGATCTTTCGACAGGGCCCGCACGCCGTAAGGCGACAGAAATTCGGTCTCGTCGAGCATGCGCCTCAGCAACTTCTTCATGCGGCTGCCGCGCAAGAGTGACAGCAACCGGCGTTCGCCCAGGCCGGGCTCATTCCAGCGCGAAACGAGTTTCGCCAGGTCGGGCCGGTGCCCCAGGAACCATTCCAGTCGGCGCTTGAATTCAGGCAGACGATCCAGAGTTCCCGGTTCGAGCGTTTCCACGGCGAACAGCGGAATCAGCCCGACCATCGAGCGGACTTTGAGCGGAATCGCACGGCCGTCGGGCAGGCGCAGCGAATCGTAGTAGAACTGGTCGGCTTCATCCCACAGGCCCAGCCCCTCGCCGTTGCCGCCCATATTGGTCATGGCTTCGGCGATGTGCAGGAAATGTTCGAAGAACTTGCTGGCGATGTCCTGGTAGACGGGATCGTCGAGGGCCAGTTCGATCGCGATGCGCATCATGTTCAGGCAGTACATCGCCATCCAGCTCGTGCCGTCGGCCTGGTTGATGTGTCCACCTGCGGGGAGCGGCGCGCTGCGGTCGAACACGCCGATGTTGTCGAGCCCCAGGAACCCTCCCTGAAAGATGTTCCGCCCGTGCACATCCTTGCGGTTGACCCACCAGGTGAAGTTGAGCAACAGCTTGTGGAACACCCGTTCGAGGAACTCACGGTCGCCGCGGTCGCCGCGGATTTTGCGGTCGATCTGAAACACGCGCCAGGCGGCCCAGGCGTGCACCGGAGGATTGACGTCGCCAAAGTTCCACTCGTAGGCCGGCAACTGGCCGTTGGGGTGCATGTTCCATTCGCGCGTCAGCAGCACGAGCTGCGATTTGGCGAACTTGGCGTCGATCAGCGCCAGGGGAATGCAGTGGAACGCCAGGTCCCACGCGGCGTACCACGGATATTCCCACTTATCGGGCATCGAAATGACGTGATCGTTGTTCAAGTGCTGCCAGTCGCTGTTGCGCCCGTGCCGGCGTTCAGCGGGCGGCGCGGGCTGGGCCGGGTCGCCGGCCAGCCATTCGCGAACGTCGCAACAATAGAACTGTTTGCACCAGATCATTCCGGCGAAGGCCTGCCGCTGCACGAGCCGCTCATCGGGATTCGGAATCCCGGCCTGCGCGGCACCATAGTACGCGTCGGCCTCGGTGCGGCGCTGCTCGAACACCTCCCCAAAATCGCTGAAGGGCTGATTTTGCCAGACCGTCGTCAGGCGCAGCCGGATTTCGACCGACTTACCGGCGGGCACCGCACGCACGTAATGCGCGGCGGCCTTCGTGCCGACCAGCGCCGGGTTGATCGTCCGTTTTGCCCCCTGCACGACGAAATCACCGATGCCGTCTTTGAAATACCCCGCAGGCCCGGCAGATCCGAACACGCGGCGGAAATTCGTCTCGTTCTCGCAGAACAGGCACATCGGGGATTCGTCGGCGTAGAGCCACATCCGCCCCAGGCCCGGATGCCGGGCTTCGATGCAATTGGGTTTCTCCATCCGCAGGGCCGGCTTGACGCCGTTCTCCTGCGACCACGACCACGTGTTGCGAAACCAGATGTGCGGCAAGAGGTGCAGCGTCGCCGTTTCGGGGCCCCGGTTGTGCGCCGTGACTCGCATCAGAATCTCGTCGGGCGCCGCTTTGGCGTATTCCACGAAAACGTCGAAATAGCGATCGTCGTCGAACACGCCCGTCTCGAAAAGTTCGAACTCGGGATCGGCCTTGCCCCGCCGCGCGCTCTCGGCAACCAGCCGCGCATAAGGAAACTCGCGCTGCGGATACTTATAGAGCATCTTCAGGTACGAGTGCGTAGGGGTCGCATCGAGATAATAGTACAGTTCTTTGACGTCTTCGCCGTGGTTCCCCTGTCCGTTCGTCAGGCCAAACAGCCGTTCCTTCAGGATCGGATCGCGCCCATTCCACAGCGCGAGCGACAGGCACAACAGGTTCTTATCGTCGCTGAAGCCGGCCAGGCCGTCTTCGCCCCAGCGGTAAGCGCGGCTGCGGGCCGCCTCGAACGGAAAGTAATTCCAGGCGTCGCCGCCGGCGCTGTAGTCTTCGCGAACAGTCCCCCACTGCCGCTCGGAAAGGTACGGGCCCCACTGCTTCCAGGGGGCGCGGCGGGCGTCTGCGTCTTCGAGGCGCAGCGATTCGGCGGTACGCTTCAGTGCCTTGACCGCCCGGGCCGCGTCGAAGGGCTGCGCAGGGTCGGATTTCTTCGGATTTGCCATTCGTTCACAAAAACGGACATTAATTTTTCGTAATGACGCGGGCTGGATGGCGTGCCAGTGCCACGTCTCCCTCTGGCGAAGCCTTCTCCGGCCGCATTATAATGGAAAATTCATCAACATACGTGGATGCGGCGAAAAACTGTCAGCGCAGCAACTTGCAGAGTGGACGCCCCTCGAAATGCGACTTTGAGGATTTCTGTTCAATGTTCACCCAGCCGGCGGGAGGGCCCGCCGAAATCGTTCCCGATCGGGGCACGGGTTCGCACGAGCCGCTGTATTCACCAGGCGGCACGACTGTGCCGGTCGGCGCTCAGACCGCGCCGCGGGGCCGGGTCTGGCCGTGGCTGGTCATCGTCGCGCTGGCCGGCGGTGCGTGGTTCTCTCGCGGTGCCTGGCTCCCTCTGATACCGCGCGGGACCGCCGGCGAAAAGGCGGGGGCAGCCCGGGGAGGGCAAAAGGTCGTTCCGGTGCGCGCCGCCCCCGTCGTCTGCAAAGACATGCCCGACTACATCAAGGGCCTGGGGACCGTCACCGCATTTAACACCATCACGCTCCGCAGCCGAGTGGATGGCGAATTGATCAAAGTCTCGTTCAGCGAAGGGCAGATCGTCAAAGAGGGAGACCTGCTGGCCGAGATCGACCCGCGCCCGTTCCAGGCCCAGCTCGATCAGACAGAGGGGACACTGGCCAAAGACGAGGCCGCACTGCAACTGGCTCGGCTCACCCTCGCGCGGGGAGAAGAGCTGCTGAAGAAACAGTCGATCGCAAAGCAGCAGATCGATGAAGAGCAGGCGCAGGTGCGCACGATGGAAGGAACTGTGCAGACCGACAAGGGGCTCGTCGCCAACGCCAGGCTGCAATTGTCGTATTGCCGTATTGTTGCCCCCATCAGCGGTCGAATCGGCCTCAGGCTCGTCGACCAGGGGAACATCGTCCACCCGGGTGACACCACGGGGATGGCCGTGATCACCCAGCTTCAGCCGATTTCTCTGGTGTTTACGATCCCGCAGGACGACATTCCGAAGGTTCAGAAACAGATGAACGAGGGGCGAACGCTTGCCGTTGACGCGTTTGCGCGCGACCTCAAGACCCTGCTGGCCACGGGGAAGCTGGCGGCGATCGACAACCAGGTCGACCCGACCACCGGCACGCTGCGGTTGAAGGCGACATTCGAAAACTCCGACAACATGCTGTTCCCCAATCAGTTCGTCAACGCGCGGCTGCTGGTCTCGACGAGAAAAGACGCCGTCGTCGCTCCCAAGGCCGCCGTGCAGCGCGGACCAAATGGCGACTTCGTCTACGTCGTTAAGAACGACGAGAAGGTCGAACTGCGTTACGTCACGCCGGGTCTGACTGAAGGCACAGAAACCGTCATCGAAACCGGCGTCGCGGCCGGCGAGATCGTGGTCACCGACGGCATCGACAAGCTGCAGCACGATTCCAAGGTTTCGACGCACGAAAAAGACCAGGCCCCGAACGCGGCGAAGAAGCCGTCAGGCGGCAACCCGGCGGAGTCCGCGCGGGACGAACCCGGTCAGACGACACCGTCGCGCCCCGGGGGAGCCGCGCCCGCGAAGGAGGCGGCGACGAAGGATTCGCCATGAATCCGTCACGGCAGTTCATTCTGCGCCCCGTCGCCACGGTCCTCCTGATGGCGGCCATCATGCTGGCCGGCGGGATTGCCTACAAACAATTGCCGGTTTCTGCGCTGCCGCAGGTCGATTATCCCACCATTCAGGTGATGACGTTTTATCCCGGCGGAGGGCCCGACGTGATGGCCTCGTCGGTCACGGCGCCGCTCGAACGCCAGTTCGGGCAGGTGCCGGGACTGGCGCAGATGACCTCGACCAGTTCCGAGGGCTGTTCGGTGATCACGCTGCGGTTCGATCTGGAACTCGACATCGACGTGGCGGCGCAGCAGGTGCAGGCGGCGATCAACGTGGCGTCTTCGTTTCTGCCGCGCGACCTGCCCAACCCGCCGATCTACACCAAGACGAACCCGGCCGATGCGCCCATCCTGACGCTGGCCCTGTCGTCGGGCACGCTGCCCCTGGCAAAGGTCGAAGACCTGGCCGACACGCGACTGGCGCAGAAGATCTCGCAGTTGTCGGGAGTGGGCATGGTCAGCATCAGCGGTGGTCAGAAACCGGCCATTCGCATCCAGGCCAATCCTACCGCCCTTTCGTCGCTGGGCCTGAACCTCGAAGACCTGCGGCTCGCGCTGGCGACTGCCAACGTGAACCAGGCCAAAGGCGGGTTCGATGGGGCGCGGCAGGCCTATACGATTGGTGCCGACGACCAGCTCTTCACCGCCGACCAGTATCGCCAGCTCATTGTGGCTTATCGGAACGGCGCCCCCGTCAGGCTCGTCGAGGTGGCCGACGTCGTCGACGGCGTCGAGAACGCGCGCCAGGCCGCATGGATGAATGAAAACCCTGCGGTGATCGTTAACATCCAGCGCCAGCCGGGGGCCAACATCATCGAGGTCGTCGATCGCGTCAAGAAGCTGCTGCCGCAACTCAAAGAATCGCTGCCCGCGGGGGTGACGACCGAGATCCTCACCGACCGCACCGTCACGATCCGCGCGTCGGTCCACGACGTGCAGTTCGAGATGCTGCTGACAATCGCTCTGGTCGTGATGGTGATGTTCCTGTTCCTGCGGAACGTCCGCGCGACGATCATCCCCAGCGTGGCAGTCCCTCTGTCGCTGGTGGGAACGTTCGGCGTGATGTACCTGCTCGATTACAGCCTCAATAACCTGACGCTGATGGCGCTCACGATTTCCACCGGGTTCGTCGTCGATGACGCCATCGTGATGATCGAGAACATCATGCGGTACATCGAAGAAGGGGAAGAGCCCCTGGCCGCCGCGCTCAAAGGCTCGCAGCAGATCGGCTTTACGATCGTTTCCTTGAGCGTTTCGCTGATCGCCGTTCTGATTCCGCTGCTCTTCATGGGCGACATCGTGGGGCGGCTGTTCCGCGAATTTGCCGTGACGCTCAGCGTCACGATCCTCGTTTCGGCGGTCGTCTCGCTGACCCTCACGCCGATGATGTGCGCCAAACTGCTGACGCACGTGCGACCCGAGCAGCACGGCTGGGTGTTCCGCCTGTCGGAACGGGCTTTCGACGCCGTCATCCGGTTCTACGGCAAGACTCTCTCCTGGGTGCTGGAGCGCCAGACGCTGACGCTGCTGGTGGCGCTGGCGACGCTGGCCGCGACAGTTGAACTCTATTTCGTGGTTCCCAAAGGTTTCTTTCCGGTGCAGGACACGGGGGTCATTCTGGGGATTTCGGAAGGTCCGCAGGACGCCTCGTTCGACCTGATGGCCCGCCGCCAGCTTGAGCTGAACCGCGCCATTCTCGAAGACCCGGCCGTGGCCAGCCTGTCGAGCTTCATCGGCATCGACGGCACCAACCTGACCCTCAACAGCGGACGGATTCAGATCAACCTGAAGCCCCTCGAAGAGCGCAGGATCAGCGCCGTCGAGATCATCCGCCGCCTGCAGCCGCGTCTGGCCCGCGTCGAGGGAATTACGCTGTTTATGCAGCCCGTGCAGGACCTGACGGTCGAAACGCAGGTCAGCCGCACGCAGTATCAGTACACGCTGGAAGACCCTGACGCGAAAGAGCTGGCCGAATGGGCGCCGCAGTTTCTCAAACTGCTGGGCGACCTGCCGCAGTTGCGCGATGTCGCCAGCGATCAGATGAACTCAGGTCTGTCGGCCCGTGTCGTGATTGATCGCGACACGGCGTCGCGCCTGGGGGTGACGCCGCAGATGATCGACGACGCGCTTTACGACGCATTCGGCCAGCGGCAGATTTCGATCATGTTCACACAGCTCAATCAGTACCGGCTCGTGCTCGAAGTGCAGCCCGACCTTCGTAAAAGCCCGCGCGACCTGTCAACGATTTACCTGAAGTCGCCCACCAGCGGCATGACTCCGTTGAGCACGTTCACCCACATCGAAGAAACAACCGGGCCGCTTTCGATCAATCACCAGGGTCAGTTTCCCGTCGTGACCGTATCTTTCAACCTGGCGCCGGGGGTGTCGCTGGGGGAGGCGGTCGAGGCGATCGGCCACGCGCGGCGCGATCTCGATCTGCCCCGCAGCATCGACGCGGGATTTCAGGGAACGGCGGCCGCGTTTCAGGCCTCGCTCACGAATACGCCGTTGCTCATTCTGGCGGCGCTGGTGACCGTCTACATCGTGCTCGGCGTGCTGTACGAAAGCTACATTCACCCGATCACGATTCTGTCGACGCTGCCTTCGGCAGGAGTGGGGGCGCTCGTGGCGCTGCTGTTGTGCCAGACCGATCTCAGTGTGATCGCGCTGATCGGCATCATTCTGCTGATCGGTATCGTGAAGAAGAACGCGATCATGATGATCGACTTTGCGCTGGATGCACAGCGCACGTCGGGCCAGTCGCCGCGAGATGCGATTTACGAAGCGTGCCTGCTCAGGTTCCGGCCGATCATGATGACGACGATGGCCGCGTTGCTCGGCGGGGTGCCGCTGGCGCTGGGAACAGGCGTCGGCTCTGAGTTGCGCCGGCCGCTGGGAATCACGATTATCGGTGGGCTGATTTTCAGCCAGTTGCTGACGCTGTATACGACGCCGGTCATCTACCTGTGGTTCGATCGGATTGCGACGCGGCTGGGGTTTGGTGGATCGCACGGGGCAACCGGCGAAACATAAATGAGCCTGTCGTCTCCCTTTATTGATCGGCCGGTCGGCACGACGCTGCTGACGGTGGCGATCACCCTCGCCGGGGTGCTGGGCTACCAGTTCCTGCCGGTGGCGCCGCTGCCGCAGATCGATTTTCCCACGATCTCGGTGAATGCTTCGCTCCCGGGGGCCAGCCCTGAAACAATGGCCTCGGCCGTTGCGACGCCGCTCGAACGGCAGTTCGGCCGCATCGCCGGCATCACCGAGATGAGCTCGGCCAGCTACATGGGCTCGACGTCGATCACCATGCAGTTCGACCTCGACCGCAATATCGATGCCGCGGCACGCGACGTCCAGGCCGCGATCAACGCAGCCCGCGGGCAGCTTCCGGCCAACCTTCCCAACAATCCGTCATATCGCAAAGTCAATCCCGCCGATTCGCCGATCATGATGCTGGCCCTGACGTCGGAAACGTACGGCCGCGCGAGGATGTACGACGCCGCGGCGACGATTCTGCAGCAGCGGCTGTCGCAGGTTCCGGGCGTAGGCCAGGTGTACGTGGGGGGCGGTGCGGCGCCGGCCGTGCGGATCGAAATCAATCCCACGATCCTCAACCATCTGGGGGTGGGACTGGAAGACGTGCGGCGGGCGCTGGCCGCCGCGAACGCCAACCGTCCCAAGGGCCAGGTGGCCGACGATGGCAGATCCTGGACGATCGCCGTGACCGACCAGTTGATGACCGCGAGCGAATACGAAAACCTGATCGTCGCCTGGCGCAACGACGCGCCCATCAGACTCAAAGACGTTGCCGCCGTCAGCGATGCCGTGGAAGACATGCGGGCTTTCGGGCTGGTAAACGGGAAGCCCGCAATCAACGTGATGGTCTTTCGCCAGCCGGGAGCCAATATCATTTCGACGGTCGACCACATCCGCGAGCTGTTGCCGCAGCTCGATGCGCAGATTCCGGCCGACATGGATCTCGAAGTGGTCAATGACCGGACGACGACGATCCGCGGCTCGCTGCACGACGTGCAGTTTACGCTGGTGCTGTCGATCGCGCTGGTGATTCTGGTGGTGTTTCTGTTCCTGCGCGACGCGCGGGCCACGTTCATTCCCAGCGTCGCCGTTCCCGTTTCGCTGGTGGCGACGTTCGGCGTGATGTACCTGGCCGGCTACAGCCTCGATAATCTCTCGCTGATGGCCCTCACGATCGCCACGGGCTTCGTCGTGGACGACGCCATCGTCGTCATCGAGAACATCACCCGTCATCTGGAGGAGGGATTCTCTCCGCTGCAGGCGGCGCTGCTGGGGGCGAGAGAGATCGGATTTACCGTGCTGTCGATCAGCGTGTCGCTGGTCGCGGTGTTCATCCCGATTCTGCTGATGAGCGGCATCGTGGGGCGTCTCTTTCGCGAATTTGCGGTGACGCTGTCGGTCGCCATCGGCATCTCGATGGTCGTCTCGCTCACGACGACCCCCATGATGTGCGCCTGGATGCTGAAACCGAAGGGAGACGAGCGCCGCGGCCGGCTGTTTCTGGCCACAGAGAAGATTTTCGAGCGGGTGCTGTGGTTCTATGAAACGACATTGCGGTTCGTGCTGCGGCATCAGCTCGGCACGCTGCTGGTGACTCTGTCCACGATCGCGATCACCGTGTCGCTGTATGTCGTCGTTCCCAAGGGGTTCTTTCCGCAGCAGGATACGGGCCGCCTCACCGGAAGTATCCAGGCCGATCAGGACACGTCGTTTCAGGCCATGTCACTGCTGATGCGGCAATTCAGCGAGACGGTGCTCGCCGACGAGGCCGTCGTCGGGCTCAACGTGTTCACGGGCGGAGGCGGTGGCGGCGGCAGTTCGACGAATTCGGCGCGGATGTTCATCACCTTGAAGCCCAAGAACGAGCGCAAGATTTCGGCCGACGAGGTGATCGCCCGGATTCGCTCTAAGACCTCGCGGATTCCCGGCGCCACTCTGGTTTTGCAGTCGGTGCAGGACCTGCGCATCGGCGGCCGCGGTTCCAGCGCGCAGTACCAGTACACTCTGAAAGGCGATAATCTCGACGATCTCAATGACTGGAGCCCGCGCCTGCTCCGCGCGGTCCGCGTGATTCCGGGCCTGGCCGACGCCAACAGCGATCAGCAGAACCGGGGATTGCAGGCACGGCTCAGCATCGACCGCACCACCGCGGCGCGCCTGGGAATTACGCTGCAGCAGATCGACGACACGCTGTATGACGCCTTCGGCCAGCGGCAGGTCTCGACAATCTACAAGTCCCTCAACCAGTACCACGTCGTCATGGAACTCGAGCCGCGCTACTGGCAGAACCCGGATTCGCTGCGCGACCTGTATGCACGGGGCACGAACGACGAGCAGATTCCGCTGACTGAGTTCTTCCGGCACGAGGTCCGCAACGCGGCCCTGTCGGTCAATCACTCGGGACAGTTTCCGTCGGTCACCATGTCGTTCAACCTGGCTCCGGGCGCGTCGCTGGGGGACGTGGTGCCGGCAATCGAGCAGGCGACCGACGAACTGGGTCTTCCCGACGGCATCCAGGGTCGTTTCCAGGGAACGGCCCAGGCGTTCCGCGACGCGCTCGATAACCAGCCGCTGCTGATTCTGGCGGCCCTCGTCACCGTATACATTGTGCTGGGCGTGCTCTACGAGAGCTACATCCATCCGCTCACGATTCTCTCGACGTTGCCGTCCGCGGGGGTCGGGGCGCTGCTGGCACTGCTCGCCTTCCGCACCGAGCTCAACGTCATGGCGCTGATCGGCATCCTGCTTCTGATCGGCATCGTCAAGAAGAACGCCATCATGATGATTGATTTTGCGCTCGAGGCCGAGCGCAAGCGCGACAAATCGCCCGAAGACGCCATCTTCGAGGCCTGTCTCTTGAGGTTCCGACCAATCATCATGACCACGCTGGCGGCCCTGCTGGGGGCGCTGCCGCTGGCGCTGGGCCAGGGAGAAGGCTCGGAGCTGCGCCGGCCCATGGGGATTGCGATCGTCGGCGGCCTGATCTTCAGCCAGATGCTGACGCTGTATACGACCCCCGTCGTGTACCTGTACCTCGACCGCCTGCGGCTGCGCTGGAGCCGCAAGGTCCGCGAGGCGCTTCCGGCGTGATTCGCCCGCGGTGAATGCGGGCGTTACAATTGGGTTGGGGCAGAGATTCCAAATCACCCTTTCGCGTTCTGGCTTCGAGATGTCGCGACGAATACTGTGGGCCTGTGCGCTGCTCGCAGGCCTTGCCGGCGGCGGCGCGGCACTGTGGTGGATGTTGGACGACGAGGCTGCCCCTGAGACCCGCGCGACGCAGAAGCGGCAGCCTGAAGAACTGTTCCCAGACGACATTGGCGCGGTTGCCAGACCGCTCCCCACGCCGACCGATTACGCCGGAAGCCAAAGTTGCCGCGAGTGCCACCGCGAATTGTGGGAAGGCTTCCAGAAGCATCCCATGTCGCACTCGATGTTTCCGGCTGACGACACGTCGCCGTCCGAAGATTTCGAACACGAGACAACCTTCGCTGCAGGTCGTCGGAAGTACCGCGTTGAACGGACGGCCGAGGGAATCCGGCACCACGAGATTGTCGACGATGCCGGCGGCGAAACGATTTACGATCAGGCGGTGGCCGTACAGTACGCCGTCGGGTCGGCCAAACGGGGCCGGTCGTACTTCATCGATCGCGGGGGGCTGTTCTTCATGTCGCCGATCTCGTGGTATTCCGAAGCGGACGGGGGAAAATGGGACCTGTCGCCGAATTATCCGCCCGCCGGCCACTTGCGATTCGAACGGCGGATCGTGGATGCGTGCGTTGCCTGTCACTCGGGCGCGGCCCGCCCCAGGGCCGGCGCCCCCGACCGGTTCGAAAAGCCGCCCTTCGCCGAGCTGTCGATCGGCTGCGAGCGATGCCACGGACCTGGACAGAAGCATGTCAACCTGCGCCGTGCCGGGCACGCCGCCGGCGAGCCCGACCCGATCGTCAACCCGGCCCTGCTCGATTCCTCGCGGCGCGACGCGGTGTGTTACCAGTGCCACCTGCTCGGGCAGGAACGTGTGTTGCAGTACGGCAGGACGGAATACGATTTTCGTCCCGGGATGCACCTGGGGGATGTGTGGGCGGTGCTCGTTGAGGGGACTGGCATTGGTGGCGACGATTCGACCGAGGCGGTCAGCCAGGCGGAACAGATGATGTCCAGCCGCTGCTACGAGGGGAGCGGCGCCAGGCTGGGGTGCATTTCATGCCACGATCCGCACTCGTACCCGGTCCCGCCAGAACGGGTGGATTTCTATCGGACGAAGTGCCTGGCCTGTCACGCCGAGCGCGGGTGCAGCGAAACGGCCGACGCCAGGCAGGTTGAGCACGATTCGTGTATCGCCTGTCACATGCCGCGATTGCACGCCAGCGACGTGCCGCACACATCGCAAACCGATCATCGCGTATTGAAGTCGAAAGGCTCGCCGCTCGGCGCGCCGGTCAAATCGCGACCGGCCAAATCGCGTGGGGAACCCGACCCGATCCGGCTGTTTGAATCGGGGACGCCGGGCCTGGCGGAGCGGGCCGAACGGCGGGCGCGCGGGATTCTGCTGTCGATGCTGGCCGAGCGGCAGAAAGATCCGCTGGTGGCCCTGCGCGCCGAACGGATGCTGGCCCCGTTTGCGCGTGCTGCGCCTGACGACCTGGCCGTGCTCGACGCGCTGGCAGTAGCCGCCGCGATCCAGCGCCGCCCTGCCGACGCGGCAGCACGCTGGAACGCCATCCTCGCCGTGGCGCCCACGCACGAACGAGCGCTCGAGTCGCTGGCGGTGCAGTCCATCGCCGCGAATCGCCCGGCCGATGCGCTCATGTACCTCGAACGCTATTTGATCGTCAACCCGTGGAACTCAGGGATGCACGTGCAGCGTTCGCGGCAGTTCGTGCAAATCGGGCTCGAGACTCAGGCCCTGCAGGCGGCGCAACGCGCACTCGAACTCGATCCGTCACAGACTGACACGTACAACTGGCTCGCCGAACTCTGCGAGCGCGTCGGTCGGCCCGACGAGGGCCGGCGCTACCGCGACTTGCAGAGGCGAATCGAGCAGCAACCGGCGAATTGAACCAGCGCTGGCCCCCGGCCGTGCAAACAGCCGGGGGGGCTGCGGCGCACAATCTCGGCACGCTTACGGCGTCTTGTTCTGATCCGTGGGTATCTGCAGGTTCGACCGGCCGCCGGCATTGTTCCGTTGCATGCTCTCTTGCTTCATCTTCTCCATCTTTTCTTTGTCTTCCAGTTTCGTGTCTTTGACGGGCGGAAGCTCTTTGGAGTTGGAACCGCAACCTGCGGCAACGAGTGCAACGCCGACAAGACAAATGCGGATTAATCGAGACATTTCAGCACCCTTTCACAACTTGGAACGGATAATAAACACCCGAGCGAAAGTCCCACGCTACTCATTCCGCTTCCGATTTTCCATCGACCCGGGGGCCGCTCCGGAGACCGGGGATTCGGCCGGTGAAATCCGGTCGAGCCACGCCGACCACTCGGCGACTTCCCGATCGCGGCGCAAGTCGCGGTAAAAATCGATGATTTCGCGAACCGCGGCTGGATTTCGCAGGTCGCCGAACGATTTGCGGAGTTGCTGGTGCAGCTCGCGCTCCATCAGCTTCTCGAGTTGCGAGGCGCGGTCTCGCGTCGATCGCGATTCGTCGGCACGGCCCGCTCGCAACAGGCAATGGGCCAGGCGGCTCATGAGCTGCCAGTCGGTGTCCCCCAGGGGCGAGCGCAGGGCCTCGTCATACGCGGCGATCGCCTCGGCGTCGTCGCGGCGGATTTCGTCGGCGATTGTGCCGCGCCACATCCAGTATTCGTAGCCGTCGTGCGGCTCGGGCCAGCGCTCGAACAGCTCTGCGGCTTCGTCGAAATTGCCTTCGTCCATGGCCAGTTCGATGCGGGTCGCCAGAAAGAAGGGGTCGCGGTCGGCCTCGGGCGGTGCGAGCTGCACGAGCTCGCGGGCGACGTCTTTCTGACCTTCGCCCCGCAGCAGCCGCGCCAGCGCCGCGATGCCAACGGGCCAATCGGGTTCCGCCGCGCGGATATGCCGCAGGCGGTCGTACTCCGAAACCAGCGAGGGGTTGTCTTTCTTCGCGAGAACTCCCAGCTTGCGATCGAGCTCGGCAAACGCCGATCCACGGCCGAATTCCGACAGATACCAGTCCCGCAGGCGGATCGGCCGCTCGCTTTCGCTGTTGAGCTCGTAGACGCGCCAGAAAACGGGCTGCGTCAGGTGAAACCGGCCTGTGACGTTGAGCAGGTTCCACAGCATCAGGTGCGCATCGAGCGCATCGGGAGCCAGCTCGATGGCCCTGCGGAAGAGGGGTTCGGCCTGGCCGGGGCGCAGCAGAATCAGGAACAGCAGCCGCCCTGTGCGGGTGCGGGCTTCGGCTCCTTCTGGCGACGAATCGGGAATACGCTCGAGCTGCGCGACGGCATCGCGGGCCGCGTCTTCAGCCGGCCGGTCGTCGTCGGCGACCAGGGCTTCGGCCAGCATCAGCCGCGCGCGGCTGTCCCCGCGGTACAGCCGCAAGTAGCGCTGCAGCCGCTTTGCTGCCTCGCGGTGTTCGCCCCGCTCGAGCAACCGCCGGGCGATGGAGAGGTCGCGGCGGACGTACAGGGCCCCGCCGCCGGCCAGCAGCCCGGCGACCACAAGCGACACCAGCGTGGCGCGCACGGCCGTTCGCGTGGAATTCATTCGAATCGCCGCTGCTCGCGTGGAGCCAGCCCCTCTCTGATGATCCAGTAGCGATCCGCGGCCAGGTCGGTGAACCGGTCGACGCGACCCGATGGCCACAGAATTTCGACCTCGACGGAATCTTCGTCCCCCGGCAGCCCGGCAACGATTCGCGGATCGCCCGACGACAGGTAACTTCCCCCGGCGACGATCGGCAGCACCTGGCGGCGGCCGGGGGTCGTGACGATCACGCGCCCTCCAACCGGCGGCGCGCGATCGGCCGTTGCCAGGTCGAGCCCCAGCCAGCGGCGTCCCGTCTGCGTGTCGTTGCGCAACAGCGCCACGCGCTGATCGAGATGCGAAACGGCGATATCGACGTCGCCGTCGTCGTCGTAATCAGCCGCGGCCACGCCCCGCCCCAGGAGCAGTTTCTGAAAGTAAGCGCCGGCCTGGTCTGAAACATCAGAGAACTGCCCCTTCCGGTTCTTGAGGAGCTGCGGGCGCATGGCGTTCGGCTCCTGCTCGGGCCCCAGGACGTGGCCGTTCGCGACGAACAGATCGGGGGAGCCGTCCCGGTCGTAGTCGATCGGACACGTCCCGAAGCCCAGGCTCTCGTAGCTCGTCGCGGCGATCCGCGTGCGCCGGCTGTCGTCGTCGAAGATCAGGCGGCCTCGGTTCGTGTACAGCGTGTTTTTCATGTGATAGTAGTGGGTGATGAAGATGTCGAGAGATCCGTCGCCGTCGAAATCGGCGCAGGCGATGCCCATCCCCGCCTCGTTGAGCCCGGCAAAGCTGACAGCCGAACCGCCGGCGGGGGCCACGTTCGCGTACCGCAGACGCTGCGAGCCAGGCGCGTCGAAATGGGTCGATTGCGTAAACATGTGGTTGGGAGTCATGTCATTGGCGACGAAAATCTCAGGAACCAGGTCGTCGTCGAAATCGGCGGCAATTACCGCCAGGCCGTTGCCGTCTTCGTCGACGAACCCCAGCGCGGCGGCCGATTCGACAAACGTGCCGTCCCCCTGGTTGAGATACACGGCGTCAGGCTGCGAATGAAAGCTTCCCGGGCCGCAGTAGCCGGGACGCCCCGAGTATTCGCACACCTTGTGCGTTTCGAAATTAACGTTCATGTAATTGGCGACGTACAGGTCGAGATCGTGATCGCCGTCGAGATCGCACCAGACGGCGCTGGTGCTCCATAACTCGTCGCTGACGCGCGCTTCGCGCGTCACGTCGCGAAACGTGCCGTCGCCATTATTGTGCAGCAGCCCGTCGGCCCCATAATTGGCCAGGTACAGATCGGGGAACCCGTCGGCGTCGTAGTCGCCGGGGGCGCAGCCCTGGCCATACGCTTCGAGCCCGGCAGCACTGGCGCGGGTCACATCAGCAAACTGCCCCGCGCCCAGGTTCCGGAACAGCCGGCTGAGGTGCTTTCCGGACGGTGGCGTGTCGGGCGAGAGGATGGTGCCGTTGCGAAAGCAGACGTCGAGGCGGCCGTCGCCGTCGAAATCGAGCCAGCCGATCCCCCCCCCCATGATCTCGGGAAGAAAATACCGGCCGGGCACGGTGTCGCTGAAGAAGGTGAAGTCGATGCCGCTCGCGCGGGCCACGTCGACGAAAACCGGCTGCACATTGGCCGATGCGGTTTCGGGAACGGTCCGGGCGGTCTTCTTCGCCGTTTCCTCGGAATGAGCGAGCGATTGCGGGGAGGTCTTTTCGGGCAGGACGTCGCGCGCGCGACGGGAATTGTCTTCGTTCCGGTCGCTGCACGCCGCCAGACTCAGACACGTGAGGCACCAACCCAGCGCGCGGGCAACCGACGGCGCTCGATGCGTCGCTCCAGCAGGCATCATGGTCGCGACTCGCGGAATTCACCGCGATCATGACGACACCCCGGCTGCCAGCGAAGCAGCCGGGGTGCAAGCGCATGTTCCATCGATGGACCGGATCAGAAGTCGGTGACTGCCTCGTTTCCGTCGCGGGAACCGATACCTAGCCAGGTTGTGTAATTGATGTTCTCGTTGATGAACCTGACCGCGCCATCCGCCATGAGGACATGGACGCCGCCGGTGTGGAAGCTCTGCGCCGCCATCAACTGGTTGCCTTCCCAGTCCGAGCCGCCGCCGTTATGGCACGACTGGTCGTTCGGCGCCATGGTGTGGGTGTATGTGGAGCCCACGCCCATGAACGACCACGCCCACGACGCGCCGCGTTCCGGGTTGCGGCCCGAGTTCCCCGTGGTCGTCAGGCATCCCGCGCGAAGCTGCTGCGGAGTCTGCGTCCAGGCGTCGCCCGACCAGGTCTTGACCTGGTATTTCGGCGCGCTTGGTCCACCCGCGTCGATCACGAACTCGGCATACGCCACCGTGTTGCTGGATCCGTCGGTGATGTTGCGGAAGTTCACAGGGCTGTCGCTGTCGGCGCCGGCGCCGCAATAACTCGAAAGGCCGTTGTGGCGGCCGTCGACTCCCCTCGTGCTGCCGCCGTACTGCCCGGTGACGCCCGTGTTGATCGCATACGTAAAATTCGCCGCACCGCCTGCAATACTGTAGGGTTGCGAAGGGCAATTGAAGACCGGCAGCCGTCCGCTCTGGCACGTCTTGTTCGTCGTGCCAAACCAGCCCAACGAATCGTACGGGAAGTCGCGGAGATTGGTCGCATTGAATTCTGGTGCCCGATCGAGCATCGGCAGCATCATGTACTTGTCCGAAAACGCCCCCTGGCGCTCGTTCGTGATCTGGTTCCACCCGACGCTGATTGGAAACTGACCGTACTGCTCGTGGTAATTCTGCATCGCCAGCCCGATCTGCTTCAGGTTGTTCTTGCACTGAGACCGGCGGGCCGCCTCGCGGGCCTGCTGCACGGCAGGCAGCAGCAGCGCCACCAGCACGGCGATGATCGCAATCACCACCAGGAGCTCGATCAGGGTAAACCCCGACCGGCGCAACACCCTCCTGAATCTTGACATAGACACCTCCCGGAAAAACGAATGAAAAAATGGGTAAGAAACCCGATTCGCCGAGATAGCAACGAAAGGATCCGAAAACCGGAACAAGAAGTGAGGTGGCCCAACACCGGACACGGCTGATCAGGCTCGACCTATTTATCATCTTTCTTACACAAAAAATCAACAAAAAATTCACGATTGCGACGGAATTTTCGAGACACCGGAATAAGACATAACGTCTTTTAGAAGACGAGTTTGCGCAGTCTCGTCCGCCACGACGAAACTCGGTCGTCGACAGGTCGGGCATTCGATTCGGGGTTCACCGAGGCAATTCCGCCCCGGAATGGCCGCCATTTGAGCCTCGACCGAAGTGTGGAAGATCGCGGCTAATCTTGCCCGGGTTCGGTCTGGCCGGGCTGCAGGTCTCTCCGCGGATCAGGCAGGGCAGCGTGCGGCGTCTGGCCAACCGCAACGAACAGCTCGAACTGGGCCAGATCGTAACCGCCGATCGCCTCCACCAGGGCCACGCCGGCCTCGCTGAGCAGGCTGACGCTGTTGAGGGCTTCGATGGGCAATCCCTCGCCGCCGCGCGTGCGAATCAATTCTTCGCGCGCTCCGTCGGTGGCCGAGCGCAGCCGCTGCTGCGCGATCGCCACCTGCCGCTTTCGCGACTCGGCCCTGGCAAAGGCATCGCCCACTTCGCGGGCGATGCGGTTCGACATCCGGCCCCGCGCGGCAATCGCCTGGTCGCGCTCGGCGCGGGTCCGCTTCTGCACGGCGGAATTCCCAAAACCCACGTTCTGCAGCGACCAGACGGCCATCACGTCAAAGTCGGTGCGTCCGCCGAACGTCTGGAAAAACGACGGAACGCCGAGGTCCTGCCGGTTGCTGCCGCCTCCAAACCCGCCCCCGCTGAAACCGACCGACACCACAGGAAACAGGGGCCGCGTGTCTTCCTGCCGCACGCGGTATTCGGCGGCGGCAATCTCGGCCGTGCGCGCGGCCAGCTCGGGCCGCGCCGTTTGCGCCAGCGCCACGAGATCCTCGACGCTGTACTGCGGATCGACGAGCTGCACGAGTTCGAGGTCGCCCGGGCGTGTCCGCAGGCGAATCGAAGGGTCGAGATGCAGCAGGCGCGACAGCTCGGCCGACGCAACGGCGATCCGTTCCTGAACGGCCTGCTCCTCGGCGTGCAGCAACAGGGCATCGGCCCGGGCCCGGTTGAAATCCCCTTCGCGCCCCTGGCCGGCGCTGGCGAACGCGGAGGTAGCCTGCACAATCGACTGCATACTATCTTCCCCGAGGTGAATGGCATCCAGCGAGGCTTCGGCCATGGCCAGTTCGAGGTACGTCTGCACGACGGCCAGCAGCGTGGCGTTGTCGATCGCCGTCGAATTGGCCGTGCGGGCACACACCGTCTGCGCGGCGGCAAGCGGCGCAAAGTACGCGTCGCCCAGGTGGCTGAAGATGCGCACGGCGGGAATCGCGACGGTTTCGGCGGCCAGGGTCCGGGCGCCGCCGCCGACGTAGATCGACTGTTCATTGAGATTGCGGATTTGCCCGAACGACGTCTGCAAAACGCCCTGATGGAGGTGGTAGTTCGTGCCGGCGTTCAGCGTCGGCAGCAAGAGGCCCCGGGCGCCCGTCTGCAGGGCCACGGCCTCGACAATGGCCTGACGCCCCAGTGCGATCGTGGGATTGGCTGTTTCCGCCAAT
>JACQFH010000659.1 GCA_016200145.1 Planctomycetia bacterium | reverse complement strand
GCCCAGGTGCCAGGCCGCCAGTGCGCGCTGGCCCGCATCTCCCTTGAGCGCCCACAGCACCGCGGTGGAGATTTTCGTGTGGTCTTCGTCCAGTTCCGGTGGTGTGATCGAGTACCACTCTTCGAGGTGACGGGCGGTCCAGGCCAGCGTCTGATCGGCATGGCACAGGTTGCAGCCGTTGGGGCGGCCGACCTTGACGCTGGCGGAGGCGCTGGGGATGTCGATCGTATGGCTGCGGATGGCTTTCAGCAGGCCGTAGGTCGTGTGCGGCATGTGGCAGTTGTAACAGCGGCTGCCGGTTGACGAAGCCGTGTGATGCGTGTGCGAATCGGCGGCGTATTTTTCCGTCGCATGGCACTGCGTGCAGCCTTTGTCGCCCAGCGCGTCGATTTTGAGCTGATCGTCGGCCCATTCCGCAACCGGGCGCGGGTCGCCGGCCGGCTTGTGCAGAACGTGGCACGACACGCACGCCATCTCCCCTTTCTGGTAGCAGGTCGATTCGACCAGCCCGTTGAATTCCCGGCCGGCGACGCGCACCACCCCGTCGCCCCAGAACTGCATGTCGTAGGCCTGATCGACAAACTGATCGTTCGGCAGGACATTCGCCTTGAAGAGATCGCGAGTTTCCTGATCAAGGCGCACGACGTGCAGGGAGTCGGCCAGTACGTCCCCCGGACGGAATCGATGGCCATGTTCGAGCAGATCGGCAACATCCGAGCGCGTTCGAGAAACAGTGATGCCGTGGCACCGTCCGCAAACCTGCGCCGAGCGCTGCGATCCGAGGCCTGCCGGATTGACAATCTTGTCTTCGACGGATTCCCCCCGGCGAAACCGCACGTGCCTTTCGCCCGGCCCGTGACAGGCTTCGCAGGCGATGCCGAATTCGGCCACCAGCGAATCCGAGGCGATGTCTCGACTCTCGGGATCGGTGCGTGCCCTCCCGTGCGTGGCATGACATTGAATGCACTCGGCGTTCCAGCGACCGATTCCGGGAGAATTGGGATCCGCACGGCGCGGCTTCAAAAATGAGGCATCGCGGGAGATCCAGCGCTGGTCTTCCCGCAGGAAACAAATCGGGAGCTCAGCCACGGTGCGGCCCGACCCCGTCGGCAGCCAGTAGACCTGCATGTGGTGCGAGCCGGTCGTCAGCACGACGGGGCGTTCGATGGTGCGCGGCGGTGCCTGCCCGGCGGCTGGAAAAGTGATCTTCACCCAGAATTCGTCACCACGGCGAGACAGGTCGTAGGCGGCTCCGTCCAACTCGACGTGTTTGTCGGCAAAGTCGCCCAGGACGGCCGCCGGCGTTGCCCGCTGAGTCATTTTGCGATGATACGAGGCGTGCCACGCATCGTGCTGGCCAGGATGGCATTCCGCGCAGGCTTTGGACGACAAATATCCGTCGGCTGGCTCCTGAGCGGGCATGCTGGATTCGAACTGCGCGAGCGCGGTCGAAGAGGCGCCTTCTGACGCATGGCCCGTGCGAGTCTTCTGCCGGCGACCCGCATCACGCAGCATGAACGCGACGGCCGCCAGCGCTACGAGCGACAGCGCCGTCGCCAGCCGCCAGCTCCGATAGCGCATCGAAACGGCCAGCACAACGAGCGCCGTCCCGACAGCAATCAAGATTGAAAACGTGGAGAAGACCATTTTTCAGCGAGTTTATGCACGGGAATTCCGTGCGTCCAGCATTTGTCTTTGCCGATTCGATTTCCCGCCCCGAAACCGCCGGATATCTGCGCGTGCAGTTTCTTCGCGTTGACCCGCCAGTCGCGAACTAGACGCCGGCGATTGACCACTCTCCGCCCGTGGCTGACTCATCGGCTGCAAACCCGCTTTCCCGCCATCCTCCCGCCGGGGTAGAATGCGGTTATGGAACATTTTCTGATCGTGATGTTCGCCAGACATTTGAAGAGCGCTCTCAAGAAGCAACCAGACCTCTCGTGGTTGATCTGGTTTCCGATTGGTCCCTTATTGCTCTGGCTCTCCGCGAGAGCGATCATCTTCGAGGCGTTCGGCGAACTCGGTCTTCGGTTTGGATATGCTTGGCTTGCCGCCGGGGCTATCGGCATTGGGCTGACATATGCGTCGATAGTGCACCTGATTGCGTGGGCATGGCACTTTGCTGTGCTCTCAAGAGCGCGGGACAATTGTCAGTCGTCGAATCCAGACGCGCCGTCTGAATCAAACTGACCCACTACCGAATGTTTGCTTACGTTCCAACTCCGCTGATCCGTCTAGGCAGTCTCTTTCCGACGAAAGCCGTCTATGCCAAGTGCGAATTCCTGGCCCCCTCGGGCTGTTTCAAGATTCGCGGGGCCGTCCACCTTCTCGAACGGTTGAGCCGGGAAGGGCATACGCGGCAACTGATCGTGCCCTCCATGGGAAACACGGCGCTGGGCGCTGCCGTCGGCGCCAAGGCGTTCGGTTTCAGCGTGGTGGGGGTCGTGCCTCAGACGATCGCGGCGGCCAAAGACCAGAAACTGCAGTCGCTGGGGGTCGAGCTCCTGAAGATCGCCGGTGGCGGAAGCGAGCTCTTGAGCCGCGCCGCCGCCGTTGCGACGGAACGCGGCGCTTATTTCGTGCACCCCCACCTCGATCCGCTTTGGACTGACGGATACCAGGCAATCGCGGCCGAGATTCTGCAGGCGCTGCCCGGCTGCCGCTCGCTGGTCTTTCCGCTGGGCGGGGGCGGTTTGCTGATGGGACTGAGCGAGCACCTGCGGAAGAACTCGATCGACATCCGGTTGATTGGCTGCGAGCCTTACAATTATCCGAAATACGCCCGCTTCGAGCATGCCTGTGCTTCCACGATTGCCGATGGTTTGCTGCTCGAGACGCCGCACCGTCCGGTGCAGGAACGGATCGCGGAGCAGGATATTGCGGTTCCACTTGTCTCTGAAACGGATATTGGTGCCGCTCTCAGAGACTTGTACGAGCTGCACGGGCTGGTGGTCGAGCCCTCCAGCGCCCTGGCCGCGGCATTCGTCAAAACGCACGCCGCTGACCTCGATGAGCCGACCTGCGTGATCCTGACCGGCGAAAACATCACCCGCGACGACCACGCCCGGCTCAGGGCGGACGCGGATTCGTCGTCATAATGCAAAGGCTCCACCCTCACATCTTGCCGTTGAGGGTCCGAGTGATCCCTCAATCCCGCTGGTCGTGGTGGCCGTTTCCGTTTCTTTGAAACTCCCGCACGACCGCCAGAGCCAGCAGGATCGTTCCGGTACCAACCAGCGCAGTTTTCACCAGCGGCATGGGCACCGACATGGCCCGCGATGCCGCGTACACATGTCCCATGATTGGCGGGAACTGAGTGATCAGCACGGTGCCGATCCAGGCCGCGACGAGCGACAGCGCGCCTCCCTGTCGAATCCAATGCCTCGCGTCTCGCGGTCTCAGACAATAGATCGCCGTGGGAACAATCAGGACGAAATAGTGGAGCCAGACGAGCACCGATCCCAGGAGCATCGCGGCCAGACCCAGGCTGATTGCCAGCACGTCTTCGTCGAGAGGCCGGCACGCGTCGCCTTCCGCTGTGTTCTTCGATGCCCGCACGATGACGGCGGTCGCTGCAGCGCCCAGAACGGCAAGTAGCGGCGTTGATGTGCGACGGCCGGTGAGCTCTTCAATCAGGTTCGCCAGCGAATAATTGCCCATCGTGGACGACGACGTCACTTCCACCAGCAGCTCGCGCATGCTCGCCAGCCATCGAGACCAGCAGTCGACTGAACCAAACGCCCACACCGACGCTGCCACGGCGCTCGCCAGCCCGACGACGATTCCCAGGGCGTGTTCACAGAGCTTGCTCCAACGCCCGTTGACCGACCAGGTGAGAAACAGCAGGGCGACGCACAATCCCAGATTGGGTTTGAACGCCAGCAGGAGTCCCAGCATGCCGCCGCCAAACAGGTGCCGCAGGCGCCATTCCGGTTGACCCTGGCTCCACAGGTAGAGCGCCAATCCGCCGAACTGAAGCTGGTTGACGTTCGTGACGATCACGTCGGATCGCAGGGGGGCGCTGCAGCCGATGAACAGAGTGACGGCCAGCAGCGAGCGCGCCCAGGAATATCCGAAGACGCGGCACAGCGCCAAGATGCCCATCACGGAAACCGCCAGGCACAGCAGGCAATATCGCTGGTGATCGAGCTCGTAGTCGCCGGTCGAGAGCGCTGCAAAAGTCGAGTACAGCAGGGGACTGGAAAACGTCTGAAGCGTGGTCCTCACGCGGGCTGCCGTCTGTTGTCGCTCGACGGCTGGATCGGCGCGCTCCCGCCATTTGCGACCCAGATCATTGCGCTGACGCGCGCTGTAAACGTCGCGCGCGTCGCCGTAACGCAGCTCGGTTCCCACAACCCAGAACTGGTAGAAATCGATGCCGGGAACGCATCGTGCCAGTTGCAGGACCGCGCAGATTGCGACGATGGCCGAGATGCCGGCCGCCGTCAACACGGCCAGCCGCAGGGCTGCTTTCGCACCGGAATTCAAGGGTCGAGGAATGGCCACCGGAACGACTCGAATGACTCGTCAGTTTGAGTTGCCCCGGACGCGAGCAAGCCCGAGCAGCATTTCGCGTGCCATCTCGAGTATTCGCCGGTGTCCATGCGATTTCCGCGAAAACATGCGCTCAGCAGATTGAACGGCGGCGGAAATCGCTGCTCATTCGGTTGAACGCCATCAATCGGCGGACCTCCCATCGCGGCAGTCGCTTTGGCACGAATGTACCGGCGATGTCGGCTTGCGTCGGCATTTGCGCGGCGCCACGCCTGCTTGCTGCGACACCGTTCTTGACCGCGCCCGAAACGCGGCCTTAGCGTGGAATTATGGTGTATTGGCAGACATTCGGCGCGCTTCGGATGTGGAGGGCAGCGGGCAATGATGATCAGCGGGAACGTCGTCAAGTCTGTGATCGAGGGGCAGGCGCCGGCCAGCCCTGATAACACAGCCGACGTGGAAGTGAGCGTCGTCATGCCCTGCCTCAATGAGCACGAGACGGTGGGGACTTGCGTTCGCAAAGCGGTCAAGGCTCTAGCTACCGCAGGGATTCACGGCGAAGTGATCGTCGCCGACAACGGCAGCGAAGACGGCTCGATCGCCATCGCCGAATCCGAGGGCGCGCGGGTCGTGCCGATTCCGCTCAAAGGTTACGGCAACGCGCTGCGCGGCGGCATCTGCGCGGCGCGCGGCCGGTACGTCATCATGGGCGACGCCGACGACAGCTACGATTTTTCCGAAGTGCCGCGGTTTGTCGCCGAATTGCGAAAGGGATACGACCTGGTGCAGGGGTGCCGGCTGCCCCGTGGCGGGGGAACCGTCCAGCCGGGGGCGATGCCCTGGCTGCACCGGTATCTGGGGAACCCGCTCTTTTCCTGGATGGCGCGGTTGATGTTTCGTGCGCCGATCCACGACATCTACTGCGGAATGCGGGGCTTCACGCAGGCGATGTTCCAGCGGCTCGAACTGCGCTGCACGGGAATGGAATTCGCTACCGAGATGATCATCAAAGCCAGCCTGTTCCACGAGACGATCCACGAAGTCCCGATAACGCTCTGGCCCGACGGGCGGCGCACGCGGCGGCCCCACCTGCGCACGTTCCGTGACGGGTGGCGCACACTGAGGTTCTTTCTGATCTTCTCGCCGCGGTGGCTGTTCTGGTATCCGGGCTGGCTGCTGATGCTGCTGGGGTTCCTGGGCTATGCGATCGCGCTGCCGGGACTCAGCCTGGCCGGCATCGCCTTCGGCGCCCACACGCTGATGGTCGCCAGCATGGCGCTGCAACTGGGCTTTCAGTCGGTGGCTTTCGCCGTGCTCACGACGACGTATGCGATCAACCAGCGATTGCGGCCTCCGAGCCGCCGCATCGATCGATTCTTCCGCATGTTCACTCTCGAACGGGGCGGCGTGGCGGGCCTCGCGCTCGTGTCGCTCGGATTGGCGGCAGTCGCCGCGGCTGCGACCGTCTGGATCCAGACGGGGTTCGGAGCGCTCGATTACGCGACGACCATGCGGCTCGTGATCCCCGGCGCCACCGTCGTGGTGCTGGGGGCCAGCATCATCCTCAACAGTTTCCTGTGCAGCATGCTGGGACTGGCCCGGCAGTAAACCCGCGATGGGCCTGCGGGCCTGCTGATTCAACATTCACCTGACAATTCACTCCATGGCTTCTGCGGCATTGATCATTCGGGCATGCGAACCGGTCGTCTGCTGCGACACGGTGTGGGAGCAGGCTTATCTGCGTTTCGAGTCTCCCGAGGCCGAACGGAAAAAGTTCCGTCGACGCCTGCAGCGCCTGGGCGCGCACTCGTGGTTGCGCGAGGCGCGCATTGTCGAAATCTTCTGCGGCCGCGGGAACGGCCTCGCGGCCCTGGCCGAGCTGGGCTTTCACGCGCTCGAAGGGGTGGACCTCTCTCTGCGACTGCTATCGCAGTACGAGGGAGACGCAAAACTGTACGTAGCCGACTGCCGGCAATTGCCCTTTCCCGACGCCAGCCGCGACCTCGTCATCGTGCAGGGGGGCCTGCACCATCTGCCGTGCATTCCCGGCGACCTCGCCGCGGTGCTCGCCGAAGTGCGGCGAGTCCTCGTGCCGGGCGGGCGGTTCGTGATCGTCGAACCGTGGTTGACGCCGTTTCTGCGGGCCGTCCATGCTCTTTCGCGGCATCCCCTGGTGCGGCGCCTGTCGCGCAAATTTGCAGCGCTGGACACGATGATCGAACGCGAGCAGGAAACCTATTTCAACTGGCTGTCGATGCCGGATGTCATCCTGCAGGCGCTTTCCGGCAACTTTGCGACCGAGCGGCGCCGCATTGCCTGGGGGAAACTGGAATATGTCGGAATCTGCGACTGACACGCCGGGCACGGCGGCGGGCTGGCCTTTGCATCTGGTGGGTCGGGCGCATGGCCGCACGGTTCATGCGCGGCGCATCCGCGCGCTCGCCGGCCATTTCGCCGAATTGCTCCCCGCGCGGCACTCGGTCCTCGACGTGGGCTGCGGCGACGGCCGGCTCGACGCGCTGATTCACGAACGGCGTCCCGATGTGGCGATCGCCGGGGTCGACGTGCTCGTTCGACCCGAAACGGATATCGCCGTCACCCCCTTCGATGGTGAGCGCCTGCCGTTTCCCGACCAGTCATTCGACAGCGTCATGTTCTGCGACGTGCTGCACCACGTCGTTTCGCCACTCGAGCTCCTCAAAGAGGCCGTCCGCGTGGCGCGGCAGTGCGTCGTCATCAAAGATCATGTGGCCGAAGGCTGGCTGGCGCGGCCTACGCTGCGACTGATGGACTTCGTCGGCAATGCGCCCCACGGGGTCGCCTTGCCTTACAACTACCTCACGTCGCGGCAATGGGACGCAGCCTTCGAGGCGTGCCGCCTGATGCCCCGGCTGGTGTTCCGCCGTCTGGGGCTCTATCCGGCGTGGGCCGACCTGTGGTTCGGCCGGGCGCTGCATTTCGCGGGAATTTACGACGTCATTCGCTGAAAGTCCGGGGCAGGAGATTCGTCATGCAGAAAGTGTTTGATCTGTGCCGGCGCGCCGCGGCGTTCCGCTGGCCCGGGCGCACGGCGATCGTCGCGTGCGGCCTGTTGGGAATGCTGCTGCCGAGCGCATTCGGCCTGGTCGTCGGCATTCCGGAACCGCACATTCACGACGAATTCAGCTACCTGCTGGCGGCCGACACGTTCGCCCACGGGCGGCTCACGAACCCGACGCCGCCGTCTCCCGAATTTTTCGAGGCCGAGCATGTCCTCGTCGTTCCCACGTACATGTCGAAGTACCCGCCGGGACAGGGACTTATTCTGGCGACCGGGCAGGTGCTGTTCGGGCATCCGATCTGGGGAGTCTGGCTGAGCTGCGGCCTGTTCGCGGCCAGCCTGTGCTGGATGCTGCAGGCCTGGGTGTCTCCGCGATGGGCCGTCGTGGCGACGCTGCTGGCCATCATCTCGTTTGGAATCTCGTCGTACTGGGCACAGTCGTACTGGGGCGGCATGCCGGGGGCGTGCGGCGGGGCGCTGCTCTTCGGCGGCATGCGGCGGACGCTGCGACACGCGACGTTCGGCACGAGCCTGCTCATGGGCCTGGGCATCGTTTTGCTCGCTGATACGCGGCCGTTCGAAGGGCTGCTGGCGTGCGTGCCGGTCGCCGCGATTTTGTGTTATTGGCTTGTGACGAACAGAAGTCGCGGGCTGCTCGCGAAATTCACGTGCGTCGTGCTGCCATTGGTCGTCGTACTGGGTCTCGGTGGCTGGGCGAACGCCACCTACAACAAGGCCGTGACCGGCGACTGGAAATCGCTGCCGTACGCGGTCCATCTCAAGCAGTATTTTCACCAGGGCGTCTTCATCTTCAGCGATCAATATTCGCCCGAGCGCATTCCGCACGAAAGGCTGGCCAAGTTCTACGCCGACCACAAATTCGTGCCTTACCGCCGCGCGAGCCTGATCGCCGTCAAGCTGCTGTATTTTGTCCCGTCGCGCCTGCAGGCGCTGCTGGCGTGTACGGTGTACGAAATGGCGTATGGCGGCGTCGCGCCCGGAGTGAGCCTGGCCTGGATCGGAGTGCTGATGCTCGTCGGCCTGCGCAGCCGCTGGGGCTGGTTCTGCGGCGGAATGATTCTGTACGTCGTCGTGGGGCAGTCGTTTATTGAATACTGGCACGCGCACTACGCGGCGCCGGTCGTGCCCCTGATTCTAGCTCTGCTGGCCGAGTCGATGCGGCGGTTGTACCACGGCGTTCGTTCCGGACGGCGCGCCGCAGTCTTGACGCCCGGCTCATTGACGGCACTCGCCTGCTGCTGTCTGGCGATCAACTGCGGTGGTTTTTTGCTGGGCGGGTTGTTCAAACCGAGCGCACAGTCCGCGGCGGTGGACGGCTCCGCGAACGACCTCGTGGCATCCCGCGAGCAGGTGCTGCACCGCCTGAACGAACAAAAGGGAATGCACCTCGTGTTCGTGCGGTACAGTCCAAATTTCTCAACGCATCAGGAATGGGTTTTCAACGAGGGAGACCTGAAGGGGGCGCGGGTCATCTTCGCGCACGACTTTGGCGACGCCCGCAATCGCGACCTGATGGCTCGCTTCTCGACCCGCACCGCCTGGCTGTGCCAGGTGGCCATTCGTGAAAAACGCCTCGTACCGTACCCGCCCGCGGCCGACGTGGCCCAGGCCGCCGCTGCTGTGGGGGGCAAATCGCCATGATCGACGCGGAACACGAACTTCCACCAACTGCGGAGCCTCCCTTCTGGCTCCGTGCGGCCGCGGCGCTGGTGATCGTGGTCGCCGGGTCGCGGGCCTATCTCAACAGCCTGCGCTTGCCGTTCGTTTACGACGATCTGCACGCCATTGTCGAAAATCAGACGATCCGGTCGTTGAAGGACATCGGGACGGTCCTCTCGCCGCCTGGCGAAGGGGTGACCGTCGACGGGCGGCCGGTGCTTAACCTGTCGTTCGCCCTCAATTACGCCGTCTCGGAGTTTCGCGTCTGGAGCTGGCACGCCGCGAACATCGCCATTCACCTGTTGGCCGGGCTGTGCCTGTTCGGAATCGTTCGCAGAACTTTATCGGGTTCCGGCATTCCCGAGCGACAGCGGCGTCTCGCGCTGCCGCTGGCATTCGCCGTGGCCCTCTTGTGGACGCTGCACCCGCTTGAAACCGAATCGGTGACGTACACGGTTCAGCGCGCCGAGTCGCTGGCGGGACTTTTGCTGCTGGCGACGTTGTACTGCTCGATCCGCGCCGGGCAGTCGCCCGTGCCGCTCATGTGGCAGGCTGCCGCCTTCACCGTCTGTCTCGTCGGCATGGGGGCCAAAGAAATCATGGTCGCCGCGCCGATCCTCGTCGTCCTTCACGACTGGACGTTTCAGGGAGGTACCCTTGCCGCGGCTCTCAAACGGCGCGGCTGGTTTTACGCCGGGCTGTTTTCGACGTGGGCCCTGCTGGGGTTGCTCGTCGTGCGCTCGGCAGGGCGCGGCGGCACGGCCGGGTTCGGAGGCGAAATCTCGAGCTGGGAATACCTGCTAACCCAGTTCGGATTCGTCCTGATGTATCTCAAATTGAGCTTCTGGCCTCATCCACTGGTGCTCGACTACGGAACGGGCATTTCGACAAATGCGGTCGAGTACGTGCCGGCGGGCCTGGCAGTTCTGGCACTCGCGGTCGGAACGATTGCGGCCCTGTGCCGCGCGTCGACGCGCTGGCTGGGATTTCTGGGGATGTGGTTCTTCTGCATTCTCGCGCCCAGCTCGAGCATTGTTCCCGTCGTGACGCAGACCGGTGCCGAACACCGCATGTACCTGCCCCTGGCGGCGATCGTCGTACTCGCTGTGCTCGCCGCCGACCATGTGTGGGGACGCATCTCGGCACGCTGGCCGCCGCACTGGCAGGCGATTCCGGCAACAGCGGCGCTTGTGGCAGTCGCCATAACGTTTGGAATTCTGACGCACCGCCGCAATCTCGATTACCAGTCGCAGCAGTCGATCTGGCGCGACACGGTTCAAAAGCTGCCTCTTAACTGGCGAGGGTATTGCAACCTGGGCTGGGCCTGCAAAACCGACAGCCAATATGAAGAGGCTCTCGCCGCGTACGACCGCGCGATCCAGCTCTATCAGAACGATCGCCCGGCGTTCGAAGGGCGCGCCGAAACACTGATGAAGTTGCGTCGGTATCCGGAAGCGATCCGCGACCTGCAGCATGTCGTCGAGATGGCCCCGCGACGCGGAGTCAGCCATGCCAACCTGGCAATCGCGCTGACGACGGCCGGTGAATCTGACGCCGCACTGGCGGCGATTACCGAAGCGTCACGATTGGTACCCTCAAATCCTTACTGGCACCGCCGGCGCGGCGGCCTGCTCGGGCGCCTGGAGCGGCACACCGAGGCGCTGGATGAGTTCACCGCGGCCATTCGCCTGAAACCCAACTGGGACGAAGCTTATCGCGACCGTGGCTCTTGTTTCCAGCAGTTGAATCGATCCGTCGAAGCCATTGCCGACTTCTCGAAGGCCATCGCCATCGCCCCACGCGACGCGGTGAACTATCTGCAGCGAGGGATCGCGCTCACGGCCGCCGAACGATTTGCCGAATCGGCTCAGGATTGCTCGACCGCCATCGACCTGAAGCCCGAACTGGTCGACGCCTACCGGGCGCGGGCCATTTCGTACCTGAACCTCAAGCATTTCGACCTGGCCCGCGCCGACCTGGAAAAAATGGCCGATCTGGGCGCGCCCGCCGACCCGGCCCTGCTCGACCGCCTGAAAGCGGTTTCGGCAGCACCGAATTCCTCCGTGAATCGGTGCGATCCGTAGCACGGGGCACTGCGGAGTTGCTGCTCATTCTGCACGATACCGGGTCAGGCCAGCAGCGCCCGCACCACTTCGCCGTGCACGTCGGTGAGGCGGTAGTCGCGCCCCTGATGGCGGTAGGTCAACCGCGTATGGTCGATTCCCAGCAGGTGCAGGACGGTGGCGTTCAGATCGTGGATGTGAACGGGGTCTTTCACGATGTTGTACGAAAAGTCGTCGGTCTCGCCGTACACGGTGCCCGGCTTCACTCCCGCGCCGGCCATCCACATCGTGAAGCATCGCGGATGGTGATCGCGCCCATAGTTGTCTGCCGTCAAAACACCCTGCGAGTAGACGGTGCGGCCGAATTCGCCTCCCCAGACGACCAGCGTGTCGTCCAGCAGGCCCCGTTCCTGAAGCTCTTCGATCAGAGCCACCGTCGGCTGGTCGACGTCGTAGCATTGGCTCCTGATCCCTTTGGGCAAATCGCCGTGCTGGTCCCACCCGCGATGGTAGAGCTGAATGAACCGGACTCCACGTTCGGCCAGGCGCCGGGCGAGAATGCAATTGGCGGCATAGCTTCCCGGCTTCTGCGATTCGGGGCCGTAGCGATCGAATACCGTCGACGGTTCCAGAGACAGATCGGCCAGCTCGGGAACGGCAGCCTGCATCCGAAACGCCATTTCGTATTGATCGATCCGGGCCTGGATCTCGGGATCCTGGTAGTCTTCGAATTTCAGCCGATTGAGCGCGGCGACGTCGTCGAGCATGGCACGTCGCCGTGCGGTACTGACTCCCGGCGGGTTCGACAGGAACAGCACCGGATCTTTGCCGGGACTGAAACGTACTCCCTGAAAGCGTGACGGGAGAAAACCAGCCCCCCACATCCGCTCGTGCAGCGGCTGCGCGTTCGTCGGCCCGCTGGGGCGCGAGATCAGCACGACAAACGCCGGCAAATTGTCATTCTCTGAGCCCAGCCCGTACGAGAGCCAGGCTCCCAGGGCCGGCCTGCCGGCAATCTGGTGGCCGGTCTGCAAGAGCGTCATCGCCGGGTCGTGATTGATGGCCTCGGTGAACAGCGACCGAACGACACACAACCGGTCGGCGGTTCGAGCCATGTGCGGCAAGATTTCGCTCAGCCAGATTCCGGATTGACCGTGTTGTTCGAACTTGAACTGCGACGGGGCGATGGGAAATCGGTTCTGGCCGGCGGTCATGCCGGTCAGTCTCTGACCGTTGCGGACCGACTCGGGCAGATCCTTGTCAAACTGCTCCTTGAGCCCCGGCTTATGATCAAACAGATCGAGCTGCGACGGCGCACCCGCCTGCGTGAGCCAGATCACGCGTCTGGCTTTGGGAGCGAAATGCGGGACGCCGTCCAGACCCGCGCTCCCCCGGGCGCGCTCCTGAATCAGGGTCGCAAGGGCCGCCGAGCCGATTCCGATCGACGCCCTCCCCAGAAACTGCCGCCGCGTCACGCCGCGGATATAGGACTGTTCAGGCACGTTCGATACCTTTGTGGAAATCTGCGAAATCTCTGGATCACTTTTTTCGCGGAGTCGTTTCGCGTCTTTCGCGTCTTTCGTGGTTCCCCTTTGTTCCGGCCCGAAACAGTCTGTAGACCCACGATGAAAGACTGACAATTAGTGTCGATCAGTGAAGATTAGTGTTCGAGTCCGTCTTTATCCGCGCGTATCCGCGTCCTCCGCGGTTCCTTTCTCTTCTGCATTTTGGGATGAACCCACGCATGGAGTGGCAACCCCACGGATGTTGTTCACTCCTTGGTTACTGTCTCATCCAGATTCAACAGGATACTCGCCACGGTCGTGAATGCGGCCAATTGTCCCGGATCGAGTTTGGCGTCGGCCGGTACAGTTCCCACCGCCAGCAGTGCCGCGGCGGCTGTGGGGTCTTCTCGAAACTCGCGTGCAGCTCGTTCGTACGCTGCGGTCAGGATTCCGATCTCGTCGGTGCGCGGCGTCCGAGCCAGCAGCAGTCGAAATCCGTGCGCGAGACGCGTCGCCGGGGTCTCGCCTCCCTCGCGGAGCATGCGCTCGGCCAGGAACCGGGCCGCCTCGACGTAGGTTGGATCGTTCAGAAGGTTCAGGGATTGCAGCGGCGTATTGGTGCGCGAACGCCGCACGCTGCACGTTTCGCGAAACGGAACGTCGAAGATCAACATCGCCGGATTCGGAACAGAGCGCTTCCAGTACGTATACAGGCTGCGGCGACGCAGATCTTCGCCGCTGCCGGTGACGTACGTCGCGGCTGACGACCCCGCCACCACCTGCTCGTAAAGCCCCGGCGGGTGATAGGGCCTCACCGACGGGCCGCCCAACCTCGGCACAAGCAGGCCGCTGGCAGCCAGCGCCTGATCGCGCAGAAACTCGGCTTGCAGCCGGAACCTGGGCCCGCGCGCGAGCATCCGGTTTTCAGGGTCCCGCTGCCTGAGGGCGGGGGTGACGCGCGAGCTCTGGCGATACGTGGAGCTCGTGACGATCAGCCGCAGCATCGCCTTGACGTCCCACCCGGCGCGGACGAACTCGCTCGCCAGTCGAGCAGCTCGGGATGGCTGGGCGGTTCTCCGCGAATCCCGAAATCCTCAGAGCTGCGGACCAGCCCCGCGCCGAACAGCGACTGCCAGTACCGATTCACCGTCACCCGCGCCGGCAGCGGATTGCGCGGATCGACAAGCCACCGGGCGAGCCCCAGACGGTTGCGCGGCAGGTCGGCCGGCATCGGCGGAAGCACTCCCGGCGTTCCCGCTGCGACTTCTTCCCCCTTTTTGTCGTACGCGCCGCGAATGAGAATGTGCGTTTTTCTCGGCTGCGGCAGTTCCTGCATGACGAGGGCCGTGGGAATCTGCAGATCGCGCTCGTCAATCTGCTTCGTGAGAACGGCGATCTTCGCAGTCGCCGCGCGGTGACCGGCATGTCTGGCCAGCCGGAAATCGGCCAGTTGCTTCTGTTCCGCAGGCGTGCGCTCGTCAGCCTTCTTGCGGATGATCGTGAGCGTGGCCTCAGGCATCAGAAAATCGGGTTCTACGTCGGTCGAGAGCATCCGCAGGTTCCACGCTGGGCCGGCCTCTTTGGAAGAGACCGCAAGCTCGATGCGCACTTTCGCGACCTCTTCGCCGGCCAGCGGTGGATCGAGCTCGACGACGGCGGAGACGGTTGGCTTCCCGGCAATGGCGGCGCGCGTGTTTGTGTCGGCATCGAGCGCTTTGGCGATCTCGGCGCTCGGCAGACTGTCTTTATCGTCGGCCGGGCGTAAATTCAGGGGCGCGGCCGGGGCCTGGCCGGCACGAAAGATCTGCAACCGGCCGAGTTGCAGGGCCAGCGGCTTCTTTTCTGCTTCACTTTTGTCAGCCGCCGAAAACTTGAAAGACAAAGCGGTCGCCCGGCCCACGGCCAGTTCCGTTTCGACAACGATGACCTGTTCTTGCGGTTCCGAGGCCGGCACAGCGACGACGTTGCTTTGCGGATCGATCGGCAGGGTGCGCTCGCCGATCCGTGCACTGCCGGGCCGGGCGGCGATCCACTGGGCCCCTTTCTCGCGCAGGGAGGCTTCCCAGGCGGGAAGACCTTGCGACAGGCTCGTTTCGATTTCCGTCGCGCGCCGTTTCTCGGCCGCCAGTTCGGCGTTGAGCGCCGCGATCTGCGCTTCGATTTCGGGCGCCGGCAACTTGAGCATGGGGGGCGCATTGCGGCGGATATTCGCGCCGTAGTTGCCGACTCCCGACTCGCTGACGTTGTGAAAGAACGCGTACAGTCCGTAGAACTCCCGTTGCGTGAACGGGGCGTACTTGTGATCGTGACAGCGGGCGCAGCCGAACGTCTGGGCCAGCCACACGGTGGCCGTCGTTTCGACCCGGTCGGCGCAATATTCGGCCAGAAACTCCTCGCCGATGATGCCGCCTTCCTCGTTCAGCATGTGATTGCGGTGAAAACCGGTGGCGATTTTCTGATCGAGCGTCGCGGCGGGCAGCAGGTCTCCGGCGAGCTGCTCGATCGTGAACTGGTGGAAGGGCATGTTGTCGTTAAACGCCCGAATCACCCAGTCGCGCCAGGCGTAATTCTCGCGATCGCGGTCGACCTGATACCCGTTGGAGTCGGCGAATCGCGCCGCGTCCAGCCAATCCACCGCCATTCGCTCGCCGTAGTGCGGGGAGGAGAGAAGCCTGTCGACCCAGCGCAGATAGACTAGCTCGGATTCCGTTTGCTCCGTTCGACGAGGCCCGCGAGAGCCAGTTTGATCGTTGCCTGCGGCTGCCGCGTCGGCCCGGCCCGCTTCCGCCATTTCGCGCACGAACGCGTCGACATCTTTGGGAGTGGGAGGCAATCCCGTCAGATCGAACGACAGCCTGCGGAACAGCGTGGCACTGTCGGCTTCCGGCGCGGGCGCAAGTCCCTCTTTTTCCAGACGGGCCAGCACAAACCAGTCGATGGCATTGCGCGGCCAGAAACGTGCCTGGACCGCCGGCAGCTCGTGGCGCTGCGGGGGCACAAACGACCAATGCAGCTCGTACGGAGCGCCTTCGGCAATCCACCGCTTCAGCAGAGCTTTCTGGACCGGCGAAAGTTGCTTCTTCGAATCGGCAGGCGGCATCCGCTCGCCGGGATCTTCAGCCTCGATTCGAGTCACCAGCGCGCTCTTCCCGGGCTGTCGGGGAACGATTGCCGATTCGCCGGAATCGGCCGGCTTCAGAGCAGTCTCGCGAACATCCAGCCGCAGACCGCTCTTGCGGTGACCGGGGTCGGGCCCGTGGCAGGCAAAGCAGTTTTCAGCCAGGATCGGCCGAATATCGCGGTTGAACTGGACACTCGGCGGATCGGCGGCCCTCACCGGCAGTGTCCGTCCGGCCAATGCGGCCCACGCACCCAGCACTAGCCCCAGCGACCTCAAAAACGTGTGCATCCCACGATTGTAACCGTGCCAGCGCAGCGCCCGAAAGGCAAGCTGCGGGTCATGAAGCGTCAGAAACGTTCTTGGGGTCGAGTGGCATCCCTGAGTGAGGTACGAACGAAGGGCGTGGTACAGGGCTCGCGGCATGACTTGGATGTCGACCAGGAACGGGACGACTGAGAAATCAAAGAAACTCGCCAATGAATGCAACCGACTTTCAGAGACGCTCACCACGCCCTCCAGGGCTTACGCCCTGGGCTATTGACTTTCGCCCCTGCCGGGGCTGGCAACTGGTCCGAACTCCTTTCTCCCACACGCGGAAACAAGCGTGATACATCCATACCGTTCGACGCCTTGATTTGTATGGTGAGTAATCGCGACGAGCCACGGACCAAATCGCAGGGACTGGCGCACTGCCGCGGGTTTTTGTGGGGGTTGGGCATCGGCTGTCTGGGCGGCCTGGTGCTGGGGCCACTGGTGGGCCTTGTCGGCTACTTGATCGGCAATCCGCTGTTCGACAGCGAAATCGGCCCGATGCCCGTCCTGTGGGCGCTTGGATTCGACGGGCTTTTCGCGGGAGGCTTTCTGGGCGTGATTGCCGGTGCCGTGATCGACGTTGTCCGCGAGCGCAGTGCACCGGCCGTGTTGGCCCTGCTCGGCCTGCTGGCGATGGCGGCGCCGATCGTGATATTGATTGTCCTCGCGTTGATGTGTTGAACTGTTGACCCCCAGCGCGGTCGACACGACCGAAATGGCGCGGCGCGCTGGGCGATCCTCGCCTCCATCCGGATCGCTGACTATAATCCTCCCATGAATTCGCACACCAATTCTGCGTCGCGCCGTGAATTTCTGCGCCGGCTGGCTGCGGGAAGCGCGGCGTGGGGACTGTTTCCGAACGCCGTCTCGCGCCTCGCTGCCGACGAGCCGGGCGCCTTGCCGAAGGGAAAACGGCTGATCGTCCGTTCGGCGGCGCCGCTGAATGCAGAACCGGCGCTGGGCGGGCTGGCCGCCGACTGGATCACGCCGCTGGAACTGTTCTACATCCGCAATCACGGCCCGACGCCGACGATCGATGCGGCCGGCCATCAGTTTTCTGTGACGGGAATGGTCGAGAAGCCGATCACTCTATCAGTCGCCGAACTGGTCGAACGATTTCCCGCAGTCCATGCGACGGCCACGCTGACGTGCGCCGGAAACCGCCGCAATGAATTCCAAGGTCCGAAGATCGGCGGCGTGCAGTGGGGCGCGGGGGCGATCGGAAATGCCAACTGGGCGGGAGTCAGCCTGGCGAGCGTGTTGCAGCACGCCGGTGTGCAGGCCGGTGCCAAGCATGTCTGGTTCGAGGGGGCCGATGTGATTTCCGACAAGAGCGAATCGTATCCCTTTGGCGGGTCGATTCCGCTCGAGAAGGCGCTTCCTGGCGAACGCTCCGTCGCGCCGGTCCTGCTGGCGACGAAAATGAATGACAAGCCGTTGACGGCCGAGCACGGCGCCCCCGTGCG
>JACQFH010000632.1 GCA_016200145.1 Planctomycetia bacterium | reverse complement strand
GTCTATTTTCCGACGACGGCGGGGGCGATGCAGGATTCATGGCCACACGTTTTAGCGCATCGTCGGCGGAATGCAATCCGAGTTCGCCAAGCTTCGGTTGAGAATTCGAAAAATTCACAGCCTGAGAGCGTGGGAACGAGGTAACGTCACATCGGCGGATGTTTTTCTTTCCACGGCTGGACGAGCTCCCAGGCGCGGGCGGCCTGCAGGACGGCGAGGTCGGCGTGACGGTCCCCGACGATCTGAAGTCCCACAGGAAGACCGGCCTTCGTCCAGCCAGCGGGGACGCTAATCGCAGGTTGTCCCGTCAGATTGAACGGGTACGTGAACTGCGTCCATTGCAGGGGGCCGAGTTTTTCTCTCTCGAGCGGCGGGGCGTCGTCCTGGCCCACCGCAAACGGCGGCACGGGCAGCGTTGGGCTGAGCAGGAGATCGTACTTGTCGTACACGCGCCGTACGCGGTCCCAGAATTCGTGCCGGCCCGCGAGCGCGTTGGCGAAGTCGACTCCCCTCAATTGCAGACCCCGCTCGACGACGCGCCGAAAACCTGGGTCGAGCTGGTCCCCCTGCTCGGCCAGCTTCTTTTCCATCGACGCGGCCGCCGTGCCGAAAAAGAAGACGCTCCACGTGTCGTACGGGTCGCGCCAGTCGAGCGCAATCGGTTCGACGTGCGCGCCGGTCTCGGCGAAGCGCTCGGCCGCCCGGCGGCAGATGGCCGCCACCTCGGCCTCGACCCGCGCGTAGCCGAAGTCGGGACTGTAGGCGACTCGCTTCCCCTTGATTCCCCGGTCGAGCTCGGCGGCGCAGCTCACTCCGGCCGGCGGCAGCGACAAGAGATCTCGCCGATCGGGGCCCGCCAGCACGTCGAGCAGCAATGCCTGATCGGCGACCGTGCGCGTGATCGCGCCGATGTGCCGCAACATGGCGCCGCTGCTCCCCGGCCAGTTCGGAATGCGCCCGAAGCTGGCCTTGAAGCCGACGAGCCCGCAGAACGACGCTGGAATCCGCAGCGAACCGCCGCCGTCTGTGCCGATGCCCACGGGGCCCATTCCCGCCGCGACCGCCGCCGCCGCGCCGCCGCTCGAACCTCCGGGCGTCAGGTCGCGGTTCCAGGGGTTGCGGGTCGCGCCGAACACGCGGTTGTCGGTGACGCCCTTCCAGCCGAACTCGGGCGTGTTCGTGCGGCCGATCATGATCGCGCCGGCCGCGCGCAGCCGCTCGACCGCGGTGCAGTCGTCGGCCGTCACCGTCTCGCGCGCGGGGAGCGACCCGAATGTCGTCCGCGAATCGGCGACGTACAGGTTGTCTTTGACGTGGAACGGAACGCCGTGCAACGGGCCGAGTTGGTCGCCGCGCTTGATGGCTTCGTCCGCCTTTTCCGCCGCGCACACAGCCGCGCCCTCGGGGACCGTGACGAGCGCGTTGAGAGGCGGATTGACTTTGGCGATCCTGTCGAGGGCGGCCCGCGTGACGTCGACCGGCGAATACGATTTGGCGCGGATCCCGGCCGCCAGCTCGACGGCGGAAAGCCAATGAAGATCGTCGTGCGGCATGGCGGAGGTCCCGTGTGTTACCGGCAGGGTTTTCGTCGATTGTACAATTGCGGGTCTTATAGTCGAATGACGAATGTTTCATGTCTGAAGAAATCCGAAATCCGAAATCCCAATTCCGAAATCGCAATTACACCCCGCTGTCCGGTGACTGACGACTCCCACCACCAGTTGTTCGATAAGGACATGCCGCTGCTGGATGCGCCGGCGTTTGTCCGACGGGCGCGGGAAGTCGAAGGGGCCTGGACCGCGATTCTGGAAGTGTGTGCGCGCGAACGGGCGAGGATGCTGGAGATGCCGCGCTTGCGCCTGGCGCGCCTGTTCGCGCTGTCGCGGCCGGGAGAGCCGCTGCCGGCAGTGCTCTTTGCGGCGGACGCCGCCGAGTATTTGACAGCGCTCCACGCGGAATGGCAACCGCGCTTGAGAAGCAAAGTAACGCCAGCGCGCTCCGCCGCAGCGCTGGTGCGGGCGGCGGCCGATCTCAGGTTGTCGATCGAGCGTTTCAACCGGCGCTGGCTGAAGAAACTGAACGAGCTCGACCTGGCGCGGATCAACGCGTTGCGCGACGGGTACAACCGGTACTACCTGCTGGAAAAGGAATGTGCCCTGCGCTCGACGCGCATTGCCCGCGAAGGATTCCAGCCGCTGGAGCCTGTCACTGTTGAGGATCTCCTGGAGCAGTTTCCGCTGTTGCGGCCGGTGTGATCCGGAAGCAGTCCCCGATTCCCTGCATTTGGGTGGCCGGGCCTGGACCAACGGGAAGGCCCGGCGAATAAAGTTTGGCGTGGACGAAGAATGAATGCCCACTGATGGCGTGGATAAATGATGGGGGTCAGCGCAATCTCGTTGCAGGGTGCCTGGAATCGTGGCAGCGGCGAGCGAATCGTGGACGTCATTCGCGGCGGCAATCCTGATTTGCCTGCCCAGCCGGACCGTCAGGCTTGAGGTGTGCGGCCCAATTGTCGAAACTGGCGCACGATTTGCCCCTTCGAGGTTGGAACTGGAGCGGTTTGGATGTCCATTCGCGTCGCGCTGCGGCATGTGACAAGCTATCGGTACGACCGCCCTGTGAGCCTGGGACCGCAGACGGTCCGCCTGCGTCCCGCTCCCCATTCCCGCACGCCGATCGCCAGCTACTCGCTGACGATCCTGCCAAAAACTCATTTCATCAACTGGCAGCAGGACCCGTTCGGCAACTACCTGGCGCGGCTGGTGATCCCCGACAAGACCAGCCAGTTCCGGGTGGAGATCGACCTGACGGCCGACCTGACGGTCATCAATCCGTTCGACTTCTTCATTGACGAGTCGGCCACGGAATTTCCGTTCGAATACGAACCGGGCCTCGAGAAAGACCTCGCGCCGTTTCTGGAGTGCAGCCCTGGCGGTCCGCGCTTCCAGGCGTATCTCGGGGCGATCGATCGCCGTCCACGCCGCACGATCGACTTCCTCGTGGACCTCAACCAGGCGCTTCAGAGAGACATCCGCTATCTGATCCGCATGGAGCCGGGCGTGCAGTCGCCCGATGAAACGCTGGCGCTGGGGCGCGGCTCGTGCCGCGATTCAGCGTGGCTGCTGGTGCAACTCTTGCGGCACTGCGGAATGGCGGCGCGGTTCGTGTCGGGCTATCTCGTGCAATTGACGGCCGACGTTCCCTCGCTGGATGGTCCGTCGGGGCCGAGCGCCGATTTCACCGACCTGCACGCCTGGTGCGAAGTCTACCTGGCGGGAGCCGGCTGGATCGGTCTCGACGCCACGTCGGGGCTGCTCACCGGCGAAGGCCATATTCCCCTGGCCGCGACTCCCGATCCGATCTCCGCCGCGCCGATCGCCGGAGCGGTTGACGCCTGCGAAACGACGTTCGAGTGCGAGATGTCGGTGACGCGCGTGCACGAAGATCCGCGGGTCACCAAACCGTATACCGACCGGCAATGGGAATCGATCGACCGCCTGGGGCAGCTTGTCGACGACCGCCTGCGAAAGAACGACGTGCGCCTTACGATGGGAGGCGAGCCGACGTTCGTCTCGATCGACGACATGGAAGGGGACGAGTGGAACACGAGCGCCGTCGGCGTCGCCAAGCAGCATTTGTCGGGCCGGCTCCTCCGCCGGCTGCGAGACCGGTTCGCTCCGGGAGGGCTGCTGCACTACGGACAGGGAAAATGGTATCCCGGCGAGCCGCTGCCGCGGTGGGCGTATTGCTGTCTGTGGCGCGTCGACGGAGAACCGATCTGGACCAACCCGGAACTGCTCGCCGATCCGTATGTGGAGGGGACGGCTGAGGCAGAAACGGCGGGAGAGTTTCTGGGGGAGCTCGCCGATCGGCTGGGCGTCGACGGCGATCACATCCGTCCCGCCCACGAAGACGTGTGGCACACGATCGCCCAGGAACGGCGCCTGCCGGTGGACGTGGACGTGCACAAGTTCGACGTCGACGCAGACGAAGACCGGCGGCGTCTGGCGTCGATTCTGGAGCGTGGCATGAGCCGGCCGGTGGGATACGTCTTGCCTTTGACCCGCGCCTGGTGGCAGGGGAAGGCCCGTTGGGCGAGCGGTCCCTGGCCTGTGCGGTCGGAACGGCTGTTTCTCGTGCCGGGCGATTCGCCGATCGGCCTGCGCCTGCCGATGGAATCGCTGCCGGCGGCTGTGCGCGGCGACGGGCTGGTGATTCCGCTCGATCCGTTCGCCGAGCGACATCCGCTGCCGGGTTACGAAGAGATTCGCCGGCGGTCCCGCAGCCGCGCCCCCTTGCGGGCACCTGTGCAAGCGGAAATCCAGTCGCAGCCACGGGGCCCGGCGGGGGACGTGAGCCGCCGCCGGCCCGGCGAAAATGGCGACGACGCGCACGATGCCCCCCCGTCGATCGCGCTTGTGCCGCTCGTCGACGTGCGGACGGCGCTGTGCGTCGAGTCGCGCGGCGGGCGCTTGCACGTGTTCATGCCGCCGGTGGGAACACTCGAAGACTATCTCGAACTGGTCTCCACGATTGAATCGCTGGCGAAAGCGAGGCAACAGCCGGTGATAATCGAAGGTTACCTGCCCCCGCCCGATCACCGGCTCGATTTCCTGAAAGTGACGCCTGACCCGGGAGTGATTGAAGTCAACGTCCATCCTTCCCGAAGCTGGACGGAGCTCGTCGAAACGACCACGGGCCTGTACGACGACGCCCGACTGTGCCGGCTGGGGACCGAAAAATTTCAGCGTGACGGCAGGCACACGGGGACGGGGGGCGGAAACCACATCGTGCTCGGCGGACCGACTCCGGCCGACAGCCCGTTCCTGCGCCGACCCGACCTGTTGCGCAGCTTCCTTGCGTACTGGAACAATCATCCGTCGCTGTCGTATCTGTTTTCGAGCCAGTTCATCGGCCCCACGAGTCAGGCGCCGCGCGTTGACGAGGGTCGCCGCGATGCGCTGTACGAACTGGAAACGGCGTTCCGGCAGATTCCGGAGCGCGGGCACATTCCGCCGTGGCTGGTCGACCGCGTGTTCCGGAATTTTCTCGTCGATCTCACGGGCAATACGCACCGCGCCGAGTTCTGCATCGATAAGCTCTACTCGCCCGATCATTCCAGCGGCCGGCTGGGGCTGGTCGAGCTGCGGGGGTTCGAGATGCCGCCGCACGCCCGCATGAGCCTGGCGCAGCAACTGCTGGTGCGCGCCCTGGCCGCCTGGTTCTGGGAAAGGCCCTACCGCGAGCCGCTGATCCGCTGGGGCACGGGCCTGCACGACCGATTTCTGCTGCCACAACCGGTACAGAGCGACTTGAGAGAGGTGCTGCGCGACCTTCGCGGCGCGGGGTTCGAGTTCGCCGACGAGTGGTTCGCACCGCATTTCGAATTCCGCTTCCCCGTGCTCGGCGCGGTCCACTATGATGGAATGACGCTGGAACTGCGAACGGCCATCGAACCCTGGTACGTGCTGGGGGAAGAGCCGGCCGGCGGCGCCACAACGCGGTTCGTCGATTCTTCCGTCGAGAGACTTCAGGTGCTGCTCACCGGCATGACATCCCCGCGCTACACAGTCGCCTGCAACGGCCGCCCGGTGCCGCTACGTCCCGCGGGGACGGCGAGCGAGCTCGTCGCCGGCGTCCGCTACCGGGCTTGGCAGCCTCCGAGCTGCCTGCACCCGACGCTGCCTGTTCATACGCCTCTCGCGTTTGATCTCGTCGACCTGTGGGGCGAGCGATCGATCGGAGGCTGCCGGTATCATGTCGATCATCCCGGAGGGCTGAACTCGCCGACGATTCCGATCAACGCCCTCGAGGCGGAATGCCGCCGGGCTGCGCGATTCCATCCGAACGGACATACGGGAGGTCATGTCCGGGTGCGGCCCGAGCCGCCCGATCCGGAATTTCCAATGACGCTGGACCTGCGACGAGCTCCCCTGTGACGGTTCGTTCGAGTCTCACGACGATCAGTACGCACCGAGCGCCTTTTTGATGCCCGCCGTTTTTCCACCGGAACAACTGCTGTTTTCGTCCTGTGCCGTGGCCCCGTTGGGGGTCTACAACGAAGCCTTTGCCGGCGATCAGCCGCGTGCGGCGTGGCAACAGTTCTTCGAAGCGGCCTCGCAAATACCGGCCGCCGAGCTGGCCCACCGCTCGGACCAGGCCCAGCAACTGCTGCACGAGAACGGCGTCACGTTCAACGTGTTCTACGACGGAATGCAGTCGCAGCGCCCCTGGCAGCTCGACCTGATTCCGTATTTTGTGGCCGCCGACGAGTGGCGCGCTCTCGAAGCGGGCCTCCGCCAGCGCACGCGCCTGCTCGACCAGATCATTCGCGACTGCCACGGCGATCGAATCTGCATCCGCGACGGCTCGCTCCCCCCCGAGGTCCTGTTTGCGAATCCCGGATTTCGGCGGATGTTCGTGGGCCTGCGCCCGTGGGGGCCGGCCATCGTTCACGCGGCAGCCGAACTGGCCAGGCACCCCGATGGCACGTGGCGCGTGATGGCCGATCGCGCCGAATCTCCCGTTGGCGCCGCGTTCGCCCTGGAGAATCGGATCGTCACCACGCGGACGCTGCCGGCGGCGCTCAACGATCCGCCGGTACAGCGCCTGGCGCCGTTTTTCATCCGCTTTCAGGAGACGCTGCGAAAACTGGCGGGACATCTCGCTGAGAACCCGCGGATCGTTCTGCTCTCGCCCGGCGCCAAGTACCCGTATTACTTCGAAGACGTGTATCTGGCGCGATACCTGGGCTACACGCTCGTCGAGGGGGCGGACCTGGCTGTGCGCGATCATCGCGTCTACCTCAAGACCCTGGCCGGCCTGATTCCGGTCGACGTGATTCTGTCTCGCGCCATCGAGCGCGGCATCGATCCCCTCGAGCTGGGCGGGGGAGAGCCGCACGGCATTCCGGGCCTGTTGCGGGTCGTCCGCGAGGGGAAGGTCGTGGTCGTCAACACGCCTGGCTGCGGCCTGATCGAGTCGCCGATTTTCATGGCCTTCCTGGGTCCGTTGTGCCGGCGGTTTCTGGGCGAAGACCTGCTGCTGCTGTCGATTCCCACCTGGTGGTGTGGCGACCCGTCGCAGTGGGACTACGTGCAAAGTCGCTTTGAAGACCTGGTGATCAAGCCGGCTTTTCAAGCCAGTGGCGGAGACGAGTACCTGCCCCGAAATCTGTCGGCGCACGAACGGCAGCAACTGATCGAACGGATCTCCGTCCGCCCTCACGAATACGTCGCGCAGGAGCTGATCGCCCGTTCGGCCGTTCCGGTGTTTCGAAACGGCGAAGTGGGCGTCGGGCACGTCGCACTGCGTGCCTTTCTGGTGGCGGATGGCGACGATTATTCCGTCATGCCTGGTGGCCTGGCGCGGTTCGCCGACAACGCAGGGCCGATGCAGCTTTCGGTCGCCGCAGGGGCAGGCAGCAAAGACGTGCGCGTTCTGGCTGACGCGCCGGTCGCGCCGGTTACGTTGCTGACCGCCGAAGACACAGCGGTGCCGTTGCGGCGAACGAGTGCCATTTTCCCCAGCCGGGTGGCCGACGATCTGTTCTGGTTCGGGACGTTCCTCGACCGGGCCGACTTCCTGAGCCGGCTCTTGCGCTCGGTGGTCGAGCGGTTGACGGCCGAATCGTCGAGCGATTTTCCGGAGCTGCCCCTCTTGATTCGGGCTCTCGCCGACCAGGGGCAGATCGAACCGGGTTTCGCGATCGATTCGCTTTCAAGCCCGCTGCCGGAGTTCGCTTCAGTGCTGCCGAAAATGGTGGCGAACGGCGAAGACGTGAAAGGGCTGGCGGCCGCCGTTTCTGAACTGTACCGGCTGGCGTCGCTGGAACGGCTGTGGATTTCCACCGACACGTACCGCAAGGTGCGCGAGACAGCCGAAGCTTTTGGGGCGTCGGTCAACACGGCTTCGGATGGTCTCGTCGACTTGCTGGAAGCCCTGAACAAGCTG
>JACQFH010000044.1 GCA_016200145.1 Planctomycetia bacterium | reverse complement strand
GGCGGTGCTTTTCTTTCCAGGGATTGACGTCTTCCGTCCAGGTCGTGCTGCGCGTGATGCGGTACTGAGGAATGTCGAGGCCTCGGCGGCTGAGTGAGAGTCGCCGCGCGTGGGGGAACAGGGGGGTGATGCGTTCGCCGTACGCCCGAACCATCTGCTGGGGATCGGTGTGCCGGCTCATGTCGCGCATCGTGTCGACGATGACGGCCAACCGTTCCTGCCAGTCGCCCTGCGGAGGGAGAGAAGACATGCGCCCCATTGTAAGGGCACGATTTGCGGGCGGGTAGCGAGCGATTACCGGGGCGGCCAAAGTTGCCAGCGCAGTGCCCCGGCCGCTGCGAGCGGCCGGGGCACTTTCAGTGGCTGCTGTGCCGCTCGTCGAAGTCGTGGTCGCGGTGCATGAGCGAAGCAGCGCTGGCGGCCACTTTGCGGAGGGCCGGGGCGATTTTGACAAGCTCCAGGCTGACTGTGATGCGCTCACGGCTGGTACGGACGACAATCCAGCCGAAAGCGACTCCGGCAAGCACCGCGAGCGACAGCAGCATAAACCAGATCATGCGGATCCTCAGTTGGCCAGCGGCAGGATGTTAATCAGGACTGTCCCCAAAGCGACGAGAAATGCCAGCATCCTCAAGCATTCGACAACCGTTTTCATGGTGTGCTCCCGGTGTTGATGCGGTTCGTGATGCAAGGCCGTGAAAGTCCCCGCGGGAAGTGTAGGCGGACCGGCAGACCGTCAGGATCGGGAGAACGCGACGCGCCCGCATCGGGGAATCCCTGAAGGGGCCGCTCCGGAGGGCGAAGGGAGAGGAGCAAGGGGAGAAGAGCGAAGGGAGCCGACGCGAAGATTCGTCGACGGATGCCTTGCGGGGCCGGCGGAACGTGCCCCCTCGCTGACGCGTCGGGCTGTCGTTTCAGCACGGCGCGGCATGGCCAGGCGCTACGTTTCGCCGTCGGCGGGGGAGGTGTTACGGCCCTGTTCGAGAACCCATTGCACGGCGCTGCGCGTCAGCTCGGTCGAGTTCGCCAGGTTCAGCTTCTGCTTGATGTGCTCGCGATAGGTCTCGATCGTTTTCGGGCTTAAGCCCAGCTTTGCGGCGATCTGCTTGGTGGCCAGCCCCTTCCCGATCATCTCGAAGACTTCCAGCTCGCGATTCGACAGCGTCTCGATGGGAGAGCGGATCTGCTCTCCCTTGTCGGTGAGCACGTGGTCGAGCATGCGGTTGGTCATTCGATCGCTGAGATAAATCTGGCCCGAATTGACCCGCTGCAGCGCGGCAATGAAGACATTGGGGGGCTCGCCTTTGTTGACGTATCCCAGCGCCCCGGCGCGCAGGGCGCGCTCGGCGAACAGCATTTCGTCGTGCATCGACGAAACCAGCACCTTGACGTCGGGCCACTTCTGGCGAATCGCCTTGATCAGCTCGAGACCGCTCTCTTCGCCCAGCGAAATATCGACGACGGCCAGTTGCGGGCGCGACGACTCGATAATCTGCAGGGCCTCGGTGACGCTGCCGGCCTCGCCGCACACTGATAGTCCCGGCTGGTCTTTGATCGTCTGCGCCAGTCCTCTGCGCATGAAGGGATGGTCGTCGACGATCAGAACACGGGTGTCAGGCATCGTGGGACGGGACATGATTTTCCTCGCGTTTCAACGTACAGCGGACCAGGGTTCCCCCCGTTCCGGTCGATTCGATCGACAACTGGGCCCCGATGGCGTTCGCCCGGTATTGCATGATTCGCATCCCCAGGCCACCCGACCGGGCCGTTTCCGCGCCGGTGAAACCCGCACCGTCGTCCCGCACCGTCAGCGTGACGCGCCCCCGCGGCCGTGTCAAGGCGATGGCGATGCGCTGCGGTCGGGCATGTTTGACGGCGTTGTGGACGGCCTCCTGGGCGATGCGGAACAAGTGAGTCGCTGCCTCGTTGTCGCGAATCTGAATGGTGCGATCCCCCTTAAACTCACAGCGGATCTGGCTGCGCTCGCTGATCGCCACAGCCAGCTCGTCAAGCGCCGCCAACAGGCCCTGCGCGTCGACGTCGACGGGATACAATACTTTCGTGAGCTGGCGGACTTCCATTTTCGCCTGCTGGATCATGCCCACGAGCTCGGCCTGCTTTTCGGCTTCGGGCTGCCCGATCGCCGCCAGGCGCTTGGCCAGGCTGTCGGCCACCATGCCGATCCCGGTGAGCGACTGGCCCAGCGTATCGTGCAGCTCCTGGCCCAGCCGGCGATGCTGGTTCCAGACGGCGTCGACGAGTTGCCGCTGCAGGCGGTCGCGCTCGATGACGCG
>JACQFH010000631.1 GCA_016200145.1 Planctomycetia bacterium | reverse complement strand
GGCTGATCTCAGAAAAGCAGGCGTCCAAGCAACTTAACCCGAAGAGCCGTAGCCCTTAGCTGTCACTTTCAGACGGCTGGCTGGAAAGCCTGACCTACCCGCCCACCGGCACGGTCGGCTCGTGGCCGTCTTCCACCCACACCCAGCCGTACTGCGTGTTGCTGCCATTCGGCTGGCGGCGGAATTCGTCGCGGATCTGCGTGAGTTTGTCGGACTTGATCTTCTTGACTTCGGCCTTGATGTCGACCCCCAGCAAGCGCGCAGCGTTCAGGCCGAAGATCTGGTTCTTGATCTCGTCGGTCAGTTCGGGATAGCCGTACTTTTCCATCAGGCTGTCTTTCATCTTCATCCGCCGCAGGCGTTCGATCTGGCTCTGCGGGCTGCCGTTCCAGATCGAGTCGGTCCCCCACAGGATGTGATCGGCCCCGGCCACCTGGATCATCTGCCCGAGCATGTGCATGCACGTTTCGGGGTTGAACGACGACGTCATGTTGAACGTGCTCCCCAGCTCGAAATAGATGTTCTTGATCTGCGGATTGCGCTTCAGAATCCGCAGCAGCTCGCTCGTCCAGGGCAGCTCCTGCGGATCGTTCTTGATCTGGTCAGTGACGCGCTGGCCGGTCCCCATCCCGATCCAGCCGAAGCCGCGGAACCCCGAGTGGTAGACGATGAAATTGAGATCAGGCCAGTCTTTGGCCGCCTTTTCCAGGTCAAACGGCGTGCAGGCCTTCTCGTTGAAGGCCCCCAGCGGCAGCCCTTTGTGGACGCACAGATTCTTGATCCCCAAGGCTTTCGTCTTTTCCCAGAACGGGTAGGCGACTTTCTCGTCGTCCATGAACCACGGTTTTTCGCCCAGCTCGGCGCCGGTGTACATCTTCCAGGCGTCGATTTTCAGCTCTTTGACCTGTCGTTCCATTTCCTCAAATTCCGGTTTCCCCAGGTTGGGGCGCAACAGGCCGTGCGACAGCACGCGCCACGAGCCGGCGATCTCGTTGACGAAGGCCCGCGTGGCTACCATCTGGTCGGGGGGCAACGGGTTCTTGTTCCACTCGCGACTGGGGACGCCGCTGATGATCGACATCACCGTGTCGCTGTCGCCGAAGACCTCTTTGACGTAGTGCGCCCGGTTGAGCAGTTCGAGCGCCTCTTTGCCCGATTTGGCGCCGGGGCGCAGGCGGGTGAAGAAGCTGCCGACGACCCTGCCGTCGGGCGTGGCGTCGTACCAGTGCTGCGAGATGTCGACGTGATGGGTCTGCACGTCGAAGATGAACTGGTCTTTGGGCCAGCGTTCTTCGAAGGCTTTCTGGTCGTCGGCTTCGGCCGCCTGGACGTCGTAACAGGGGCCGAACACGTCGTTGAGCGCGAGCAGCGCCGCCGCCATGCCGCTGCCCGTTCTGAGAAACGTGCGGCGGTCAACCCCCTGGCGTTTTGCCGAGCGCTCGCTGATTTCGGTCAAGCGCTCTTCGTAGGCCTTCTGCTGCGGCGACTGGGGAGGCGGAACGAATTCTTCGTTGGAGACGATCCGCGTGGGGATCGGCGAAGGGGCCGGGTTGTCGGCATCGAGATCGCACTGGCGGATCCACATGGGAGCGTCTCCTCGAGAGATTTGTCGCAGGGGCGAATGGATGAGAAGAGTTTCGCAAACGGACTGAGCGTCGGCAACCGTTGCAGTCATCTCGCTTCGCCGAGATGCCTGCATTGGGAAGACCTCCGGCAATTGTTCCTTTCCGTCTCGCGATGTAGAATCCACCGCGCCACAACAAGACAGGAGCGTTGCACGGAATGGATTTCCTGAAAGACTTCGCCGCCGATACCGAATTCACCAGGCTGCTCGGCCGGCGGGATGACGAGGTCGACCTCACGGCGGCGGCGCTCGAGCTGGCCCGTGACGCCGATCCGAACCTCGATTTTCAGCCCGTCTTCCAGTGGATTGAGCGGCGCGCCGCCGAGCTGCAGGCCCCTCTGGCCGGTGCGGCCACCGACGAACAGATGCTCGAAGTACTCTCTGATTGTCTGGCCGGTCATCACGGGATTACGGGGTCCGCCGCAATCTACGACTCAGCCGACGGCAGCTTTCTGAACAAGGTCATCGAGCAGAAGACGGGTATCCCGATCAGCCTGTCGGTGCTGTACATGGCGGTGGCCGAACAGGCGGGAATCTCCTTGAAAGGAGTCGGCGCGCCGGGGCACTTTCTGACGCGATACGACACGCTCGACGCGCCGCTATTTGTCGATGCCTTTGCCGGCGGCCGGGTACTGACGTTCGACGAATGTGCCGAACGGCTGGAAGAGACTCAAGGAGTCGAGCGGAGCCGCGCGCGGCGGGCCCTCGAACCGGTCGGCCCGCGGCTGATTATCATCCGCATGCTCAACAACCTGAAAGCCCTGTACGCGAGGCACGAAGACTGGCAGCCCTGCTGGCGCGTCCAGCACCGGCTGCTGGCGCTGCAGCCGGCCGTCTACGCCGAGCGCCGCGACTGGGCCCTCGTCTCGCTGCGCACCGGCCGCGCCGCCGGCGCCCTGGAGATGCTCGAAGGGTGCCTGAAGACCTGCCCGGCCGAAGAGCGAGAGCTGCTCGAAAAGCAGAAAGCCGCCGCCCACGTAAAGCTCGCCCAGTGGAACTGATGCGCGGGCACGCCGGTCAGCCGGCGGGCTTGCCCGCCGCGTCGTCGTAGAATTGACGCTGCCAGCGCCGCGCCGTACCGTGGAATCGGCGGCGGCGGCGCCTCGGTTGGTGATTCTGTCGGCAATTGCCGGTGTTTTCACCTGGTCGGGGTTACCCCGACATACCCTTCGTACCGTAGCGTTTTCGAGGCGTGAGCGGCACTGCGCTCGCACGCAGAATTGCTCACGCTCCACCAGATTCCGCGGGGCGCCCCGTCCTCCATTGCAGCAATTCCGCGAGGCCTTCAACTGTCATGGACCTGGCTCACCAGTTGGCCCAAGTCATGCTCGCCGGCCGCTGGTCGGAAGACGAGGTCGCGGCACGCCTGGCCACTGCGCTGGGCTATCCGCGACCGCGAAAGTGGATCTCCAATCTGGCAGACCGAATCATCGCCGCATTTGGAAGAGACCGGGCGCCGCCTCTCCAATACTCACTGACCCGATTTCTTGAGGTCGACCCGACGGTTCGAAGACTTCGGTCAAGATTGGATTGGGATTCATTAGAGGATCGCCCGGCGTTCAATCTGCTCGACCTGCCCAGGCCGATGATGTCGCCGGCGGCGGCAATTCGTACGACCGCAACGCTGCTGCCCGACCTGTCGACGCCCGGCGAACTGGCCGGATGGCTGGGAACGACGCCTTCTCAACTCGATTGGTATGCCGACTGTCACGGACGTGAACGACAGCATACCGATGGCCCCCTGCGGCACTATCGGTATCGCTTGCTGGCGAAACGCTCAGGCAGGAAACGGCTCCTCGAAATCCCGAAATCCAGACTGAAGCGATTTCAGAGGAAGATCCTCGATGAAATTCTGACTCACGTGCCCTCGCATCCTGCCGCGCACGCATTTCTGCCCGGCCGTTCCACTCTTACATGCGCCATTCCGCACACTGGTCAGCGCGTCGTGCTGCGCATCGACTTGCGGGAGTTCTTTCCTTCGATTCCGAGCCGGCGGGTCCTGGCGCTGTTTCACACGATCGGATATCCCGAACAGGTGGCGCGGCTGCTCGCGG
>JACQFH010000630.1 GCA_016200145.1 Planctomycetia bacterium | reverse complement strand
TCGACGGCGGGGCTGATCCAGGCGACAGAGCCGGCCGCCTCCGTCGAGTTCTCGTCGGTGCGAAATCGCACGGCCTGCCCCAACTCAACATACCGCGCGTCTTCCGGGCGCACGTTGAGATGCAGCCACAGGCGCTTCGGATCGGCGACCGTATACAGCAGGTTCGTGGCGCTCACGACTTCGCCGGCGACGACGTCGCACGACACGACGACCCCCGCGTAGGGCGCGCGCACCGGAATCAGGTTGGCCGTCTGCGTGGCCTGGGAGAGCTTGGCCACCATCTCGGCCGGCAGGCCCAGGAACCGCACGTCGTCCGAGAGCTGTTTCGGGTCGCGCTTCTCGATTTCTTCTGGCAGGTCGAAGCCCATGTTGGACAGTGCCTGCCGGGCCGAGAGAAAAGTGATCTGGGCTTCCTGCAGCGCCGCTTCGGCCTCCTGAAGCGTTCGCTTGGGGACCGAGTCGGTGGCGCCGCGGAGCCGTTCGGCAGTTGATTTGCGCAATTGCAACTGGACGACCGTGTGCAGCAGTTGCGACTTCGCCTGCCCCACGCTGGCTGAGTCGACCAGCGCCAGGATTTCGCCCGCCGAAACGTCGTCGCCCAGCGTTTTGAACACGTGGGCGATCGTGCCGGAGACCCGCGACGACAGATGCGCTACGCGCGTCGGGTCGAACGTCATCTCGCCGTTGGCCGTGAGAACATCGCTCATCGCCCGTTCCTGCACGACGTCGATATCGATCCCCGATTTCGTCGCGCTCTCGGCCGAGGCGAACTGCACGAGTTTCTTGTGCAGCGTGTTGCGGCTGTTGTTTTCGGGCCGGTCGCGCACGGCGATCGCCTGGGACGTGTCGTAGCGAGGCAGCTTCGGCGCGCCCTTCACCTGTGCCAGCTCGGGATGATCGTTGACACACTCGACGACGCCATGAATCCGGCAGAATCCGAATTCCGGGGCCCGCGGAAAGAGATCGGGCCGGCACTCGACGCACACCGATTCGGGAACGAGATGCTCCGCGCACCAGTCGTCGTCGGCTTGTGTCGCGCCGCCGGCCAGCGCCGACAGCTTGGGCAATTTCCATTCGTGGCGATGCCCGAAGTAGAGAATCCCGGCCAGTGCCGAAAATACGATCAGGTTCGGCAGCCCGCGCAGGATGGCGATCCCGGGATCTCCAGCAGGTTTCGTGGCCGCCGGTGCCGGTGCAGGTGCGTTGAGTGTGGTGGACATACTTCGCATTCCCATTGAGTCGAGCGAAACGAATTAGGAACCGCGGATGACAAATGCACCCCGAATGGGGTGCCAGCTATTAGCCGGGGGTTGTCGCGCAGCGACTACCCCCGGAAAGCGATGAGAAAACGTCTGCACCCCGGAGGGGTGCCAGATCGTTTGCACGTTTAATGAAGTCGTTTCCGGGGGTGTCGTCCCGGCGAGCCGGGACTCAACCCCCGGCTAATTGCTGCGACCCTTACCAGGGTCGACCCCGAACTCTGGCGAGTTCGGCTACGGCGCGCAACGTCGCCCGCGCCGTCTCAGCACGTGCAGACAGCCACGCCGACCAGCGTCAGCGCAAGGGAGGGCACAAGAGGCGGCCCTCCTCTCGGCGACGGAATTGCCGACGGGCATCCGTCAAATTGCGAGCGCATCTCGATCGGCGCCGCAGCTAAGAAATCCGCTGCGCGCTCAAGAGCAATCTTGGCCGCAGGCCTGGCGACAACCGACGGCGCCTGGGACTGTGAAATCTGCAAGTGCGTGCAATCGCACGGATCGCCGGTCACTTGCGGATCGCTCGGCGGCTGCGCGCTGTCGTGGTGACAGCCGCAGCACGGTTCGTGAGACGTGCACGCGTCGTGGCCGGCATGCTCAGTGCGGCAGCACGTGCACGAATCCGGCCCCTGATCGATGCAGACCGAGCCGTCTGCACCGAGGCATAAAAAAAGCGAAGCGCCGCTCCACGATGCACTTTGCACCGCGACCAGCGCCATGATCAGCAGTCGCTTCGCCATGAATTCGGTCCACGCGGGCCTGCTGCCCGTCTCATCATTTCTACCCCGAAAAGCCTTCAGGGTCCAGCGCAATCTGTAGAAGCGGCATCCTGCCGCTTCAGCCTTGTGGCTACGATCCAAATTTTATTACCACCGGCGCCAGTTTCGGCCACTGAACAATCTGCAAGCAGAGTCAAAGCCCGATGCGGCAGGATGCCGCACAAAGTAGAAGCGGCGCCCTGCCGCTTCAGCCTTGTGCTCCCGATCCGAAGTTTATCACCACCGGCACCAACCTCGGCCCACGCAAAATCCCAAAGCCGAGTCAGTCGCCGATGCGGCAGGATGCCGCATCTACTTTCGCGAATCTGCCGCTTGCAATTCACGTCTCGCTGCGAAAATATGGAATGGAACCGTGGGATAGGCTTCCAGCCTGTCGAGATTTTATAAGGAATCGCACCATGATCAAATCCATCCTTCGCAGCGTCGGTTCGGTGATTCTGGCACTCGCCGTGGCGTTCGTTCTGATCGCTCTCAACGAGCTGCCGGGCTATTTCTTTCACCCGTTTCCAGAGGGTTTCGATCAAAACGATACGGAGGCCTGCAGGGCCCACGTGGCCGGACTTCCGACCTGGCTCCTGGCCGCGGGGGCTGCCGGATGGGGCGTCGCTGTTCTCGCCAGCGTCTGGCTGGCAACGCTCCTGGGGACGGGTCGGCACCCTGCCCATGGA
>JACQFH010000629.1 GCA_016200145.1 Planctomycetia bacterium | reverse complement strand
CTGGCCGACATCGACACCAACAAAGATAAGGCCATCGACCTCGACGAATGGACGAAGGCCGCGAAGGCCATGCAGGGCGCCCGGGGAGGGGGCGGCGCCGGACGGGGCGATGCGGGTGGCGGTCAATGAAGCTCGCCGCGCGCGTCGAGGACGTCACGAAGACTTATGATCTCGGTCCCGCACTGATCGAGCCGCTCGGAGGCGCCAAGCAGGACCTTAACTTCGCCCCCGTCAGCGCGGATGAGGGCCGGATCCTCGTCCGGGCGCTGCGCGGCGTGACCCTCGATTTTCCCGAGGGGGATTTCGTGGCCATCATGGGCGCCTCGGGCAGTGGCAAGAGCACGCTGCTGAACCTGCTGGGGGGGCTTGACCGCCCCACGACCGGAAATTACATCCTCGACGGCATCGACGTCTCGCAGATGGATGACGCCGCGCTGTCGCATATGCGCAATTCCAAGCTCGGTTTCATTTTCCAGTCGTACAACCTGATCGCGCAGTACACGGTGCTCGAGAACATCGAACTGCCGCTGCACTATCGTGCGGGATATCCGCCGATCGGCGCCGCCGAACAGGAGCACTGCCTGCGGATGGCACAGAAGGTGGGGCTGGGCGAGCGGCTCGACCACCGGCCGTTCCAGCTTTCAGGCGGCCAGCAGCAGCGAGTGGCGATCGCGCGGGCCCTCGTCAATAACCCCGAAATTATTCTCGCCGACGAGCCCACAGGCAACCTCGATTCGGCCACCAGCCACGAAATCATGGAAATGCTGATCAGCCTCAACAAGGAGGGGCGCACGATCATCATGGTCACGCACGAGCCCGACATCGCCAACTGGGCCCGCCGGCAGATCGTGATGCGCGACGGACTGGTCTACAAAGAAGCCCTCACTGCCGACATCGTCGCCGCCGCGAGCGCGGCGCCGAGGGAAGCTTTTGCGGCACATTGAATGTAAATTTCATCTGATGCAGACCCATGGGATGCAACCCATGGGCTTGTGAAATCCGACTTTCGAAATCCGAAATCCCCCTTATGTCGTTCACTCGCCTGATCCGCATCATCCAGTTGGGCCTCAAAAGCCTGATGCTGCACAAGCTGCGCTCGGGGCTGACGATGCTGGGCATCGTGTTCGGGGTGTTCTCGGTGATTGCCATGCTGGCGATCGGCGAGGGGGCCAGTGCCCAGGCCCAGAAGCAGATCGTCGCCCTGGGGGCCACGAATATCATCGTCCGCAGCATCAAGCCGGTCGAAGGATCCTCGACCGACCAGAATGTCGCCGGTTCGGCGCGTTATGGCCTCACGCGGACCGACTTCAAGCGCCTGCAGAATACGATTTCCACGATCACCAACGCGATTCCCGTGCGCGAGCTGAATCGCGAGGCCCGGCACATCAAGAAGACGATGAACTGCCGGATGGTGGGCTGCACGGCCGATTACCAGGAGGTCAATCACCTCAAGATCACCAAAGGGCGGTTCCTTTCGGATGCCGACCAGGACACGCGGGCCAACGTCGTCGTGTTGGCCCACGAAGTGGCGCTGGAACTGTTTCCTGTCGAAGAGGCGCTGGGCAAGGCGATCCAGATCGACAGCATTTTCTACACGGTGATCGGGGTCACTGGCCAGCGCACCGCATCGGCCGGCATCGGCGGCAGCATGGCCGCCCAGGATTTCAACAAAGATCTGTACGTTCCCATCACGACATTCCGGGCCCGCATCGGCGACGAAATTTTCATCCCCAAGCAGCGCGGGATGGATTCGGAATACATGGAGCTCAGCCAGATCACGCTCACAGTGCGCGACGTGTCCGACGTCCTCAGGACCGCCGACGTGGTGCGGGGCACGATTGAAAAGTTTCACACGCAGAAGGATTTCGCCGTCGTCGTGCCGCTCGAGCTGCTCAAGCAGGCCGACCAGCTCCGCCAGATCTTCAATATCGTGCTGGGGTCGATTGCCGCGATCAGCCTCGTCGTGGGAGGGATTGGCATCATGAACATCATGCTGGCGACGGTGACCGAGCGGACCCGCGAGATCGGCATCCGTCGTGCCCTGGGCGCCAAGCAGCGCGACATCATCGAACAGTTCCTCACCGAAACGGTCGTGCTGTCCGGGTCAGGCGGGTTCCTCGGCATGGGCCTGGGGCTGCTCACGCCGTATACTTTCAAGGCGATCCGCTGGTTCACGCTGAATTTCATTCTCGATTCGCGACCGGGCGCACTTTCCGAGACGTCGCGGATGTTTTCCGAAATGGAACCGCACGTCGCCCTGTGGAGCCTGCCGCTGGCGTTCGGCATCTCGGTGGGGATCGGCGTGATCTTCGGCCTGTATCCGGCCCGAGCCGCCGCCAAGCTCGACCCGATCGAAGCCCTGCGCCACGAGTAGGTCGTCGCCCGCTCGTTTAACCCGGAGCCGGGTTAAACAATTGCGCTCGGCCAGCCGTTACTACTTGGCGACGATTTCCAGCTTCACCTCGGCGACGACCGGATCGCTGGGGCCTTTTATCGCCGTGGCGCGAACGACGAGCGGCATATTGAACGGGCCGGGAGCGCCCTCCGCAAACCGCAGCTTGAGTGTCGCGGTCGCCTGGTCGGCCGCGAGGGTGACGGGGTCGGCCGCAACGCCGGCGATGTGACCGGCCGCGATCAATTCGACCCGCACGGGAACGTTCACACCCTGGCCGCGGCCAACCTGAATTGTCAGCTCGTTTGATCGCCCCGGCTCGGCAACGATCGACTGCCGGTCGAGCTCGACACTGAGCTGGCCCGGGTCGATCAGGGCCACGATCTGTTCGTTCTGCTGCAGCGACGTGAAGCTGACTTTGTGCCGGGCGCCGTCCGGATCGGCGACTTCGCCCACTGCCATCACGACCGTGCGGCTCGTGCGACCGATCTCCATCCAGGGAGGCAGAAATACCGGGTAGTCGAATTCCGAGGCCCCGGCCGGAACTTCGATAGTCGGTCCGGTCACTCCTTGCAGATGCCGCGCCTGTTTGTCGGCCAGTCTCACCGTCAGTGTCCCCGCGAATCCGCCGCGCTCGATCGTAAAATGGCGCACGAATCGTCCGCCTCGCTGCGCGTACTTCACTTCATACACGCCCTTCACCTTGAACGGAGTGGGGACAGCAACGGCAACGAGCAGCGTTTCGATCGCGGGTGCGTCTGGCCCTGAAGCGATG
>JACQFH010000628.1 GCA_016200145.1 Planctomycetia bacterium | reverse complement strand
GGTTCGGGAGTGCCCGTGCCCGGGGCGAACGCCGGATCGACGCAATCAATATCCAACGAGAGGTACGCGGGTTTCGTTCCCACACCGGCGGCGATCTCGGCAAAGACCGATGCGATACCGCGTTCGACGGCCTCGTCGAGTGTGATCATCCGGGCCCCCAGCCGGCGTGCATCGGCGTAATCCTGCGGGCTGCCGGTCGGCCCGCGGATGCCGACCTGGAAATACGCCGAGACGTCGATCAGCCCTTCTTCGATGGCACGGCGGAAGACGGTGCCATGGCTGTAGCGCAGCGTGCCGAATTCTGCGTCCCAGGTGTCGGGGTGCGCATCGAAGTGGACGACGGCGAGCGGACCATGCCGGGCCGCGGCGGCCCGCAGCAGGGGCAGAGTCACCGAGTGATCCCCTCCCAGCGCGACGACGGTTGTGCCCGCATCTCCCAGGCCGCGCGCCGCTACTTCAATCGCCCGCTGCGTCACCTGCTGATCGGGGGGCGCCACATCGACGTCGCCGGCGTCGATGACTTTCAATGCCTCGAACGGCGCGACGCCGAGCGCATTGTTGTAGCCCCACAGCAAGAGCGACTGCTCGCGAATGGCCCGCGGCCCGAATCGACTGCCGCTGCGATTGCTCGTCGCACCATCGTACGGAATGCCCAGAATCGCCACGTCGGCCCCGCTCGCATCCCGCGTGTGCGGCTGCCGGCCGAAGGTCGGAATCCCCTGGTAGGGCTGCATGGCAAAGGGAGAATCGGCCATGGTCGGCGCTACTCCAGATAGGTCTGCTGTGCGGCCGCCGCGGCGTATTGGGCGACCAGCCCGTCAGCCGTATCGCGAGTGAGCTTGCCCGCATCCACTCGTTCGGCCAGCCGCCGTTCAAACCGCTCGCGCAGTTGGGCCGGGTCGTACCGGGCGAAACTCAGCATGTCGGCGACGCTGCTGGCCGGCACGATCTTCGTGACATGAAACCGGCCGTCGTTGTCGATCACGATCTGGGCCTCGTTGGTTCGCCCGAACAGGTTGTGATAACTCCCCATCACCTCCTGATAGGCGCCCAGCAGGAACATGGCCAGGTAATAGGGCTCCTGGCGATAGGGGTGCAGTTCCAGCACGTCTTTGACGTCCTTGATGTCCACGAACCGGTCGATCTTGCCGTCAGAATCGCACGTGAGATCGACGAGCGTGGCGAATTCGGTTGGTGACTCGCCGAGCCGGTGGATTGGCATGATCGGAAACAACTGCCCGATCGCCCAACTGTCGGGGGCCGAGCGAAACACCGAAAAATTGCACAGGTACTTCGACGCCAGAATCCGCCGCAACGCCTCAAATTCTTCCTCGGGCGCTTTGGCCGAGCGAGACTGTTTGTAGGCCCTGGCGCACGTCTCCCAGAACAACACTTCCCCTTTGGCGCGGTCTTCGAGGCTCACGAGGCCCAGGTCGAATTGCGTGTGCAGCGCATCTTTGTGTTCGAGCGCGTCGTGGTAATACTCGCGGTAATTCTTGGCGTTGACGCCGTCGCACAGCTCTTTCAGCTCGGTGATCACCTGCGGATCGTCGGCATCGACAGAGACCAGGGGCAGGTCGTCCGCAAACGTCTCGATTTCATCGCGAATCGACAGCACGAGCAAGGCATGATACGCCGTCATCACGCGGCCGCTCTCGGTGACGAGGTGCGGGTGCGGCACCCCCTCTTCATCGCACACCGAGCGAATGACGTAGACTGCGTTGTTGGCGAATTCCTGCATCGTGTAATTGATCGACGCCTCGAACATCGTCTTCGAGCCGTCGTAGTCGACCCCCATGCCGCCGCCGATGTCGAGATAATCGACCGCCACCCCGAGCTGCCGCACTTTGCAATACACGCGCGCCGCCTCTTTCATCGCGATTTTGATCCGCTTGATGTCGGTGATCTGCGACCCGATATGAAAGTGCAGCAGCTTGAGCGCGTCGGCCAGCCCCGCCGCCTTCAGTGTTCGCACGCATTCCAGGATTTCGGACGTCGTCAGGCCGAATTTGGCCGCCTCGCCCCCCGACGCGGCCCACTTTCCCGATCCGCGGGAGTAGAGCTTGGCCCGCAATCCGATCCAGGGCGCGACCCCCGTCTGCCGCGCCTGCCGGATGACGATCGCCAGCTCATTGAGTTTCTCGACAACAATGACGACCTGCTGTCCCGACTGAACCGCCAGCAGCGCCAGGTTGATGAACGCCTCGTCCTTGAATCCGTTGCAGATCAACAGCGAATCGGCGGGGCGATCCATCGCCAAAGCAGCACACAGCTCGGCCTTGGAACCGCACTCCAGGCCGCACGGGATCTTGAGTCCCGGCCGCAGGAACTCTTCGACGACTTCGCGGCGCGGATTGACTTTCAGCGGAAAGACCGGGAAGTGCCGCCCTGCATACTGAAACTCGCGGGCGGCCTCGACGTACGCCTCATGCAGCCTGCGCAACTGGCTTTCGAGCAATTGCGGAAACCGCAGCAGCAACGGCGGCTTGAGTTTTCGCTCGGCGATCAGGTGGTCGACAATGTCCTTGAGATCGGCGTACCGCGCGTCCCCCCGTTGCGGCCGCACCAGCAGGTTCCCGCGCGGGCCAACTTCGAAATAGCCGGCCCCCCACGCGGCGACGTCGTACACGTCTTCGATGTGATTGCGCTGCGCTTCGTTCATACCGGATGTGGACCTGCAAACGGAGGGGGGCTGCGGCGACAGGTCGGCGTGAGGGTTGCAGAATCATACCAACGCCGAAGCGGACGACAAGGAGGCCTCTCGATTCCATCGGAATTTCGGGACGATCCGGGCGACCGCGACACTGCCCCGGCAACTTCAATTCGGGCAATTGCGAGCGACGCTTGACATCTCTTGAATCGAGGTGCACCCTCATGTTCTGGAGGGCGAGTTTGACCGGGACCGTTCGCGTCCGTCGGTGATCTGCCAGTCTTATGCCCCATTCGGGCCGTGGAACGACCATGAACGTCGCGCGTTCGCGAGGCGGGTTGCCAGTGCCTTCCCTGGGCCTGCTCGTGGTCTTTGCCGTTGCACTGGCCGCGGCGTGGGCAATTTGGAAAACTCACGGTCGCGCACCAGATCAAACTGCGCCACGAGCGGCCGAGAATCCGGTTGAGAACCTGCAATCGATCGAGGCATTTGTACGGCAGGGCGCTGCGGCGGTCCCGGCGTTCACCGCGGCGCTCGACTCGCCCGATCCGCTCGAACGCAGCCGGGCTGCGTACGGCCTGGGAGGGATCGGCCCCGAGGCTCGCGATTCACTCCCCAGACTTGCCGAGCGCCTGACCGACGTCGATGCGCGCGTCCGGGAAAAAGCGCTCGCTGCCATCGTGCGAATCAGCTCCGACAAGGGGGCGACGGCTGGTTTTCTTGCTCCGCGCCTGGCCGATCCCGAAACGCGGGTGCGCGAAACAGCCGGCAAGGAACTGCTGGCGATGGGGCCCCTCGCCCTGCCGCACATCATTGCGGTATTGCAAACCGGCGAGCCGGCCACACGGCTCGAAGCCCTCCGCGTCATCCGGCGCGTCCAACCTTCGCCGCCAGCAGCCAGCCAGTACAGCACGACCAACCAAAGATTTCATCCGGCATGGCGGTCGGTATCTCCGTCGTTGCGAACATGGGGCGCCGTGCAGACCGAGCTGGACGAAGCCATTCGCAGCGCGCTCGCCGACACCGACCCGGCGGTCCGCCTGGAAGCCCTCGGTTGTGCAGCCGAACATGGCCTGGCAACCGCGGACGACATCCGAGAACTATTGCACTGCCGCGAGCCAGCCAACGTCAGTCTGGCACTCGCGATCCTGCCGGGGCTGGAAGATTCGGCCGTCCAGTTTCTTCCCGACGTGATGGCGCTGTTCGACGACGAAGCGGCGTTGGCGACTGATAAGGTCCGGGAAATCTCCATGGGCTGGCGCCAGGGACGGCGCTACGAACTTCTGCAGGCGCTCCGCGCGATGAAATCCGGCGCGCGGCCCGCCATCCCGCGCCTTGTTGAAGTTGCGGAACGTCGCCGCGATTACGTCTGCGTGCTGTTTGCCGAAGCACTGGCTTCAATCGGTGCCGACGATGCAGAGATTCGCCGTGTCCTCGAGCCGGTGCTGCTGTCGGACAACAGGAACGATGCCTGGTCGGCCGGCGTGGAGTATGTTCGGCACAATTCTGAGGCAGCGCGCAGACATGTCTCACTATTGCTTCCCAGGCTGGGGAACAACGAAACGGGAGTCGACAAGTCGATTCTGTATGCCCTCTATTCCCTGGGTTCCGTAGCTCAGGAAGCCATTCCGCAACTCATTCCGCTGCTCGAAAACAAGGACGACTGGGTCGCCGAATTCACAGCCCATGCTTTGCAATCCATGGGGTCACGTGCCGAACCGGCTCAGTCCGGCCTGGCAAGTGTCGTTGCGAATCCCAGGAGACCGATCCGCCAGCGCGTCGCCAGCGCGAATTCGCTGGCCAACATCGGGACGGGTGCCCAGCGCGCGATTCCCGCCCTGCTCAAAGTCTGTTCCGAACCTGAAGCGTCCGGCAAGGTCCCGCGAGACAACAGCATCAACCAACTCGACTCAGATTGGGGCTTGCGCATTGCCGCCATCCAAGCCCTGGGCCGGATCGGCGGCGACGATCCCGGATTGATCCCCGGATTGCAGTCGCAGCTTGCCAGCCGGTCGGCTCAGGTGCGAGTTGCTGCCGTCAAGGCGCTCGGGTCGGCGGCGTATAGCGGCCGGTCATCGGACTCCGGCGCACAGCGTCAATCGCAGGCCGCCGCCCTCATCGCGCCGCTCCTGGAGGATTCCGACGCCAGCGTGCAAGCAACGGTCGCCAACATGCTTGATCGGATGGGACCGAAATCCCTACCGGCGATCCTGGAAGCTTTGCGCTCGCGTCAGCCCGCACTGCGTCTGAGCGCGGTTCGGGTCTTGCGATCGACGGAATCGAGGCGCTCAAAGAGCGGATTGATTTTCAGGAATGCGGATGAAGAAACGCCGGCCCCGAACGCGGCGCCCCTCGATAATCCTGCATGGGTGTCAGTCCGCGCGGCCATCGACGACGCGATCCGTGGCGCCGTCGCCGATCGCGATGCAGACGTTCGCCTGGAAGCGATTCGCTGTGCGGCCGAGCGCGGCGTGATCGTGGCGGCCGAGGTCCGCGAATTGTTGCACAGCACTGATGCGAACGACCTCAACCTGGCTCTGCTTGCCGTCGAAGGATTGGAAGACTCTTCCGTTCAGTTGCTGCCCGACGTCATGGGGCTGTTCGACGACGAAACGACGATGAAGGGAAGCCTGCTTCCCGGCGACACGATACGATTGTGGCACCTGCTGCATGCGTTGAGCGCCATGAAAACTGGGGCGCGGTCCGCAATCCCGACACTGCTCGAGGTGGCGAATCGCCGTCGCGAATACAACTGCGTGCACATCGCACGAACGCTGGATGCCATCGGAGCAGACGACCTGGAGATCGATCGCATCCTTGTGCCGCTGTTGGAAGCGGATAACGACTTGTACGTCCGCGTGGCGGGCCAATGGCTCGCCCGGTACAAGCCACATTCTGCGCAGAGACACGTTGCGAAGCTGCTCGAAAAACTGGAAACGGTCGAATCAGGAGTCGACAAACCGGCCCTGTACGCCCTCTGGTCGCTGGGGGCCGCGGCGCAGGAAGGTGTTCCGGCACTCATTCCACTCCTCGACAGCCAAGATCGATGGGTGTCTGAATTCGCCGCCCTCACGCTCGGTTCCATCGGGCCCGCCGCGGCGACGGCCGTTCCCGACTTGGAGAACATCGTCGTGAATCCCCACAAATCGATCGCCCAGCGCCGGGCCGCTGCCATTGCATTGGCCAACATCGGACCGGCGGCGCAAGGCTCGCTTCCTGCTTTGCTGAAAATCATCGAAGGGCCCGAACTCGCCGGTTCAGTTTCCTGGAACATGACCTGCAATTCGGAATGGAACCTGCGCTGCGCGGCGATCCGGGCTTTGTGCTGCATCGAGGGCGACCATTCCAAATCCATCCCCGTCTTGCGATCTCAACTTGCCAGCCGCTCTCCCGACGTCCGCACCGCTGCTGTCCAAGCGCTGGGACAAGTGGGCGTGAATTTCCCCGAAGTGCTGTCGGATCTGGTGGAACGATTGGATGACGATGATCCGTATACGCAGGCGCAGGCAGCTCTCGCAATTGGCCGACTGCACGTGGACCGCACGATGGCAGTCGCCCCGCTGACAGAATTCCTCGACGATGAACGTCCTCCCTTGCGGATTGCCGCCGCCATGGCGCTGCGCGAGATCGGCACGGCCGCCGGCCCGGCACTCCCGGCACTTCGCAAGACCTTCGCCGCAGAGTTGTCACTATCGGCCGGGAAAAATCTGCGGGGCAAGCGTCCCTATGTCGTGCGCGGGGACCCTCTTAATTTCAGCATGTCGGCGGCACAGGCGATCCAGTCGGCGATCGACGAAATCGAGAGTGAATTGCAAGCGGAAAGTCGCAGATGATCGACGACCACACACCGCAGAGATCGTCATTACCACCCTGGTGGTATGTCGTCGTGATCGCCGCTGTGCCACTCGCCGCCAGCATTGCCTGCATAACGTATTACCGGCTTGCCGAAGTGAAGGAGCCGGAAGGAGTCAAGAATCTGCGTGCGTCGGAGGCCTTCGTGCAGCAGGGGGCGGCGGCGGTGCCTGCATTCATCGCGGGGCTCGATGCGACCGATCCTCTCGAACGGGGCCGGGCTGCGTATGGGCTCGAGCGCATCGGCCCAGCAGCCGTCGAGGCGGTTGCGAAACTTCGCGAACGGCTGACAGACCAAGATTCCCGCGTCCGCGGAAAGGCCGTCAGTGCGCTGTCTGTTATCGACCCCGACAAAGCCGGCGCGGCTGCCGCCATAGCGCCGCTGTTGACCGATCCGGAGTTTGAGGTGTGTGATGCCGCAGGGAAGGCGCTGGTCCGGATCGGCCCGAGCGCCCTGCCCTCGATTACCCAGGCCCTGCGCGATGGCGGACCCGAAGCGAGACTCATTGCGGTGCGCGTGTTGCGGCAAACCGGCTCCGGATGGAAGCCGCCTTTAAGGGACAACTTCAACGAAGTCGCGCATTACAGATTTCGTACAGGTTTGGATGGCCAATCGTGGGGTCAAGCGACAACCGAAATCGACGAAGCGATCCGCGCTGCTGTCAAGGATTCCGATCCAGCTATTCGACTGGAAGCCATTGCCTGTTCGGTTGAGCGCGGTCTGGCGAGAGCCGAAGAAATCAGGGAATTGTGGCAGAGCAACGACCCCGCCAACGTAGACCTGGCTCTGCTGGCCGTATCCGGGCTCGACAAGGCTGCAGTGCAGTTCTTGCCTGAACTCATGAAATTATTCGATGACAAGACTCTGTTGTCGCGAGCGACGGGCATCGCCGCGAGCGACCCGCATCGGCTCGAGTATATGCTGCTGGCGCTGAAAGCCATGAAGACCGGCGCGCAACCCGCAATACCACGATTGATCGCGATCGCAGACGATCGCCGTGATCGCATTTGCCTAATGATCGCAGAGACGCTGGATGCCAGCGGTGCAGACGATGAACAGATTCTTTCCGTGCTGCGTCCGTTAATGTGGACCCGGTCCTACGGCGAGGAAGCTGGTCAATGGCTTGTCGAGCATCGCCCGGACGAAGCGCGCAGGCTGGTCTCCGTGCTGACCCGGCGCCTGGGTTCAGGCGAATCGGGCGCCGATGAGGCCATGTTGAACGCGCTCGGATCGCTCGGGGCCCTGGCACACGAAGCCGTCCCGGCGATCGTGCCGTTTCTCCGTCAACCCGACAAATGGCTGGCCGTGCGCGCAGCCCATGCCCTGGGGTCCATTGGAACCGGTGCAGAGGCGGCTCTCCACGAGTTGGAACTGATTGTCGGAAATCCAAAGGATCCATTTTCGCTGCGCTGCGCCTGCGCGAATGCCCTCGGGGGAGTTGGTCCGGCGGCGCACCGTTCACTTCCCACGCTGCAAAAGGTCATGGAGCGGCCGGAACCGTCCGGGCCGGTCATCATCGGCGCTGTGAACGAATCGGAATGGTCCGAATGGGACTTGCGCGCGGCGATCATCAGAACGATCGGGCAGATTGGTGCCGAGCATGCAGCATTGATTTCGATCTTGCGATCGCAACTGACCAGTCGTTCATCCGACTTGCGCGCAGCATCGGCGGAACAGTTGGGGGCATGTGGTGCAACGTCTGCCGAGGTTCTTTCGGACCTGATTCGATTGTTACGCGATGAAGACACCTTTGTGCAGGCGCGAACCGCCGTCACGATCAGCCGATTGAAGGGCGACCGTGGTGCCGCCGTCGAGCCGCTCGCATCCCTGCTGATCAATGACAACCTCTATGTGCGCGCAGCCGCTGCGATCGCATTGGGAAAGTCAGGTGCCGCCGCCCGGCCTGGACTGCCCGCACTTCGCAAGGCTCTGTCCGACTCCGCAAACTCAAGATCTCTCAATGTCTCCCAGCCCTCGAGCAACAGGCGCGCGTACCTCAAGCCAGGAGACGGTGTAGAATCGGGGACGACAGTGGCACAAGCGGTCCAGTCGGCGATCAACGAAATCGAGAACGATTCACAATTGCTCGAGTAGCCGCCTGAATACAACTCAGTCGATGCTTTCAAAATACTTCTGCAGCTTGTCTTCGTAGCTGCGCGGCGGGGGGCGCTGGGCTTTGGCGCGGATCGCTTTGCGCAGGTCGGGGGGAAGTTTCGCGAACCACGATTCCCGACCCACGCCGCGGTTGGCGAAATCGACGTCGCGATTCGGCGTGGTCGGTTTGCCCGATTCGGTCGGCGCCGCGGCGGCGACTGCATCGGTCCGCGGTGGGCCGCGCTTGAGATCCTGATTTTCGGGGGATTGATCATCCCGGTCGCTCTTGGGCGAATTGCCGCCTGAGCTCGCACGGGAAGACTTCTTTTTCCCTCCGCGCTCGCCCTGTTGATTGCTGGCTGTCTGCTCCGGATTGCCGCTTGCGGAGTCTTCGTTGGCGCCCGACGCGTCACGGGGCGAGTCGCGCCCGTCGGACTGCGCCAGGTGGCCGCGCCCCAGTTCGGCGGCCGCGCGGGCCGCGGCTTCTTCACCGGCCATCAATTCGGCGGTGGCTTCGGGGGAATTCGGAATGAACCCGGTCCCCAGGTCGTCGCTGTCATCCGGCAGTCCCGATTGCGAAGCGCTGCCGGCCTGCCCGGCTGCATCAGGTTGCGCAGAATTCGGCGACGCTGGCTGTCCCTTCCCGGAATTCCGGGGAGTCATTTTCGACGCGCGCGACATGGCGTCGCGCAGCGGACGGTTGCCGACATTCGACTGGCCGGCGATTTCCTCGGCCGCTTCGCCGGTGCCGCGCTGGGCGCGGGCGAAGTCGCGCTGCGCCTGCGACAGGCGCTCGGCTGCCTGCCGGCGACGCGACGGCTTGCCTCCCTTCGCGGGAGCGCCCGCTGCCGGGTCGTCGCCCGCCTGCCCCGCGCCCGGATCGTTTTCGCCGGTATCTCCGTCGGCTGAATTCTCCGCCAAGAGGTCGCGACTGCGGGCGGCGATGTCTTCGGCGGCCTGCGCCTGGTCGCGGGCCAGGTCGCGGACCGCTTCGGCAATCGCCTTGTCGCGCTCGATCCGCTGCTCGCGGGCACTGAGGTTCGCAGCCGCTCGCTGCATGTCCTTGCCGGCCTGGTTCTGTGCTTCGGCCGCGCGCAGGGCCTGTTCGGCCGATTCTGCGGCCCCCTGCTTCGCGCGCGACTGCGCGTCGCGGAGCGCCGCCACGGCCGATGGATCGGCCGGCACGGCCTGGGCCGCGAGTTGCTCGGCCTGGCGGGCCTGTTCGGCAAGCTGTTTCGCCTGTTCCTGCGACATCTTCTCGCGGGCCGCCTTGAGCTCGTCCGCCGCGGACTTCAGCGATTTTTTCGTCTGCTCCTGCGCGGCGCGGGCCTTGGGCGCATCCCCCGCTTCCGCTTCGCGCTGGGCCTGTCCTGACGATTTTCCGGCATCAGCGAGAATCTCGCCCGCCGGCGGCGCATCGGGCTGTGCCAGCTTGGCCGCATCGGCGATCGCTTCGCCGACTTTCTTCTGCGCAGTGGCGTCGGGCTTCCCGGCCGGCGCAGCCGCGGCTTCGTCGGCTTCGGTCGACGCGAGATGCGCCGCGCGGTCGAGCGCCTGGCGCGCCTGGTCGCGGCCGGCCTGGGCCTGCGTCTGGTCGCCGTCGAGCGCGGCGCGCGCGGCCCGGGTGGCCGCACGGGCGGCGTCGCGCAACGATTCAGAGAGTGCGTCGGGCTTGCCGGCGTCGCGGGCGGCCTGCGATTGCGGACGCTTCGCCGCGCTTTCGGCCAGCTTGCCTGCCTGCTCGGCGACGGCGTGCTCGCGCGTGATTGTTTCCAGCGGCGACGCACGGCGACCCGCGGCCAGTTGCCGCGCTGCCTGGTCAGCCTTGGCCTGTTCGGCCTGCGCGTCGCGCAGGGCGTCTGCCAGTTGCATCGCATCGGCGGCGGCCGCCTGGCCGGCGGCGCGCTGCTGGGCGACTTGCGCCTTGCGGACGGCCTTCTCGGCGGCGGCCAGTCGCTGCATGCGTTCGCTCAAGGGAGACTCCGCCTTGGCCAGCGCCTGGTCGACCGCTTCGCGCACCGGCGAAACGCGCTCGAGCTGGCGAGAGCTTTCCGCGACCAGCCCCTGCGCCGCCGTGTCGATCTGGCGGCGCAGCTTCGCGGCGGCCTGCGAAAGTTTTTCTGCGGCACCGGCGGCCGCTTGTGCAGCCGACTGCGCCGCGGGCTTCGAATCGGTTCCCGGTTTTGCGGCGGCCTGGTCGAGCTGGGCGCGCGATGCGGCGGCGTCTTGCGCCGCGGCATTCGCGCTCTGGGCCGCTTCGCCGGCGATCGGCTCGACGGCCTGCGCCACCGCGCGGGCCAAGCCTTCCACGTCCGCCTGGCGCTGGCTCATCGCCTTGGCCGCGCTCGCCTCCAATCCCGACTTATCGGCCGCGGATTTCGCCGCGCGGGCCATGTCGCGCTCGGCGGCGGCGGCCCGTTCCAGCGTTTCGGCCGCGCGGGCCAGTTCGCCGATTTCCACGCCCTTTGCGGTCCGGCGGGCGTCGTCCAGAGCGGCGGCGATTTCCGAAGCGGCGCGTTCCACCGCCCGATCAGCCTGTTCCAGTGTCTCGCGCTGCATGGCGTCGGGCGCGGCGTTCGGCCCCCGCGCCAGCGCTTTCGCGGCGGCGGCTGTGGCCTGCTCGGCAGACGCGAGGCGCGTCACCACGGCTTTGGGCAGGCTGCGGTTGTCGTCGACCTTCGACAGGTTCTGCGACACCTGCTGTTCCTGCGGCGCGGCCCCCCCCGCGTTCTCCATCGCCGTGCGGTCGACCTGCATCTGTTCCTGGCGGATCCGCTCGATGTCGGCGCGGGCCTGCTCGAGGTCGCGAACCTGTTTGGCCGCTTCCGCCGAGCTCTTGTCGGAATGCGCCACGTCGGCGGCGCTGGCCAACTGCTCGGCCAGGCCGGTGAGATTCGCGACCACTTTCTGCTGCTCGGCGAGCGCCTCGTCCTGGCGGGCGTCGAACAGCCGTCCCGTCGCTTCGTACGCCGCGCTCCGCGCCTGTTCGAGCAACGCCTCGGCCGCCGGCGCCGCTCCCAGCGCCTGCGAGAGTTGATTGAGATCTTTGCGGATCGTGGCCTGCGCTTCGACGAGACGCTCGGCTTCGGGCTGCGTCAGGTCGGCCTCCTTCGTCTGTTCGCGCAGCTTTTCCTGGCGAGCAATCAGCTCGCGGGCCAGGGCCACGCTGCCGTGTTTGTCATTGCCGATCTGGTTGTGCGCTTCATTCAGCCGTTCCAGGAGCAGCCTTAAGCCCTTGATGACGCGCACCTGGCTGGTCGCGGCGTCGGCATAGCTCAAGGCGCCCAGGTGCGTTCCCGCCGCGTCGAGTTCTTTGCCCACGCCGGCGGCCTGCAGAATCTGCAAGCCCTCGGCGGCGCCGGTTCCCAGCGGCCCTCCCCATTCGCTGACATCGGCCAGCGTTTCCACAAGCTGCAGGAAGAGCTGCTTGACGTCCCCCTGGTCTTCGATCGCCGCCAGGGCCAGCGCTTCCTGCTTCGACGGCACCTGCTGCGGAATCGTGCGCGTCGTCTGCCAGACTTTGGATTGCATGTCGATCAGCCGCTGCACCTGGGCGGCGATTTCGGCCGACTTGAGCCGCCGCAGCAGGTTCTGGCGCTCGGTGGCCAGGCGCGTCACGATCTGGCGAATCATTTGCCGGGCCTTCCGGAACGATTCGTCGCGCTCGGCCTCGGTCCCGTGCTGCGCCTTGACGAGCAACTCGACCGCCTGCTCCATTTCCTTTTCAACCAGCGCGCCGATGTTCTTGCGCATCAGCGCAATATCGCGGTACAGCGGCAGATGCTTGAGGCCGTTTTCCTCCAGTTGCTGCAACTGGATGTCGAGCACGCCGGTGACCAGTTGCCGCGCCATTTCGCGGGCCCGCTCCTGCGAATCCTGCTTCCGCCTCAACCCCGCCGTGTCAACAGCCGACGCCGTCTCTGTAAACGACAGTACCAGCGCCGCCAGAACGCAAACTCTGAACAGGAGTGAAGAGGGGGAGAGGGGGAGAGAGGGAGAGAGGGAGAAACGAGTCAGCCGCGGACTCCGATGGGCCAAGACTCGCCATGCCATGTTCGCATTGCAATTCACCGCGATCATCTCGCTTCTCCTATGCCGAGTTGACGCTGGATAATCTGATCGAGCTGGCGGGCCGATTTTTCGTCGGCTTCGACCAGCCCGGCGAGGATTCCGCTTTCATCCGTGACCGTAAGAATAATCGGCTCGCCCCTGGCCGTCGCCCCGGGACGCTTTCCGCGGTAGTCGAGGGCCTCCAGTGTAACACGCACCTCGTCTCCTTTGGCAAGCCCAAGCGGTTTGAGGTCGAGCACGTAGCGGGCCCGCAGCGTGGCCAGCGGCTGGTCGCGCTCGTCCACTTTGCGGATGACGACGGTCGACTCTTCGACCTCTCCTGCCGCGCGAGTCACCTGCCGGATCAGCCGGATTTCCGCGAGGCCGTTGTCGTCGGCCGCTCCCCACACGATGCTGGGGCGCGCGCCAGGCAAAACCTTCGACGTGACAACCGCCCACGCCACGCGCGGCGCTCGATCGACTTCGATGTGGATCTGCCCCCGCAGCGGTTGGTCGGGCGATAGACCATCTTCATCGACGACAACCACCTCGAACGGCGTCGCCACCGTCACCTCGTCGAGCGGCGTCCCCGCCGGCGCCTGCCAGACTCGTTTCCCCTCGTCCTGCGGCGACAGGGCAAACCGCGCTTCGCCGATGATCAGCTCGGCCTGTGCCAGCGGCTTGTTCGCGCAGCGCACTGCGAGGGAGACGCGCGAGCCTTCCATCACCGAGATCTGGCGCGAGCCGATCGCATGCCGCGAGGCCCGGCCCTGGGAGGCGAATGCGGGCGGCGTGTGTCCCAGCTCCATCGAGACCACCGGCGGGACGATGGCTCGAATCGTCCCCGGCTCGCTCCACGCGTCGCCGAGAAAAACCTGGTACACGGCCGATTCCGGCATGAACGCCAGTTCGCCCGTGAACATGTCGCTTGAAGCGCCGGGCCGCAGCAGCACGCTGGTCGCCGCGCCCCCCTCTTCGGCAAACAGGCGCACTTCCCCCGCATCGGGGGCGACCCCCGACGATTCGATCTCGAATCGCAGGCCGGGACTGAACGGGACTTTGACGTCGGCCCCGGCCGGCGCCTCGGCCCCGTTGATCACGATCCGCTTGATCATCGTCTGCGTCGGATAGTGTGCCGACCCCAGCACGAAGCGATTGAAGAACGCCATGAAATGACCCGGATAGACAGCCGCGGCGCAGACAAGCGCGACGACGGCGATCGCCAGCGGGATGGCCTTGCGACGCAGGCGGACGTCGGAGTCGCCGGGTTCTGACGGGAGGTTCTTCCCCAACGCGGCCGCGCGATCGACGACCGCCGTTTCGAGCTGCGTCGAGCCCCAGGCCTTCGCGCCGGCCGAGTCGAATTGAAGCGCGGCCACGAGATCGCTGTCGATCCCCTGCCGGCGTTCGACCGCCAGGGCCATGTCGATGATCGACTCGCAGGAAGCCAGCGCCGGCCACACGAACCGCCTTAAGCCCCACAGAGCCAGCAGTCCGACGGCGACGAGCATCACCCCCCGTTGCCCGCGCCCGAACCGGAACTCCCAGTCGAGCAGAAATTCGCCGGCGAGCAGCGCGACGAGCAGCAGCCCCAGCGCCATCCCGCCGTCCGCCACGCGCGCTATCCACCTCCGCCAGCGCAAGGCCGACAAGCGCGAATTCAATCCCGCCAGTTTCTGAGCCATCATCGTGGGGCAGGTCTCTGACCTGCCGTGTCCCATTTCGTAAGTTCAGACTTCGCCATGAAGATACCAACGCACGCGAATTTCAGCGACCGCCACGCCGTAGGGCAGGTTCTCCAACCTGCCCGTCCTATCACCGTACCCGGGAAAGCGAGGCTCCTTCCGAGCCGCCAATGCGTGTCCTAGCGTGGCGACGCGCTCACTGGGCAAAGGTTGACTTCGACAATTGCCTGATGTTTCCCAATGGCAGGGATTTCGGTGGCTGGTGGCGCAGCGGCGGCTCAGCTGGAGCTTCGCCCTCACGTCCAAACCGTAGCCGAACTCGCCAGAGTTCGGGCGTCGTTCAGTTCTCCTGTTTACTTTCCACCGACGCCTCTTTCGTGCAGCGCAGGTTGTTGCCAGTTCGGACCCACCCGGGGCGGACCAATTCTCTTCGAATCGGTGCCCCTGCCCCGGCTCACCCCATTGCGCAACGCGGCCTTTTTTCCAACCGTGGGGGGCACGTGCTCAATCGTGCCTCAACCGTGGGGGGGGTACCCCCCACCCCCCACAGTTGGAAAAACCCCGCAAATCTTCCCAATCATGGGGGGCTCCCCCCAACCGTGGGGGGCTCTTTGCCTCCTGATAAAGCGCAAGCCAGACAGAACTTCTGAATAACAGGAGTGAATAATCGCACGGGCGTTTCGTTGTTTCTCGCCGCAGTCCGCCCACTCCGCATCATCTTGTGAGATAGCAACTTACGGCGCGCAGTCTGCGGCCGCTCCAATTCGCGCTTCACGTTCCGAAAACCGATTCGCCCCTCGAAACTGAATACAACCCATTTCCCGAAAATGGATTGCGTTATTCATTCGCAATTCCATGCCTTGTGCAGAATCGCCACTTCGCGTGACCAGGCCCCGGCTCACCGTCGCGCGCAGCGCAGCCCGTGAATTATTCCCGGGACAGCGAGCCGGGCAATGGGTGGTGCGCGCAAAAATAGAAAGGACAACCAAAATAATTTACAGAGTCGTGTGGCACGCCCAGAACGAGGTACGAGTGATGGGCGTGGCGGGCGACAAAGCACGACGATGGGACGAAACGGGTTAGAACGCTGATCTCCGCTGATCGACGCTAATCGATTTCAAGCCTGCCCGGGCCGGCCGTCAAATCAGTGTTGATCAGTGGTTATTAGCGTTCCAAACTCTTTCGTTTTTCCCACGTTTCACCAAAACCTTCCAACGTTTTGAACACCGCCGATCCCGAAAAACTCGATCCACAGATTTCTCAGATTTCCGCAGATAGATGAAGCGTCGCGCCGGGCCTGCCTGAATCTGCGAAAATCGGCGCAATCTGTGGATATTTCCTTTCGTCGTGAAATCTGCATCCGTGGGATTGCCACGCCATCCGTGGGTTCATTCCGAATCCCCGCACGAAGATTGACCGCGGAGGACGGCGCAAGTCAGAGTGTCGGGCTGGGAGCGCGGCCGATGGCCCTGTTCAGTGCACTGTAAGAGCGCATGCAGGCACAGCGTATGACCTTGCCGTCGCGGTCCAGGATCACGTCCACCTGCCAGAGCTGGTCGACCCAGCTCAAAGTGCCCCCCATTCCGGGCTGCCCATCGCTTAAGAACAGCGCCGGCGGCCCGAAGATGCCCTCGACCTCTTCGCGCGTCATCCCGGGAGAAACCAGCGACAGGCGATCCTTAAGGCCCCGGAATTGCGTATTTACGAATACCGCCAAAGCCGACGTGAGGATGACCGTCAGTGTGATCGTGGCCGTCCACCTGAATCGCCGGCTCTCGCACAGCAGCGTGATCGGCCCCCGTCTTTTCTTCAGTCGTTCATCCATTCCGCGATTGTACCCGCGGACCGGGCAGCAGATCAGTGTCGATTATTGCGTCACTTTCGGGCATCCCGGCGAGTACGATCCCGGAAATCGAGAAACTTCTGCGCATGCGACAGAAAGATTTCGGAGTGCGAGGGGCTGTCTTTGAGATGACCTCCGGGATGCCCGACGTCAACATGGGCATTTGGAAGATCACGGAAGGAATTGAGCTTGTCAACGTATGCGCCTTTGGGGGTCAGGAACATCAAGTCCAGCGGATACTCCCAGTTGTCGGCCAGCGAGCTTGCCAGACGATTATTTTTGCCGTCGTAGCTTTTGACGTCGTCGATCAGGGCCCAGGTGCTCACGAAATTCTCGTTGATAAACCGGATGACCGCGTCTTCGGAGAGCAGACCTGCCCTCAAGTCAGTGCCGCTGGGTCAACAACTTTGGTCGTCGAGAGCTCCCCACAATACGACCGCCAGAATCGGTTTCTGCTGCTCGCCCGCGACCTTCACGGCCGTTTCCCAGGGAACCCAATTAATGCCGATGAATTTGTAAAAAGCCTTCGTCAGCTCGTGCTTGGCCAGAGCCATGTCGATCGAGTCCAGCCAGTCGAGCTCGTCGGCAAGTTTCGGATTCGCGCTAACCAACTCCATCTGGTCGACGTGCACAATGTCGAGTTGACTGGCGATCCGAGCTCCTCGTTTGGGTTTGAGTTCTTGAAGATATTCAGGTTCCGTTTTCCCCTGGGGTACCATTCCGGCCACAGTCAGATGCACATTGAGCGGTTGGTCTGTTGGCAGCCACAGCCGGAAAGACTCGACCGTGCCGGCCTGCTTATCGACAATCATCCGTCCCCAGAAACAGGCTGGCGTGTACCAGACGTTGAGCGCCAGATCAAATTCCGCGTGAATACGAAACAGGATATCCAGGTGCGTCGCGGAAACGGCCCGCAAAAAACCGAAGGCGCCATCAGGTCCG
>JACQFH010000627.1 GCA_016200145.1 Planctomycetia bacterium | reverse complement strand
GCCCCATGGCCTGATCGCCTTCACCGAACATGGCGATGATCTCGCCGAGGCGACGTTGCGCCCGCTCGTAGGCGGTGCCGTTTTGGGTTTCCAGCGCCATCGATGCCGACCGGTCCAGGGCGATCACTGCACTGGTGCGGGCGCGTGAACCCAGCGCGGCCAGCCCGCTGCTCTTGATTGCCGGGCGGGCAAAGGCCAAGACGACGAGGGCGATCATGAGCGTCCGGATCGCCATAAGCAACCAGCGGCGCAACTGCAGGCGGCGCATCCGCGTCTTACGCAGATCACGCAGGAACATCACCGAAGAAAAATCGACTGTTCGGACCTTGCGGCGGTTGAGCAGATGGATCAAGAGCGGCACCACCGCCGCCGCCAGCCCGGCCAGGAACGCGGAGTTCAGAAAATTCATATCATCTCACGTTGTCCGTCATGGTCGCACGGACTGGATCAGCGAAAGACGTTGTTGACATAGTATCGCGCGGTGTGTTTGTCGGCATCGGTGGCCAAACTCGCCAGGACGCTCTCATATTGTTGGACGGCCTCCATACGTCGTCCCATTCGATCATAACAAAACCCGATGTCGCAGGCGATGCGTCCGGCGTCAAACGGGTCTTGCGCGTAATACGCCGCGGCCTGGAATCGTTCCAGGGCGGCCCCGACCGAATCCAGCCCCAACATTGCCTCGCCGGCCATCATCCACGGTTCCGGGTTGCCGGGGGAAGTGTCGATCATCTCCTCCGCCTGCCGCCAGGCCTGGGCAAAGAGGGCCCGGGCCGTGTCGGCGCCGCGGCGACGGCCACGTTCATACCGCCCGAGGCGAAGCATGAACTCAATCGTCGTCCGTGGTCCTTTGGCCAGTTTCAGGCCATGCCGCCAGAGCGCCGCCGCCGAGTCGATGCGTCGCTGGCGATATTGCCAGTCCCCCAGACGAAGAAAGGGACGGGGATCGTCCGCATCCAGGTATCGTGACCACTCATAGGCGCTGACCGCGCCCAGGGTGTCGCCGGCAGCCCAGAGCGCCTCCGCCCGCGACCATTGATACGTCGGATTGGCCGGCGCAAGTTCGAGAAGTTGACGGAATGTCGTAGCCGCGCTGTCCCACAAGCCGAGTTGGGCCTGGGCCTGCCCGAGCGCCAGATGGTATTCGGGAACCACGCGTCCCGCTACCGCCACCGCCTGGCGCAGCAGGGCGAGATGTTCGTCGTAGCGGCCATAGAACCGCGCCCGCTGGGCGTAGTCAAAGATCTCCTGCGCCGTGAAGGTGCGTCCTTTCAGATACCCCAGCCAATCCTGCTCCAGTTCCCGGAGCGTCTTGCCGTACACCGCCCAGAAGGCCCTTTGCATGGACAGGTCGGTTGATTTGTCGTACAACTCATGAAAAGAGGCGAAGCCGCGCGTGCGAATCAACCAGCCGACAAATGACGCGGCGTGGTGGGAGGGCGTATCCCCACCATCGGTACAAACCGACCATGATCGTCGCCCGCGCATCGATACCGCGGGCATTCCGGTCGAAACAGGCGGCGACGCGGTTGCGCGCCGGATCGACGCCAAACTGGAAACGGGGATCGAAGGGAAAGTCGTCGCTTGTCCCCTCCACGGCATAGTAATTCACCCGACCTGGCGCGCTGAAGTTGAAACTGTCTTTGAGTTTTCCCCATTCCTCGTCGAGCACCTGGCGATACCTCAGGAAGCGGAATTCGGGGAGCGGGCCTGAGGGTACAGAGTAGAAATAGTACTCGGAGGCACTGACATTCCAACCGGACGTGTCGGCGGGATGGGGGCCGGGCGTCGGGTGTACGTCAGTCGCGTGAGCGAAGATCAACGCGCGGAAATCCGATTTCCCCTTGCCGTGGATGTTGTCGACCACAAACGGCGTGTCGAACTCCACCGAGGCGTTGTCGAAACGCGTGTCGGGCGCGGCGCCACCGGTGAACATCCCATAGGACAAATGCACCGATCCCGGCTGCGATGGCGTGGCAGTAACGTACAGGACGAAGTTTCCCGCCCGCAGCGTGGTCTCTTGACCAAATCGCACATCCGCTGCCAGGGAGTCGATCAATTGCGTCTGGGGCGGATCGGCCTCGAGGACCTCGAAGACGGCGATGCGAATCTGGACACCGGGAATGCTGCCGGCCTCGGCGGCGGGCAATGGCGTCGCGGCACGGGGTAACAGTGTCGCGACGACAAGCAGGGCCAAGGCGACACGATCACGGTTCACCGTAAACGCTCACCGTGAATGGACCATGAGGCGCGGGCGTCGGAGTCAGGCATGAGTCGAACGATTATCCCGCCG
>JACQFH010000648.1 GCA_016200145.1 Planctomycetia bacterium | reverse complement strand
TCCGCACCGAGCACATAGACCTTTCCCTGGTGGACGGTCGGCGTGCAGCGCGGGCCGGCCGGGTAGGAGATCGAGTACTTGCACGCATAGCGATGGGTCCAGATTTCCTTTCCCGTTTTGGCGTCCAGGCACAACACCCGCTCCTCGCCGTCGATCGGCGGGCGCGACCCTGGATTGCTGAGCTTTTTCGTATCGGCTTCGGTGAGGTAATCGGCGACGTACACCCTCCCGTCGGCGACGGCCGGCCCGGCATATCCTCCGCCGATCTTGATCCGCCACAGCACCGGCGGCCCCGCCTCGGGAAATTTGTCGATGATCCCCGTCTCGCGCCACACCGAATCGCGCTTCGGCCCCATCCACTGCGGCCAGTCATCCGCACTCGCGAGGCCCGTGAGGTTCAGCGAAAGCACCACCGCAAGCAGGTTAAATCGCGCCGATCGGCTTCTCATGGTGCTCTCGCTGTTCTCCGGGGCTTCGCGCAGGAGGGATACGTTTCGTCCTCGTATCGTAACGACGGCCCCGCGCACCGCCAATCGTGCTGCTTGACGGCGCGCTGCGCGCGCCGTACTTTGCGGTTTGGCGCTGCCGGCAGCCAGTTCGTTGCCGTCACTCAGGAGAAAGGGAGACGACTGATGATTCGCCCGCGAGTTTTTCATCCGTGCCTCGTCTCTGCCATTCTCCTCGTTGCATCGGCGCGGGCCGACGAGCCGTTCACAACCTCTCCGGCCGAACTTGCGTCGTTCCGGCTTCCGCCGGGCGGCAAGATCGAAAAGGTCGCCGGCGCGCCGCTGATCGAGTATCCGCTGTTTGCCTGCTTCGACGACGCAGGACGCCTGTATGTCGCCGAAGGCACTGGCACGAACCTCCCCGGCGTCGAACTCCTCAAGAAACCGCTCGGCAAAATCACCCGGCTCGAAGACACCGACGGCGACGGCCGTTTCGACCGCAGCACGACGTTCGCCGACGGCCTTGTGTTTCCGCAGGGGGTGCTCTGGCACGACGGCGCCGTCTACTGTGCGTCGCATCCCAGCTTGTGGAAGCTGGTCGATACCGACGGCGACGGCAAGGCCGATCGCCGCGAAGAGTTCGTGACTCGTTTCAACTTCAACGGCAACGGATGCGACCTGCACGGCCCGTTCCTGGGGCCCGACGGCTGGATGTACTGGACCGACGGCCGCCACGGTTACGACATCACCACGCGCGAAGGGGCGCAACTCAAGGGGCTGGCGGCTCGCATCTGGCGCTGCCGCCTCGACGGAACCGGCATCGAGCGGATCTGCGGCGGCGGCTTCGACAATCCCGTCGAGCTGGTCTTCACCGAAACCGGCGAAATGGTGGGCACGATGGACCAGGGCACCGGCGACGCCCTGCTGCACTACGTTGAAGGGGGCGTCTACCCGCGCGGCGACCAGCCCTGCGTCGCCGAGTTCAAGATGACCGGGCCGCTCCTGCCGCCGATCACCAGCTTCAGCGCGGCGCTGCCGGCCGCCCTGTGCGGACTGGTGGCGATCCGCTCAGACCACTTCGGCCCCGAATTCAAGAATTCGCTGCTCACGACGCAGTTCAATGTGCATCGCCTGCAGCAGCATGCGTTGAACCACAGCGGCGCCACGCTGGCGTGCACCAGCCGCGATTTCGTCGTCTCGTCGAACTACGACCTGCGCCTCACCGACGTGCTGGAAGATGCCGACGGCAGCCTGCTGATGGTCGACATGGGGGCCTGGTTCAACTACGGCTGCCCGACAGCGAAAATTGCCAAACCGGAAGTCAAAGGCTCGATCTACCGCATTCGCCTGGCCGGCGCGCCACAGCACGAAGATCCGTGGGGACGTCGCGAACCGCTTGCAAAATTGACGCCTGAAAAACTCGTCGAGTGGCTCGACGACCCTCGGCCGATGTTCCGCGACCGGGTGATCGCCGAGCTGGCTCGCCGCAAAGGCGCGGCCGTCGCCGCCGTCGAGCGCGCTTATTCTGCAAGTTTGCGAGACGCGACCGAGAACGTGGCGCGCGAGGCCCCGGCCCGGCGAAATGCGTTGTGGGCGCTGTGCCGCATGGGAACGCCAGACGCGCAGGCCGCGATCCGTACGGGCCTCTCTGATCCCGACGCAACCGTTCGCATGGTCGCAGCGCACTGCGCCGGACTGGAGCGCGATGTCGAGGCGGCCCCCGCGTTGTCTGTCATGGCGGTCCGCGACGAGACGCGACTCCGCCGCCGCGCGGCCGAGGCCCTCGGCCGCATCGGCAAGCCCGCGGGCGCCGCGCCCCTGCTGGAATCGCTGCGGGCCGGCGGACTCGACCGCTATCTCGAACACGCTATCTGCTACGCCTTGATTTCCATCGGCAGTCGCGATGCCACGCTGCCAGCGCTGGGCGACCCCAGTCCACTCGTCCGACGGGTCGGACTGGTGGCGCTCGATCAGATGGATCATGGCGAACTGACACGCGACCTGGTCATCCCGCTGCTCGACACCGACGACCCCGACCTGCAGCAGGCGGCACTGGCGGTCGTCAGCCGTCGCGAAAGCTGGGCGGGAGAGATTCGCAAGCTGATCGACCAATGGCTGGCGACATCGGAACTGTCGGCCGCCCAGCAGCAATCGCTGACCGGCGCGCTCTTGGCGCTGTCGGCCGATCCGGGCATTCAGTCGCTGGTCGCCGGGGCGCTTTCCGGCTCGTCGACCCCTGCAGAAAATCGCCGGCTCCTCGTCCGTGTGCTGTCGCGGGCGCGCATCGACCAGTTCCCGGCAACATGGCTCGACGCGCTGGGCCGCATTCTGTCGGGAGACGACGCGTCACTCGCGCGCGAAGCCGTGGCGGTCGTCCGGGCACGCAACCTGACGAAGTTCGACGCGGTGCTCGCGCAGCTTGCCGGGCGCGGCGATCTGCCCACCGAGCTGCGGATCGCCGCGCTCGAGTGTCTTGGCCCGCGGAGCCGTAAACCCGATGCCGCCTCGTTCGCATTTCTGATGCGGCACCTGTCGGACGAAGTCGACCCGCTCGTCCGCGTGGCGGCCGCGCGGGCTCTGGGTGGCTTCCGCCCACACGACGCGCAGCTCAAGGAGCTGACGGGCGCGGTGGCGCAATCCGGCCCGCTCACGCTGCCGCTTTTGATTCCCGCGTTTTCGGAAACGGGCGACGCCGCAGTCGGGCAGGCGCTCTTTCAATCGCTGCTGAAATCGCCCGGCGCCGCCGCCCTCAGCCCCGACGAACTGCATGCGCTGCTGCGGCGATTCTCTCCCGAGGTCCAGGCAACAGCCCGTCCGCTTCTGGCCCGGCTCGCCGACCGCGAACGCCAGCAGGAGGTGTACCTCACTGAGCTCGTGAACCGCACGTTGCAAACTCCCGGCAATCCCGACCGGGGGCGCGACGTGTTTTTCGCTCAGAAGGTCGGCTGTTACGGATGTCACAAACTTGAGGGCAAGGGTGGCTCGGTTGGCCCCGACCTGTCGCTGTTGGGCCGGTTTCGCGATCCGCGGGCCCTGCTCGAAGCGGTCGTTTTTCCCAGTTCGACGATCGTGCCCGAATACCGGTCGTTCACGATTGTCACCCGCGATGGAAAATCTCATACCGGGATGATCGTCTCTGAATCGAGCGACGCCCTGTACCTGCGGACCAGCCAGCTCGCCGAGATCCGCATCGCGCGAAGCGACGTCGAAGACATTGCCCCGTCGTCTGTCTCCATCATGCCGCAAGGCCTGGAAAAGACGATGACCGACCAGGAATTCGCCGATCTCCTCGAATTCCTCTACCAGCGCCGGTAGTCATCCGTGTTTCATCCGTGGCTTGTTTCTCGCGTTCAGCAGTAATTACCGCTGAATTCCCGAAATCCCGCGTTCCTTCTTGAAAGGTTCCCTCTGATGCCAGGACTTGAACTCACGCGACGGGAATTTCAGCGGTCGGCTCTGGCCGCGGGGACGCTGGTCGTAGCGTCGGCGATCCATGCGGCCGAGCCGAAGCCGAAGAACAAGTACATCGACATGCACACGCACGTCGGCACGTTCTATTACGGCAAGCCGCTCTCCGCCGACGAGCTCGTGCGGATGATGGACGAGCACAGCATCGAAAAGGCCTGCGTGTTGCCGCTCGTTTCGCCCGAATCGACGATGTACCTGCAGCCGACCGAAGGGGCGCTCGCCGCGGCCAAGGCGCATCCCGACCGCCTGATCGCCTTCTGCTGTCTTGATGCACGGGTCTCGACGACGAACCCGGCTCGGTACGGGCACGTGGCCGGCGTGCGCGGGATGATCGAGATTCTCGACCGCTACAAGCAGGCGGGTGCCCGCGGATTCGGCGAGCACAAGGTCGGCCTGCCATTCGACCACCCGCAGATGATGATGGTCTACGAAGCCTGCGACAAACTCGAGCTGCCGATCCTGTTCCACCTCGACGACCTGCGGGGCATCGACACGCCCGGCCTGCCGCGGCTTGAAAACGTATTGAAGACGTTTCCCAAATTGCCGCTGATCGGACACGCCGCCGGTTTCTGGGCGTCGATTTCGGGGGACGCGACGTTCGCCGATTTCGGCCGCTATCCGGAAATTCCCAAGCCCACGATGCCCGGCGGAGCGCTCGACCGCCTGATGGAGAAGTACCCGAACCTGTACGGCGACCTGTCTGAGCCGGGGGGCGAAAAGGCCATCACCCGCGACCCGGCGTTCGGCCGCGAGTTCATTATCCGCAACGCGAAACAGCTCGTGTTCGGCACCGACTTCCTGATGGGGGGCCAGCAGATCCCCCAGTTCGAGTTGCTCGACTCGTTGAAATTGCCGGAAGACGTGCAGGCGAAGATTTATCGCGAGAATGCGAAGAAGCTGCTGAGGCTGGGGTGAACGACGCCGACCTGCGCCATCCCTTTTCAATTCACTTCTCCCCTCTCCCCTTGCGGGAGAGGGGCCGGGGGTGAGGGGGCACGCGCTCTTCTCGATTGACGGCGCTCTAGTGCATGCCAAATCCCTTCGGCCATTGCCTCCCACTCAGTAAACACATCACTGTTCCAAAACCTCAGTACTTCAAATCCTTCCCCTCGTAGCCAGGCATCGCGCCGCTCGTCGTATTCGTGTTGACCCGATTCATTGTGCTGACCGCCGTCGAGCTCAACGATGACACGGCGATCGAGACAGATAAAGTCGACGATGTAGTTTCCCAGCGGGACTTGGCGTCTGAACTTGAATCCCCGAAAGCGACGGCTCCGCAGTTGGTCCCAAACAAACGTCTCCGCTTCGGTTTGGGTACGGCGGAGCTCTTTTGCACGGCTACGATTCTCGTTCATCGCTACGCCCCCTCACCCCTAACCCCTCTCCCGCGAGGGGAGAGGGGAACAGTTGCGCGCGGCGCACTCCTCACTTCCCTCACGCCAGAATCTCTCTCACCACGCGCGCCGGCTCGACACCCGTGAGCCGGAAATCCAGCCCCTGGTATTTGTACGTGAGCCGCTGGTGGTCGATGCCCAGCAGGTGCAGCATCGTGGCATGCAGGTCGCGGACGTGAACGGGGTTTTCAACGGCGCTGTAGCCGAGTTCGTCGGTGGCGCCGTACGTGGTGCCGCCGCGGATTCCCGCCCCGGCCAGCCACATCGAAAAACCGCGGATATGGTGGTCGCGTCCCGGGTCTTTTCCTTTCCCCTGGAACATTGGCGTGCGCCCGAATTCGCCCCCCCAGATGATCAGCGTGTCGTCGAGCAGCCCCCGCTGCTTAAGGTCGCGCAGCAGCGCCGCCGACGGCTGGTCACACAGCCCGCAGCAGATATTCATATAGCGCACGAGATCGCCGTGGTGGTCCCAGTCGCGGTGGTACAACTGAATGAACCGTACGCCCCGTTCGACAAGGCGCCGCGCCAGAAGGCAATTGGCGGCGAACGTGCCGTCGGCCCCGTTCTTGGCGCCGTACATATCGAGCACGTGCTGCGGCTCGTCCGCAAAGTTCATCAGCTCAGGGATACTGGTCTGCATGCGGAAGGCCAGCTCGTATTGTGCGATGCGGGCCTCGATCTCGGGGTCGGGCTGCACCTGGTTCCGCCTGCGGTTGAGATCGGCGATCGTTTCGATCAGCGCCGCCTGCTGCCGCGGGTTCGTTCCCGGAGGACTGGCCACGTAGTGCACCGGATCGCCCGGCGTGAAAAACTGCACTCCCTGGAATTTCGGCGGCAGAAAGCCGGCAGCCCACTGCCGCGACGCGATCGGCTGCGGATTGCGCCCCCCCTCGCTGGTGAAGACGACGAACCCGGGCAGGTTTCGGCATTCCGACCCGAGACCGTACGTAATCCACGAGCCCATGCTGGGCCGGCCCGAGATCGACGTGCCGGTGTTCATCACCGTATGGGCCGGGTCGTGATTGATCTGGTCGGTCTGCATCGACCGTACGATGGCAATATCGTCGGCGATCGTGGCGATGTGCGGCAGGATCTCGGCGATTTCCTGCCCCGACTGACCGTGCTTTGCAAACTTGAACTGCGGCCGCAGGCACTTCAGTTGCTCCCCCTGCAACTGGGCTATCGGCTGACCGCGCGTGAACGATTCGGGCATCGGCTGGCCGTCGAGCTCCTCGAGCTTGGGCTTGTAGTCGAACGTCTCGAGGTGCGACGGCCCCCCCGACATGTAGAGGAAGATGACCCGTCTGGCTTTCGCGGCAAGCTGCGGCAGCGATGTGACCGACGCGGGTTCCGCACCGAGCGCGCGGCCCCGCTCATCATCCAGCAGCGAAGCCAGCGCCGCCGATCCCAGCGCGACCCCGGCCCCCCCCAGAAACGTGCGGCGGTTGAGTACCGCACGAGGATCAATTGATGGAATCATCAGCATCGAAGGCCACCAATTTGTTTAACCGCGACGCGACAGCGGAGCGCGTATCGCAGGCTGACGTCACTCATAACGCGCTGAGAACTTCGCCCGCCAACTCACTCCCGAGTTAAACGCAATACCGTTCGGCGAAGAGCAGATGTTCAGGAGTCTGCCCGTAAGCCGGAAAAGGCTGGCAAGCTGGAGATTCAATCTGGGTAAGTTGCGATCCTCAAAATCCCTTCGCCGAACGGTATTGCGGTTAAACGATTAAGTCGCTGTTTTCAATCCAAACTCATTGTGCTGCTTCTTGGCCGCCTCCTGATACCGCGCAAAGCTCGCTTCGTCGCGCCGGCAACTGACTCCCTTGAAAACCATCGCAAACGCCCGGCGGTTGCGCGTGGGCGAACGATTCGGCTCAGCCCGATGGATCGTCATTCCATGATGCGCAACGGCATCGCCAGGAACAAGATGGATTTTTGCTTCGGCCGCTTCATCGGCAGGACCGTAATCGCTGATCCCCTGAGAGAACCCCAGCACCTTCGAGCGGGCATGAGGACGAAAGCCCCGCAGGTGCGATCCTGGCGAGTAGCGCAGGCAGCCGTTTTCGTCGTCGACGTGGTCGAGGGCCAGCCAGATCGTGACCACGTTGGGCGGTTTGAGGTTGAAATAGTAATTGTCCTGATGCGGTGGCGTGGGATGCTCGACACCGGGAGGCTTGTTGAACCATTCGGGAGACTCGCACTCGGCCGATTCGCCCACCAGAATTTCCGCCAGTTCTCTCCACTTCGGGTGCTGCGTATAATCCTTCAGGAACGAGTCCACCTGCATGAACTGCATCTGTTTGAGGGTCTCGGGCCGAGCGCGGTCGTGGTAGAACGCGTGCGTATCGGGAAGGCCCGGCACGACGTCGCGAATGTATCGGTCGAGCTGGGCCGTCAACTTGCCAAGTTCGTCGGCCGTCAGAAATTGCCGCACGATGACGAATCCATCGCGATCGAACGCCTGCTTGATGCCTTTCTGATCCATAACCTTTCTCCTTCAGGCTCCGGGGTTGTCGGACGAGCCGCCGGCTGCGGCATCCGGCTTGCCCCCGCGGACGATTGCCGACCACGTGAAGTTTCTTCCGGGATGCGGTCCCGGGCCATCGACGATCAGACTCAGGATAAACGCCGTGACGACAGTTGTCAGGCACGGAACGGCTGTGGAAAGGAACGGAGTCGGACCGCGCGGCTCATGAAAGATCTCGGGATACCAGCTCCACAGAACCGAAACCGTCAGGCCCGTGAATACCGCCGGAATGGCCGAGCGGCTCGTGCTGCGCGGAACAAACATCCCGATGAAGAACAGCGCCGCCAGCGGGCCGACGATCAGATTGAAGAATTTCGGCATCATGTCGACCAGCGTCACCTGGCGGTTGGCGTCGAGGGAACGTTCGGTGACAAAATACGCATTGGTTGTCACGACCAGTGCAATCACCACCGTCATCACGCGAGCGAATGCCAGCTCGCTCAGGATACGCGGCCGGCCCTTTCGCAGCCTGGGGACGATGTCGTTCGTGACCACCGCCGTGATCGCGTTGACTCCCGATTCGAGGGTCTGCATGGCATCGCAAATGAATGCCGACATGATCAATCCCGCGCAGCCCGCAGGCAACTGATGCCCGAGAAAATACGGAAAGAGCCGGTCCGCCTCGCCGATCGCCGTTCTGCCGGCGGGGAGCAGGTTCTGATGCCGCAGGTAATGCGCCAGCAGGGCCAGCCCTGCCAGCGCAAGCAGAATCGTCATCGAAACGTCGACGCAGGCGTTAATGAGGTAACTGCGCCGCGCCGCCGATCGGGATGCGGTCGAAAAATACCGTTGGAGCACGACCTGGTCGGATCCGTGCGTGCAGATCGTCCAGAAGAAATTGTTAATGATGAACCAGGCGATCGTGTTTCGCTCCATGATGTTGGCGCTGAACAGCGGGGGCGACGTGTGATCGGGCGCGTGCTCGGCCGCAGTCCGCCACCAGTCGGCAGGCCCCGTGTGATCGATGAACACCACGTACCCGATCGGCATCAGCACGCCCGCCAGCAGCAGCACGCACTGCAGGACGTCGGTCCAGATCATGGCCTGAATGCCCCCCACGGTCATATAGATGGCGGCAAACAAACCCACGCCGGCGATCCACCAGTAGATCTCGCGCCCTGGCAGAAAGCCAGTTTCGCTTCGAGCCTGCCCCATCGTCATCGCCGCCGAGTCGCCGCCCTTGACCTGGTCCAGGGCCATCGACGCCGCATAAATCACGACGC
>JACQFH010000647.1 GCA_016200145.1 Planctomycetia bacterium | reverse complement strand
GTGGTGAGCGTCTCTTGAAGATCCATTCATTCAGGTACGCGGGAATGTGCCCAGTGCCCATCGACTTGGACGCGACGCTCCCGATGATGTACGGCACGTGACATGAGCGATCGACACGTGCGGAGTCGTCACACACGCCAGGTCCAGAGACTTTCACCACGCCCTTCCCTATTGGTCAGGGCGTGCCACCCGGCTGCGACGCGCGCTTTGTCGCCATGACATTTGTCGATAGACGGACCACTACCACCTCCGCACCGTTTCCCAGATCAGATTCGCGACGACGACGTACGCGTTGCCCCAGGCGTCGTCGCGGAAGAACTGCACCGGCTGACTGGGATCCCCGATGAATGGCCGCAGCACCCACGCCATCTGGACCGCCACGAACGCGTAGATCGCCAGCCACGCCCGCAGCAGCCAGCGGTGCCGGGGTTGCCGCTGCACCAGCGGCCGGTAAAACGCCCTGAGCAGCCACTGGGCCGAGAACGTCGCGACGGCGAACATCACGCCGTTGAACAGTGTCGCCCCCACGTAGTCGGCCGACGACGCATACCACAGCATCGTGAACGGCGCCAGCGATGCCAGAATCAGCGTCATCCCCGCCTGCGCGGCCAGCAGTGCACGAACCGCTTCGCCGAAATCGTCACGCAATCCGTACAGCGTGTTGAGCACGAAAAAACTCGGCAGGCCGATGCAGAACGTCACCAGCAGGAGCAGCGGCACCTTCGCCGCGGAATACGCCACCTGCCAGAATCGCTCCCCCAGAACGCCGCCGAACGTTCCCATCGCCGTGCCGTACGCCACGCCAAACACCAGCACCTGCGCTGCCAGCCAGAGTGCGGCGCGCGGCACACGTCCCGACTGCGTGATGGCCGAATGGCCGCGCAGCAGATCATCCAGTCGATGAAAGTAGGCAGTCATCAGGGTCGAACGGCCGTGTCACGAAAACAAACTCAGGAACGTGTACCACACCGACTGGAAGAAATTCGATTCTCGGGCGCGGAACCATTCGAATTCCCGGTTGGGGTCGCCGATGAAGGGCCGCAGCACCCAGCTCATCTGGGCCCCCACCAGCGCGAACACCACCACCCAGCAGCGGAAGACGACCCGCACCTGCTTGCCGAGCGTGTAGCCTTCCACTTTGTCGAGCGCGCCGGCCGGTTTCGGCACCGTTCCCGGCCCCGGCGGATTGTCGGGCAGGAATACGGGCTGGTCAGACGAGACGAGGCTCAGACGGTGCAGCGTCTGTAACAGAAACTTCAACCCGAGCATGCCGCCGATCGAAAACACCAGCACGTTGAGCAGCGTCATGAACGGGTAACTTGTCGTGCTGACCGAAAAGAACGCCACGATCGGGCCGAACGCGGCCAGCATGGCCAAGGTGACCCCCAGCGCCGCGACCAGCAGTCTCAGCAGCGACAGCAGCGTCAAGCGCGAGCCGACCAGCGCATTGAACACATACAGCGACGGAAACGTCACCACCAGCGTCAGCAGGAACAGGGCCGGTACCTTCACCGTGCTCGCCAGAAGCTGCATGAAGAACGGGCCCCTGGGCCGGAACACGGCGAAGCTGCCGACGCAACTGCCGGTGATCAGCCCCAGCACCAGGATCACGAACGACAGACCGACGACCGGAACTTCGATCCGCCCCTCGCGCAGCGCTTCGAGGTTGGTCGCTTCGCCTCGCAGAATCCGATCGAGGTCCTTGAGCCATTTGAGCATCGGAAGTTCTCGCAGTCCCCCGCCTGAGCGGGTATGCTGGTTCAGTGACGGGTCTGTGTCCGTGTGACTTTGCAATACAAAGTATTCTCCCTTATACGACGCATGAGCGACCTCCCGCAAGCAAAATTCCGGGATTTGCCCCCGGTTCATGAAATTCTTCTGGAGCCCGAAATCGTCCGGTTGGTCGCCGAACGGGGACACGATTCGGTACGCCGCTGGGTCCGCGAAGCACTGGCCGACGTCCGCCAGCGCTTGTTGGCGGGGATCGAGAACGGCTCGGCCACGCGCGAGCAGCTTGCCGAGCTGGTGCTGAGCGCCGTGCATCGGCAGGCCGGAGATGAATCCAGCCGGCGGCTTGGCGGCGTCATCAACGCAACGGGGGTCATTCTGCACACGGGGCTGGGGCGCGCGCCGCTGTGCGCTGCGGCCGTCGACGCGATTCGCGACGCGGCTGGCGCGTGCAATCTGGAAGTCGATCTGGAAACGACGGAACGGCGATATCGCGGATACCAGTTGCAGTCCGCCTGGAAAGAGCTGACCGGGTCCGAAGCGGCTCTCGTCGTCAACAACAACGCGGCCGCCACCGTCCTCGCGCTCGACGCGCTGGCCCGCGGGCGGGAAGTCATCATCTCGCGCGGCCAGCTAATCGAGATCGGCGGTTCGTTCCGCCTCCCCGAAATCTTCGCGCAGAGCGGCGCGATCCTGCGTGAAGTCGGAACCACGAACCGCACGACGCTGGCCGATTACGAGCGGGCGATCGGCCCCAACACGGCCGCCATCCTGCGAGTTCATCCGTCGAATTATCGGGTCGTCGGGTTCACCGACGCGCCGTCGACGAACGAGCTGGTGCAACTGGCGCATCAGTACGGGCTGGTCTGCATCGACGACATCGGCAGCGGGTGCCTGGTTGACACGACCCGGTTCGGCCTGCCTGCCGAGCCCACGTTTCCGCAGAGCCTGGCCGAAGGGGCCGACCTCGTGCTCGGCAGCGGCGACAAGCTGCTGGGGGGTCCGCAATGCGGCATCCTGCTGGGGCACGCGGAGCTTGTCGAGAAACTCGGTGCGCACCCGCTGGCCCGGGCCGTCCGCATCGACAAGCTGACGCTGGCCGCCCTCTCGGCGACTCTCGGCGCTTACCAGCGCGGCGCCGCCGAGCAGGAGATTCCCACCCTCGCCCTGCTCGCCGCCCCGCAAGACTCGCTTCTCTCCCGCGCCCGCGCCATTGTCGCCGCACTCCATCCTCCCCCCCTTAGCAAGGGGGGGGCGGGGGGGTCGGATGAACCGCACGCACGACCGTAACGCCACCCTGCACCACCACTCGTTCGACGACGACAAGGGG
>JACQFH010000646.1 GCA_016200145.1 Planctomycetia bacterium | reverse complement strand
CGTGCCGGTCTTGTCGGTGCAGAGGACGTCCATGGCGCCGAGGTTCTGGATTGAGTTCAGATGTTTGACGATCACCTTTTTGCGGGACATGCCCAGCGCCCCTTTGGAAAGGCAGACCGCCACGATCATGGGGAGCATTTCGGGCGTCATTCCGACTGCCACCGCCATGGCGAAAAAGAACGCCACCTTCCAGTCCCCCTTGGTCAGACCATTGATGACCAGGACCAGCGGAACCATCACGGCGATGAAGTAGATCATGAGCCAGGTGAACTGGCTCACTCCCCGGTCGAAGCTGCTCGGCGCCTCTTGCGTCACCAGGGCGCTCGACATGCCCCCCAGGTACGTCGTCAGCCCCGTGGCCACGACGACCGCGGTCGCGGCTCCGCTCTCGACGCTGGTTCCCAGGTAGCAGATGTTGGCGAGTTCCAGGGGCGAACGGCCTGTGGCCTCTTCCCGATGAGCGAATTTCTCGACGGGGAACGCTTCTCCGGTGAGGCTCGCCTGGGTGAGGAAGAAGTCTTTGCACGAAATCAGCCGCACGTCGGCAGGGATCATGTCCCCGGCGGAAAGTTCGACCACGTCGCCGGGGACCAGACGCCCTATCGGCTCTTCCTGCCGATTCCCGTCGCGGAGCACCGTCGCCCTGACGCTGATCATCGCCCGGAGCTTGGCAGCGGCCGTATCGGCCCGCGCTTCTTGAACAAATCGCAGCACGACCCCCAGAATCACCATCAGCAGGATGACGCTGCCGGCCCGGTAGTCGCCGGTCGCGAACGACGAGGCGGCGAGGAGGACGAGCAGGATCACCAGGGGGCTGACGAGCGCCTTGCCCAGCAGCTTGATCCGCGGATGGCGCTCGTCTCGGGCGACGACGTTGCGACCATATTCTCGCAGCCGGCGTTCGGCTTCATCGCTCGCAAGACCGGTGATCGAAGTCTGCAATTTCTGCAACACGACGTCGAATTCGCTCGCAGAGGCTTCGAGCAGCACGGGCGAAACCTGGATCGCCGACGACGGCTTGTGCAGAACATGCAGGATCCGCTTGGGCAGGACGGGTGTCGGCATGGGGGGCTTGACTTAGACCGGGGACCGCATCGCGCGACGTTTTAACTGGTTTTCTTCAATCTCTTTCGCGACCGTCCGGTTTCGTCCTTTTTCTCAGGTTCCGACTCAAAGTGCTGCCGAACTTTCGCCGCAATCTGGCGATCGCTCATTTTGTCGGCCGTTTCCAGTTCAGCCAGGCGTCCTCGGAGCTTTTTGGTTTTGATGCGCTTTTTGAATTCGCCCTTGGCTTCACCAGGACCAACGATCAAGATCGCTTCGGCATCGCGGAGACAGGCGATGACCTCGTCATAGAAGTTTTTGAGCCGTGCCATCAATTTTCGCTCCACCGAATCCTCCGCCACATAATCATGGGGGGTATACGGAGTCTTCGCACGGGACCCGCCAGCCGACCGAAATGGTCGTGTCACGCCCGATTCGAACTGTCTGGTTTTGTGCCCTGTGCCTGAAATCAAAACGACGACAGCCTTTGTATGATCAATCCACACGCCTGCCTTGAACGCCATGGGGGGTTACCTTTCATTGAGAATAGATGAGTACGCTGTAAGGACCGATGGTCAATTTGCCGTACCAGGGAAGGCCGTCGTGTTCGCCCGCTTCGGCGACGACATCGGTGCTCGGATGGCCCTCGAAGTCGTCGCTGTAGCCGTTCCAGTCGCTGTTGAAACGGAGCTTCCACAGCCCGGGCGCCGGAAAACCGATGACGTAGCCGTCACCCTGCGGCTCGTGCAGAAAGTTAGCGACGACCACGACGTCGTCCCCCGGTCCCGCCTGATCCCAGCGGTGGTAGGAGAGAACCTTGCGCTCGTCGTGCAGGTGATGGACCTGGATGAACTGCCCGCACAGGCCGCGCGTCGTGCCGCCGCGGTTCAGCCGCAGCCGAATCAGGTCGCGGTACAGGCGCACGATGCCGTGGAACTCGTCGCGCTGGTCCCAGTCGAGGGGGACCGTGTCGCGGAACCATTCGCCCTGCAGAAATTCCTGGCCCTGGAAGAGCATGGGAATGCCGGGCGCGGTGAAGACCAGGGCGGCCGCCAGCGTCGAGCGCTTCTGCGCGTACCAGCCTTTCGGATCCTTGGGATTCACCTCCTGCGGCACGCGCGCCCGGCCGTTTGCCACCTCGTCATGCGATTCGCTGTAGATGACCCGGTCAAAGGCGTCGTCGTTGTAGCGCTGATCGAGCGCGTCGCGGATCGCGAGCAGAGAGCGTTGCCTGTCGTCGGGCGTGATCACCGCCTGGCGGATGGGGTGCACGAAGTTGGCGTCCCATTGCGAGCCGAACCCGGCGCCCCCCGCCCCCACATCCTTGGTGAGCCACTGGTTATTCTGCATATCCTCGGCGATCGTGATCCGGCCGGGAAATCTCCGCGCGACCTCGCTGTTGATCCACTGCATCAGGCTCCACCCCTCGGGCAGGTCCTGATCGCTCGACCCATTGATCGTGCGAATGAATTCGGTGCAGTCGAAGCGGAGTCCGTCGACGTGGTATTCCTCGAACCACATCAGGACGTTATCGAGAATGAACTGCCGCACCTCGTTGCGTCCGTAATCGGGCCGGGTCTCTCCCCACGGCGTCTTGGCGCGGCCGTCGTTGTAGAAGTAGATGCCGCCGAGATTATTTTCTGACCAGCCGTCGAACTGCCAGAGATCGAGGTCGCCCGGGCCCAGGTGATTGTAAACGACGTCCAGAATCACCGCGATCCCGTGCTGATGAGCGCGCCGGACGAACTGCTTGAACGCCAGAGGGCCTCCATAGACGGTCTCGACCGAGAAAATATGGGCGGGGTTGTAACCCCACGACCGGTCCCCCGCCACCTCGCCAACCGGCATGGGCTGGATGGCATTGATCCCGAGCTTTTTCAAATGTCCCAGCCGGGCCGACACCCCTTTGAATTCACCGGGGGAGGTGTCGTCGCTCTCGTCGTTGAATGTGCCCACGTGCAGTTCGTAGATGACGAGCTCGTTCCACGGCGCGAGATGGAAGTCGTCCCCTTGCCAGTCGAAGCGCGTGTCGTGGACGATGGCGTTGCCGATCGAACTGGTGACCTCGCGGGCGTACGGGTCGATGCGCTTGAACTGGCCTGCGGGCGTCGTCAACAGGTATCGGTACTGATCTCCGACACGCGCCTCGGGAACGTTGGCAGACCAATTCCCATTCTCTTCGGCCTGCAGGGGATGCTTACCGCCGTCCCAGCCGTTAAACGAGCCGATGACTGAGACTTGCGTGGCATGCGGGGCCCAGACGCGGAAGGCGACTCCCTGCTCGTGCGGAGTCGCTCCCAGGGGTCTGACGTCTGCTGCAGTGCTCATGGTTGCTCCCGGCTGCGGTGTCTCTCGACAGCTTTCCTCGAATCGTTGAATGCTATTGATTTCGACACGCGCTGCAACGGCCCCACATTTGGAATTCTCAGGCACGATCCTGGAAATTCTGGTAAAATAGCGTGCAGTCGCGGACACACGGATCTTTGCAATCGCAGACGATCGTGGAGTGTGTGAAACTCCGGCGGTCTGGCGATCGGCCTGGCTGGCTTTCACTCGCCAGCGCAACCTGTGTACGGTGAACGGACTTGAAAGGTCAAACGATGAAAACTCACAACGCCAGTATCTACCATTGCGTCACCTGCGGCCGCGTCGTGCACACCGAACTGGGAACAGAGCCGCCGCAATGCTGTGGGCACGCGATGGCCAAAGCCTTTACGGAGACGGTTCCCGACAGCAACGTTGCCGGAGATCAGGCGGGCGACAGCTCCCAGACGACGCCACCGGTGATCAAGGGCCCCCAGAAGCCCCGCTGACCGTCAGTCGCCGAGCAGCTCCCGATAGATCTTTTGGCCCAGTTCCGTGAGGGTCAACCGCGAATCGTTGGGATTGACGGTGACCAGGCCCAGCTTCGTCAATTCCGGCACGATCCCCGGAGCATCGACTTCGTCGTCCCACTGGGGGTTTCCGAGTTTGCACAAGGCCTCCCGCTGAAGCTGTGACAGGTCCATCTCTGTTACTCCCGAAATGTGGCAAGCTGTCGTTTGCAGTCTGTCGCGGCTCTGGTCCCTGCCGGCATTCTACCGGGACTGGAGCGCGGCTCGAAAGTCAGACCGCCGCATTGCCACGTGTCAGTAATCTCCCTACACAACGTATCACGTTTTCCCGGGAACGATTTTATTGACAACTGATGGTCGCGTGTTAAGCTGGGGTACATAGATGGTGCTCATGACGGACATCGTTCGAAATGGTTATGAGAGCCTCTCGGTGCGAAGTTCGCATCGCGGGGCTTTTTTTTTGCACGCACACCACCGAACAGATCCGCACCATGCGCGACGCCCCAATGCAACAATGCCCAGGACAACCATACACGGTACAACAGTGCACAGTACGACCCTGCACGCAGAACAGCAGCGGCAACTTTCCTGCCGCGGAGGCAGGCGAACTTGATGTCCAGGATCGAAAGCGTCTGGCAGCAACGAGAGCCTTCGACAGCGTCTCGGTCGAATCCGTCGGGCGGGCGCTGTGCGCGACTGGGTATCCCGCACTTCGCGACATTCAAATCGAAGTCGAACGAGGAATCGTCGTGCTCTGGGGCCGTGTCCCCACATACCACCAGAAACAAGTGGCGCAGGTGACGGCTCAGGGCGTGGCTGGTGTCCGCGGGATCGCCAACGGAATTGAAGTCGTCTGTGATCGCTAACGTGAAATTCCAGGAATTCGTAACCAGTTTCTTGAAGGGAAATTACCATGCTTTGGACCATCTTTATCATTCTGCTGATTCTATGGGCGCTGGGAATGGTCACCTCGACCACGCTGGGCGGATTCATCCATATCCTGCTGATCGTCGCCATCGTCGTGGTGTTGATCCGAGTCATCCAGGGCCGACGAGCCCTCTGACCCGTCCACGTCACTTTCGTCAACACCGGGATGGTTCTGTCCGCCCTCGCTATCGTTGCGGGGGTTCTGAAGCTGCCTGGTCGGTAGCCGCCTCAGCACTGTGGACTGAGAACATCTGGAACAATTACCGCAGAGACGGAGTCGCATCATGATCGAGCAAACGATGCAGGCCAGACCCAGCATTTCCAGTCCGATGCGCAGCCTGTTGAGATCGCAGCGAACGGCCGAGATACGCACGACCAGCGCACGCACCGCCATCGAGACCAACCCACCCCCGGCGTGACGATTCGGCACGCAAGATGAAGAGCCGCCCATCGAGGATTGCCATTGACGACCGCGCCGGAACGGATATTCTTACCTGCATGGTGGCGGCCTACGATCGGCAGCCACGAACTGGCTTTGAACGCCCTGCGTGTCCTCGTGACACGGCAGGGCTTTTTTATTTACCGCAGAGATTACGGCCATCTTGTTTGTCCATCACTCATTTTTTTTGACACAGGAGAAACATGCCATGTGGAATCGCCGAATCGTTTTGACGGGAATGAGCTGCGTCGCGATCGTTTCCGCCGCCGCGCTGATCGGAAGCTTGCGGGCGAACGCGGCCCCCGAGCCGGACCAATCGACTGGGGAAATTACCCTCCTGGCCCCGTGTAACGCCGAAGAACATCCGTACGAGGTCAAGAAGCTGGTGTCGAACATACGGTCCACGTTCAAGCTGGGCACGGAAGGAACCGTGTTTGCCTCCAGCGCTGCCGTCAAGTCAGAAGCCGATGGCACCATCTTCTTGCTGACGCTGAAAATTGAGCAACACGGCAAAGTCGTTGCAGGCAGCCAGATGCAAACGAGGCTGAACAAGGGGGAGTCCGGCAATCTGGCGACCCTCTGCGCCGTCATTCCGGTGCGGGAAACCTACTCGGT
>JACQFH010000620.1 GCA_016200145.1 Planctomycetia bacterium | reverse complement strand
GTGACCATCCAATGAAACCTTCGTTCTGCAGTCCGATTGCCGACCGTCGCCTGCACGGCTACACGCTCGTGGAACTGGTCGTTGCGTTGCCGATCATGGCGCTGCTGATGGTCGCCATGGGTGCTGCCATCAAGATCGCCTCGCAAGCCGCGCCGGGCGGAACGAGCACCGTTTCGACGACGCTTGCGGCGCGGGAAGTGCTGGACGTGATTGCAGCCGACCTGACCTACGCCACGGCGATCACCACCGACGTCACGACGGCCGGGGCCGCCAGGCAGCTCACGTTCAATATTCCGGATCGAGACGGCCAGTCCCCCACGACCGAAACGGTCACCTATTCATGGTCGGGAACGGCGGGCGCGCCGCTTACCCGCACGTTCAATGGAACGACGACGACGATCGCTGCCAGCGTCCAGGAATTCTCGCTCGCCTATGACAAGCGTTCGAAAGCCCTGCCGACCACGTACTCGACCGGTGCCGAAACGCTGCTGATCAGCTCCGACGGATTCACGCTGTTTCCTGCGGACAACGCCGTAACGAGCACCAACTGGGTCGGACAGTACTTTCAGCCGATTCTGGCGTCGAACGTCCACTCGTGGAACGTGACCCGGGCGCAGCTCTACCTGAAGAAGGATCTGGCGGATACCGGGCAGAATCTCGTGCAGATCCGCACGGCTTCGGGCGGACTTCCGACGACAACAGTCTTGACGCAGACGACGCTGCTCGAAAACACCCTTGCCGGGAGCTACCAACTGCAATCGATTTCGTTCTCCGGCGTTCCCTCCATCAGTCCCACCGCCGGCCTGTGCCTGGTCGTGCAATGGCAGGCCAACGGCACATCATCCATAGTCAAATCGTGGGGCACGTCGGCCGCCAACTCATACTGCGTGAGCACGACCAACGGCGGTTCGTCCTGGCAGGCCCCCTCGAACAGCGGCCTGATGTACTACATCTACGGGACCGTGCAGACCCCCGATCCCACCGCTTACCAGTATCTGTTGACCGGCGTTCGATGCACGCTGCGCACGGGCAGCGATCCGACGTCGCGGCTCAACACGACCATCCGCGTTCTTAATGAACCTCAGGTCACGGGACCATGAAGAGGATCGTTCAATCCCGGCAAGCCACTTCCACCCGGCGCGGCATTGTGCTCTGGGAGGCGGCCGTATCGTCGCTATTGGTGGGACTGGTTCTGTTGACGGCAACACAGACGCTCGCGACGTCTGTCCGCATGCAAACGGCGGCCAGCGAGCGCGCCCGGGCCAATGCCCTGGCCAACGCTCTCGTCTGCGAGATTCTCGAGCAGAGTTACATGGAGCCCGGCCAGACGTCCTCCGCGATCGGTCGTGAATCTGGCGAACTGGCCACGTCTCGCGCCAATTTCGACGACGTCGACGACTATCACGGCTGGACCGACACTCCGCCGCAGTTCAAAGACGGATCGACCATGTCCAATTTCACCGGCTGGCAGAGACAAGTCGCCGTCGAATGGGTTGCCCTGACGACTCTGACGCAATCTCCGGGCTCCGCCTCAGAAACCGGCATGAAACGCATCACCGTCACCGTGATCCACAACAGCAAAACCATCATCACGCGAGTTGCGACCAAAGCCAATGCGTCGTCCTGACAACCGATATTGGAATGCTCGGCCCCAGCATCACCTCAGGCGCGGCGCCACTTACGTCGCCGTGCTGGGTTGTACGCTGATCGTCATGACGATGGGCCTGGCCGGACTGTTCGCGGTGCGGTCTCAAGCCCGGGCGTCGAACACGCTCAACGACGCCGTCGACGCCAGGCTGAACGCGATGACGGGAATCGAATTCGTCCGCTCGCGGATTGCCGGCAATCAAAACTGGAGGACGACCTACAGCAATGGCGCCTGGGCGACCAGTCAACCGGTCGGCTCGGGCACGTTTTCGGTGACGGTCACCAATCCCAACGGCGCCCTGAACCACTCTCCGTACGATCCCGTCAACGTCACGGCGACGGGTGTCAGGAACGCGGCCACGCACATTTCGCAGGTGACGCTGGTGGCCCAGCCTGTCCCCTTGACGTGTCTCAATGCCGCCGCGACAGCCGGGTCAGCGATCACCCTGGCGACCACGACGGTCAACGGAATCAACCAGATCATGGCTTCGAATCTCTCGGTGACCGCGGTGGGCCTGACCCCAGTTTATCCGAATGTCGAAGCGGTCACTTCGATCGTGGGGACCGGGTTCCAGGGAACCACGACAACCGGCGTCACGGCGCGCACCATGCCCGACAGCACGGTATTCGACTATTACACGGCAAATGGGACGGCCATCAGCGTCAGCAGCCTGGGAAGCCCGGCAAATTTGCAGAACGTCGTGCTGAGTCCGGTCAGCAATCCTTACGGAGCCGAGACAAATTCCCAGGGCATCTACGTCATCGACTGCCTGGGACAATCAGTGACCGTGACGCAATGCCGCATCGTCGGAACTCTGGTACTGCTCAATGCCGGAGCCCTCTCATCGGTGCAGGGCAACGTGTATCTCTCGGCGGCCGTCTCGAATTATCCGTGCCTGCTGGTGCAGGGAAGCATGACGATTCAATTCGACAGCACGACGACTTTGAAAGAGAACCAATCTCCCGCGACGAACTTCAATCCGGCCGGTTCGAGTCCCCCGGCGACTGCCACGCCTTATCCCTGGGGGTCGTCGAACTACAACCTCACGACGACCGATACCTATCCATCAGTCATCGCTGGTCTCGTCTATGTCTCGGGGAGTGTCACGATCGCGAACGCACCCGCCGTCAACTCGCTCGTTGTGGGCGGCACTCTGACCACGGCCGGTCAACTGACGCTGGCGTACGATTTGATCTACTTCAATAATCCACCCCCCGGGTTCTGCACGATTCCCATGGTGCCGTCGTCGGGAAGCTGGCAGCAGGTCGTCAATTGACTACCGGCCGGTCACGTCGCCGGGAAAGATTCCTAGAAACGGCTTGGCAAACACACCGGTCCGTTCGCCGGGAAAGAAGCGATCTCGGCGTGTTTGCTGCAGGCGCTCGCGAATCGGGCTGTACGTTCGCATGGTGACGGGAACCGTGGCGTCGTAGACTCCATGCCCGTCCACCGAGAGCGATGCATTGAGCTGGCCATTGTTCCGCACATCGACCTCGAACTCGGGATGAATGCTGCGGAAGGGAAGCCGAATCACCGCCTCGTGAGCGCTAAAATCGTCGACCGACACGCGTTGCGACCATTGCTCGAGCCGGTCGTAATCGCCGCGCATCGGTTCGAACATCTGATCAGGTGTAATGTTCTGCCCGAACAGTTGCGCCCTCAGCATGCCCGCCACCGGCACGACGCTGCGATCGGCCGCCAGCGGGTAAACGCGTACTTCGAACCCGTCCACCTCGGCGTCGCCGTCCCAGTTCGCGAGCTCGGCCTCGATCCGCAGCGCCCGCACGCGAGGGGTCGTTCGTTTGAGGTCGGCGGCGCCAGATTCCGCCGGATCAATGCGGGGTTTCGCGAACACTCCGGCCAGAACGAGTGACTTCTGCCGCTCGGCCTCGGGCAGAAACTCTTCGGCCGAAATCCTGTGCCCATTTGCCTCGACGCGCGCTACGTCGCCCCAATCCACCTGACTGAGGACAACGATATTCGGCTCGGTCAGGCGCAGCCAGAGCCGCGATCGCGACGTTTGTGCATCGACCTCGCCAGTGAGAATTCGGCCCTGCCGGGTGTGGACGACAACGCGCTCTGCGCCGGCCCCGGAGGTCGCGAAAATATGGACCGCGCACACGATCAAACCGATCGACCGACCGACCATGCGGGCTGCTCTGCCGTCGAGAAAGCGCATCGTTCAAGGGCTCGTTGCAGAAGTGGAACCGCGTTCGCGCACGGAAATCTCGCCGAGTTTCGTCGCACCCTGTGCCGCGCTGGCGGCCAGCGGGCCATTCGCGCCACTTCCTGTCAATTGTCAGGGGCTGCCTGACCGGCAGTCAATGGCGAATCGACGGCAATCAGGCGGCAATCAATGGATCCGCAGCACGTTCACCACCTGATGGCCCGACTTCCAGATGTCGTCCAGCAATTTGTCGAGTTCCCCGCCGGCGAGCCGGACCACGCACACGGGAGTGTTATGGTGCCGGGACGAAATCAGGCTGAGCACTTTCACTTTTCGCGGACTGGCGAGCCTGTTCAGGAGACCGAAAATGTCTTCGTCCCGGGCGACGTTGAACGTGATCCGCACGCTGCCGGGCGGCGATTCGAGAATGCTGGCAAAGGCCCGGAAAATGTCCGACTCGGTAATAATGCCCACCAGCAACTCCTTCTGAACGACCGGAAGTCCCCCGATCTTCTGGCGGCACATCGTCTGCGCAGGTTCCTCGATCGGCGCCTCAGGCGCGGTCGTGAACGGATGCCGTTTCATGACCTTCAGGACCGTCACGTCGGAGTGAAACGACCCGGAGGCCGCTGCTGCCAGAGGGTTGACGTGGCTCGGATACGCTCGATGAATGTCACCGAGCGTGACGATGCCCATCACGTGCAGGCCGTCAGCTCGCCGATCGACCACAGGCAATCGGCGGACCGAATTGTTCGCCATCAGGGCCGCCGCCGCAGTAATGGATTCACCGGAATCGATGACCACCACATCCCGCTTCATCCACATGTCGACGATCATCGTGCTGATCCTTCCCTGCCCCCACCATCCCATTCATTTGTGAATCGCCAGCCGGGGCGCAGTGCGTTTCAACTCGGCGATTCCCGCATCCGTGACCTTCGTCTTGCGGAGCAGCAGCGTCTGCAGGCAGGCAAGCCCCTTGAGGTGCGCCAGCCCCGTATCGGTCACTTCCGTTTCGTCGAGAACCAGCGTTTCCAGTCTGGAGAGCCCGTTCAGGTGATCCAGGCCCCCGTCGCTCACCCGGGTGTTCTTGAGGGAGAGGTATCGCAGGCCCGTGAGCCCCTGCAAGTGTGCGAGGCCAGCGTCGGTCACCCGCGTCTCGTCGAGCGCGAGCTCACTGAGCCCTGCCAATCCCTTCAAGCTCGCCAGGCCCTCGTCGGTCACGCGCGTGTGCGAGAGCGCGAGACCGTGTAGACTCGCCAGACCCGCCAGATGCGCGAGCCCCGCGTCGGTCACCTGCGATTTGTCCAGTACGAGCGCATGCAGGCCCGGCAGCTCGCGCAGATGCGCCAATTCATCGTCGGCGAACGCGGTTCCCGTCAGGTTGATCTCCAGCACCTCATCCGAACCGCCGCGGCGGACTCGAATCAGTGCGCCGGCGCGAACAAGCGCCCGCAGCGGTGCAAATCGGGCCACCTGCTCGGCCGTCAGAATCCGCTCCAGTGATTTGACGAACAGCGAACCGTCGATCGAAAGTCCCGGCCGTACGAGGTCGTGCCGAATCGATTGCGCTTCGTTGAGCAGCTCATAAGCCTTGTCGCGGTAGTTCCTGACGATCTGGATTTTCGCCCCCAGCTCGTCGACACGATCAATGACCCGCTTGGCGTCGCCACGCCCCGCCAGTCGCAGTTTCTGCTTCTGCGTGTCGGTCAATCCACAAACCTGATCGACGATGGCGATCCTCTGCCGCAACAGCGTCTCGAGCTGCGCGCGTCCCGCGGCAAGATCGGCGCCATCGCCAAAGACCCAGTCATAGACCGCCGTATCGGAAATCGGCGCCTGCAATTTCGCCGCCGCAGCCGCCTCCTCAACCGTTTCGTCGTCCGCCGGATCGCCTGCCGCGCTTTGCGCCAGGCAGAGCACCAGCGCTGCCTGCAAACCCAGACTGGCCTGGCGTACCGTATCGTGAATCGGCGGAGATCAAAACTCATGTGTGCTGAATTGTCCTAAGCAATCAACTCGGTAATCGGCTGACCCTCGGGCAGGATCGGAACGGGTCGTCCGAGCGAGTCGACGAGGAGAGACTCCGGGTCGACACCGAGCTGGTGGTACACCGTGGCCAGGACGTCATGCACGGTCATCGGTCGGCTGGCAGGATAGCGGGCATCCGGCGTCGTGCTGCCGAGCACCTGGCCGCGAGTCAACCCGCCTCCGGCCAGGAAGATCGAATACGCCGTGGTCCAGTGATCGCGGCCGGCCGCGGCGTTGACGATCGGAGTCCGCCCCATCTCACCGGCGACAAGCACGAGCACTTCATCGAGCAGGTTCCGTTCGTCCAAATCCCGGAGGAGGGCAGACACCCCCCGGTCCATCGGGGGCAAGAGGTCATTCTTGAGCGATTTGAAGTTGTTCGCATGCGTGTCCCAACTCGCCTCGCATCCGGCGTTGACGACCACATACGTCGCGCCCGCTTCGATAAGCCGACGCGCGAGCAGAAGCCCCTGGCCCAGAGGATGGTCGCCGTACGAGCGGCGCAGGTCGGCCGACTCCCGTTCCATTTCAAACGCCTGCTGCGCCCGCCGCCCGGTCAGCAATCGGACGGCACGCTGGTAGTGCGCATCCATCTCACGGGCCGAGTCAACACGATCCAGGTGCTCCCGAAGTCCATTGAACATGGTCGCGAGTTCGATTCTGTTCCTCAATCGCGAGACCGGCATATCGATTGGCAGCGTCAGCCCCAGTGGGACTTTCAGAGGCAATTGAGAATTCCGAGGTGCGTCGCCCGTTTCAAATGCCTCGCAGGCGACCCCGAGAAACGACGGGCCGTTGTAGTTCACCTGCCCATTCAACTGGCCGCTCCGCGGCAACGTGACGAACCGGGGTACGCCATCAGCATTGGCGACACCAAGCCGCGACGCCAGCACGGAACCGACCGAGGGATTTCGGAAGTTCGCTCGCTCCAGGGCCACTCCCGCCCCGACATTCTCGTACCCGGTCAGCAGGAGGTGCAAACCCGGCGAGTGATCGTTGCGGGCATCGCAGTGGACCGACCGGATGATGTTCCCGCGCTGCAATTCGAGTGCCATCAGCGGCGTGTGTTCGCCGATCCGCAGTCCCGGCACGGCCGTTTCGATCGTCGCGAATTCGCCGCGTATTTCAGGCGGCGCCGCCGGTTTGGGATCCCAGGTTTCCAACTGGCTCATCCCGCCGTCAAGGACCACCAGAATTGCACCCCGCGCAGCCGGCGAACGCGGCGAAGCAATCGCGCCCTGCGGCAGGCAGAAAGCCCCCAGCCCGAACGCCAGGACGTTGCGCCGCGACAGGACGGTCGCGCGTTCCATCGGATGAGACGCATTGCTGCGGCAAAACATCCCTTCAAGATACCGTAGAGCCATCCCAAAGAGAATCCCGGCACGGACCAGACACGGGACGCCTTCACAGCGGAATCTAGCGATCCAGTTTGATACAGTTCTCGAAGGAAGCACGCCGCGGGCATGAAGGAGCGACATCATCGCCGACGAATTACGACCGACGCCGAACCCACTGCCCGGCGAACCCGACGATGCGAATTCCCCCATTGGCCCGAGCCCCCGGGATGATTCCCTGCCGGGCGTTCGGCGACTGCCGGGTCGCAGGGTGCCGCTGATCCTGTTTCTGGCGACCTGCCTGACCACATTCTACGCAGGCACCATGGGGTTCCTCGATGCACAACAGACAACCGATCCGGACACGGGGGAAAAAACTCCGATCGTCGTAGTGGATCTCATAACCAGGGAAGAAAGTCCCATCATCGATTGGCGACCGACGCTGCTCAACGGCCTGACGTACGCGATCGCGGTGATGATCATGCTGGCTGCGCATGAGGCCGGGCACTACCTGCAGGCCCGCCGCTATCGGGTCCCGGCAAGTCTGCCGATGTTCATTCCCGTGCCGTTCGGCCCTCTGGGAACGATGGGCGCTGTCATTTTCCAGCAGCCCGGCGTGGCGAATCGCAAATCACTGTTCGACATTGCCATCAGCGGGCCCCTGGCGGGGCTGGCCGTGGCTTTGCCGCTCAACTGGTGGGGGATCCGGCATTCGGAAATCGGGAAGATCAGACCCGGATCATTCGGGTGGACGAATCCGCAGCTCGTCGAATGGATGGTCGGCTGGATTCACCGTCCGCTCAAGCCGGGAGAAGACATCGGCCTCAATCCGATCCTGTTTGCCGGATGGGTGGGGTTTTTCATCACCGGACTCAACCTGATTCCGATCGGACAGCTCGACGGCGGTCATCTTCTGTACTGCCTGATCGGCAAACCGGCGCACCGGATTGCCCGAGCCCTGTACGTGGGCGCCATCGCCATTGTCGTCTTTCAAGTCGTGCGGGGCCATTTCGAATACTTCGCCTGGACGCTGATGCTGGTCCTGGTGGGGTTGATGGGGACGCGCCATCCCCCGACCGCCGATGACAACATGCCGCTGGGTATTCCCCGGATTGTTCTGGGCTGGCTGACCCTGGCCTTTATCCTGATCGGATTTGTGCCGACACCCATGTACTTCGGCCCGCCCCCGGCCGAGAAATCCGCGACAATCCAAGATAAGGAACCATCACGTGCACATGATCCCGTACAAGGAAAAGTCGACGACGCGACGACGATACGAGCAGGTCAGCGACCTGCTCCACGTGGGGCAGGTCGCTGACCTGCCGGAGTCGTCAAATTCCGGTATGAGCAATCAGCAGCGACCATTTTCGCCGTGGGCCTCAACCGTCGTGTTGACAATTCTCACGCTGGGCGCTTTCGCTCCGGCCGCCAGTGCCGCCGAATTCTCTGCCGGCGAGCACACCCGCAAGACCATTTATCATTCGCCGCAGACTCCTGGCTTCACGAGCTGGGTCGGCGCCTGGGTCATGCCGGACGGCAGCCTGATGGTGAGCTTCACGCAGGCGACCGGGCCGATCGAGGGACGCCAGCCGGCCCCAAAAGATGTGCAGCACAAGCTCACGTGGCCGCCGCCGGGCCAACCCGGCTACGACATGACGGGACTCGACCTGCGAAACGTCCACCTGCGCTCGACCGATTCCGGAAAGACCTGGACACAGGTCAGCGCCGACTCGTTCAAGTCGTGCATGAATGGAGTCACCAACGAAGCCCAGACGGCGCTCGCCGACGGCACCGTCCTGCGCGGCGTATTCGGGTTTTACCTCCCCTACGATCCGGATTTGCCGCAGACTGGTTTCGTCCAGCGATCCGGCGACGGCACGAACACCTGGAGCAAGCCTGCGGTCCCTCTCGACGCCGCGAAGTACATGACCTGGCCGCGACGGATTCGCGTGCTGCGCGACGGCCGGGTCGTGTTGCTGGCCGGCGTCGCCCGAGCGGCGGCAGGCAGCCAGACGCGCCAGGAATTCAGCAGCTTCGTGGAACCCGCTTTGCTGATTTCGTCCGACAACGGGCGCAACTGGACTGGTCCTGTGGCGGCGACGATTGCCGAGCAGCGCGGCGGCTGGACTGAAGAATTCGACGTGGCCGAACTTGTCAGCGGCGACTTGCTGGCAATTTTCCGCCGCGCAAGCGACACGAATCGCTGGCAGAGCACGCTCAAGAAAACGGACGATCGCTGGGTGGCGCAGAAGGCGGGCCCGTCGGTCCTGCCGCACAGCGGACAGCCCGAGCTTCTCGCCACGCGCGAAGGACCAATTCTGCACGTGGCGACCAGCGGCATCCACTCGACCAGCGATGGCGGAGCGAGCTGGCACAAATTGGACTTGCCGGGAACAGCGTACTATCCTCGCGCCCTCCAGGCCGCGGACGGAAGGATCTTCGTGTTCGGCCACGTCGGCGGCGACGACGCTTACGGCAAAGTCGACCAGGCGATCATCATGGACATATTCCGGTTGAAATCAGAATAGGCCGGAAAAAAGCGATTGGCGCAGATAAGCGTCGATGAGTGTTCCCTTCCTTCCCGTCCGCCGTCTGTTTCCCGTGTTGCCAGACCTGCCCCGCGCCCAATTGATGCGCGGCGCGTTTACGCCCCATTTCCCCCCTTGGTCAGTCGCCGCAAAGTTGCCCCGACGTTCAATTCATGGCATGATCGCCAGCGGGAATTCGATCATCTTCATCGGGCCGGAAGTGCGGAAGGAATGCCATGGCGATTCGAGTCGAGTGTTCGGGATGTCAGAAGACCTATCGAGTCGCCGACTCGAATGCCGGAAAGATGATGCGCTGCCATTCCTGCGGCTCAACGACGAGAATCCCCGAGTCGGAAGCGCCCGATGACGATGCCGATTTCGCCGATTTGTCGGAAGACGAAGGAGCCGACGACGTCGCGCAGGATGATTCTGACGATTCGATTTTCGGGAGCCGCTCAGCGAAGCCGGCCCCCAAGCGCCTTCCCGCAGACGACGCCGAGCGGGAAGTCCGCAGGCCGGCCAAAGCCGGTTCGTCGAACGCCGTCAAGTGGCTGCTGATCATTGCCGGTTCCGCAGGCGCATTGCTGCTCGTCTGCTGCGGGGGAGTCTACTACTTCGTTTCGTCGATGATGAAGCCGCCGGCGGCCAGCGCGCAGGCGAGCGAGCCCTTCCCCGTGGAATCAATCCGCACGCCGGCGTTTCCCGAATTGGGACAGGCGGAAACGATGGACGATACCGGCGTGCAGGTCTATCAACTCGATCTGGCTGCGGCCAACGCCGGAAACAGCCAGCCTGCGGCCCGCATGCAACTGCGCGTCTACCTGCCGCCGGGGGAGCATGCGGCGGGTTCTCTGGGTTGCGTCCTCGTTGCGCCGGCCGGAACGAACCTGCTCACGGGAAATGGCCTGGATGATCCCGATTATCACTCCGAGGCGCTTCCGTATGCCCTCGCAGGCTATGCTGTGGTCACGTACTCGCTGGACGGCGCGCTGACTGCGGGACTCGAAGATGCATCAGACAGCGAAATGTCGACCGCTTATCGTGCCTTTTCGGCGGCGTTTGGCGGTCTGGCGAATGCCCGCGCGGCACTCGAGTTCGTGCTGGCCCGATTGCCGCAGGTTGATGCGCGGCGCATCTTCGCGGCCGGCCACAGCTCGGCGGGAACGCTGTCGCTGCTGTTTGCCGAGCATGAACCGCGTCTCAAAGGCTGCATCGCCTACGCGCCACAACCCAACGTGGAAGAACATTTGAGCGCCATGCTGCGGCTCCTGACCCTGACAGGTGGGTATCCCGGAATCGTGGACTTTGTCCGGCGCAGCTCGCCGCAGACACACATGGCGCGAATCAAATGCCCCGTCTTCCTGTTCTGGTCCGCCGACGATTCGGTGGTCACGCCACACGACATTCAGCGGTTCGCGACGGATCTGGGAAAACTTCGGCAGGACGTGACTGTCAAAACCGTGCCGACCGGCGATCATTTCAACTCGATGGTCGATCCCGGAATGGGCTTGGCGATCGAGTGGCTTAAGACACAGCCAGGCGAAAAGCCGCCCGCCCCTTAGGAATCAATTCGAGTTCAGCTAATGCGACCGCTGGTAGACAAATCGCGATCCGAATCATCATAATGACGATTAACCGGTCGCGAAGGCGCGCTCCATCGGGTCGCCAGCCGGAGCCGCTCGAATCAAATTGACAACAGCATGGAATCCGCTGCTCACCAGGCGCCGCTGGCAGTGTCGCAACCCGAATGGCAGACCTGGTCGAGTCTGCCTTGGCTCTCGCGGGCTAACCCGGCCAACGCCGAATTGCAGTTTTGCATCAGGCTGATTGAGTCAGCGGCTGGGGCCGGCGGCCTGGCCGCTTTCCTGAAGCAGGAGCTTCCCGAAGTCGCGTCGGAATTTGCGGCGCAATGGGTCGCCGTTCTGCACCGCGGCAGCGATTGGGAACGGCTCGGTGAATTCGGCCGACTGCCCGTCGAGAGTTTGCCGCAGCAGTTGCTGACCGAGGCCCTTGATCGCGACGCGGCGGGAATGCTCACGCTCGCCCCGTCGGCAAACGCCGGCGGCTGGAACTTCTGTGCCGCGCCGATCCATAAGGGAGGCAAATCGAGCGAGCTGCTCGTCCTCTGCGGGCGAGGCCTGACCGCCAAATCGCTGCCGAATGTGCTCGCGGTAGCGTGGGCGCTCGGCTGGTCGTTCGACGTGACGCAGCACCGCGATATGCTCGCGCAGAGAATCGACCGCCTGCGGACGACGCTGCACATCGCCTCGCGCTTCGGCGCGGCACGCGATTCGAAATCGCTGCTGGAACAGATCGCCCGCGAAGCAGCACGCCTGCTCGATGCCGACCGTTCGAGCATTTTCATCTGGGACCGCGGCCATCACGAAGTCGTGGCGTACCTCGCCCTCGGTTACGAAGGTCAGGTCCTGCGCATTCCTGACAACACAGGCATCGTCGGAGAATGCCTGCAGACCGGCCAGGCGATCATCGTTGACGACGCTTACCGCGACCCGCGGTTTAATCGCCAGGTCGACGTGAAGAGCGGTTACAAGACGCGCAACATCCTGTGCGTACCGCTGGTCGATCCGCAGGGGCAGCGGATCGGGGCGTTCGAGGCGATCAATAAGCGTCACGGCGACTTCACTGCCGACGACCAGGAAAGCCTGGCCGAGCTGGGCGTGCAGGCCGCCGCTGCGCTGGCGACCACCCGCGAATACGAACAGCTCGACCGGAAACACAAGCACCTGACCGAGCAGGTCACGCAGGGCGTGTCGATCATCGGGACGAGCCCCGCCATCGCGGCCCTCCGCACGACAGTCGAACGGCTCGCCGGAACCGACCTGCCCGTGCTGATTCTGGGAGAAAGCGGCACCGGCAAAGAAGTCGTGGCGCAGTCGCTGCACTACTCGGGGCCGCGCCGCGAAAGCCCGTTCATTGCCGTCAACTGCGCCGCTGTCACCGAATCCCTTCTCGAAAGCGAACTGTTCGGCCACGAGAAAGGGGCCTTTACCGACGCCCGCGAAACACACCACGGCAAATTCGAGCTGGCGGAAGGAGGCACGCTGTTTCTCGACGAAATCGGCGACATGAGCGCCGGCGGCCAGGCCAAGCTGCTGCGCGTCCTCGAGCAGAAGGTGATCACGCGCGTGGGGGGCGTCGAAGCGATTCGGACCAACGTGCGCGTCGTGGCGGCGACCAACGTCAATCTCAGCAATGCTGTGCGCGACAAGAAATTCCGGGAGGACCTCTACTATCGCTTGAGCGTCGTCGCGCTGGAACTGCCCCCCTTGCGAGAACGGCCCGACGATATCCTGCCCCTGGCCGAGCACTTCCTCGAACGCTTCTGCGTGCAGGCGAGGCGCCCGGCCCTGGCGATTTCCCCCGAGGCCCGCACGCGCTTAAGCGCGCATGCCTGGCCGGGCAACGTCCGCGAGCTCAGGAACCTGATGGAGCGGGTCGCGTTTCTAAGTCCCGGCCAGAAGGTCGAAGTTTCGGACCTGGAATTCATCCTCAGCCCCAGTCGCGATGCCACCGGCATCGCCACCGACCGGGGACTGGCCGATGCGACGATCCTGTTCCAGCAGGATTACATCCGCCGGATGATCAAGCGCGTGCAGGGCAACATGACCGAAGCCGCCCGCCTCTTGGGCCTGCACCGCTCGAACCTGTACCGCAAGATGCGCCACCTCGGCATGTCGGAAGCCGGGGACGAGGACGTCTAGTAGATGCGGCATGCTGCCGCATCGCGATTTACCCCCCCGATCCGAACTCCATTACCACCAGCCCCAACGTCGGCCACCGATGAATCTGCAAGCCGCGTCCACTCCCGATGCGGCAGGATGCCGCATCTACTTTCGCCCTGGAACGAGTGAATCGCGTCAAGAACCCGCGAAGATCAACGAATATCGCCGGATGGACACGTTACATCGCCTCCCAATTGTCGCCTTATGCATCAACGGGAATCTATGTGTTTCCCGGCCAAACTGGTCAATTTCGCCTCACTGGCCAGGAAATTTTGGCAAATTTCGTTCGTATGCGAACTTATTGTTTGATCGGAGCGTCTTACGTTTACGTATATATCACAGACACATATCGTCATCTCGGATGGTGACGACTGCCAAGGCGTGGAAAACACTCAACAAACTGTAATGTAAAGGCTTACGTCACAATCGGCCGTTCAAGACTTCGACCGGTGCGGGCAATTGGACTGCGAGGGAAAGGACCTGATCGCGGTCCCGGAATAGCTAATTCAGGTCTACGGAACATGGTTTGCTTCACGAGCAGGACGGGTTTTATCAGGAAAACCCGGGGAGGGCGGCCGCGGATGGCCGCTTAGGGATTATGCCAAACTACAAAAACCCGGCGATTCGCCAATTGAAGGAGCAGCAGGTCCGGTACGCGCCGCGCGACGTTCGTCTCGAACAGATCGACAAGGCGGAACGGCTCCTGGAAGAGCTCAATCAGGCCGAGCAGTACCGGTATCAGGATCTGTGCTTCCGCATCACCGACTACCGTCCGGAGTTGTATCCCGACCTGGTCGTCACTGGTGAAGAAGCCGCGCACGATCTGCGCCTGTTTATCGAAGACCTGTCGGACAGCGCTAACATTAACGCGGAAAATTCGGCCGAGCAGGTGCTGACAGTCGAAGACGTCAGCCGGAAATTCAAAGTCTCGACGAAGACGGTGGATCGCTGGCGCAACCGGGGCCTCGTCAGTCGCCGGTTCATGTTCGGGAACCGCAAGCGGATCGGTTTCCTGCAGTCGTCGGTGGACCGGTTCGTTGCCCGGCACGCGGGGGACGTCGAGCGGAGCGCCCAATTCACGCAGATGACCGACGGCGAGCGCAACGACATCATCGAGCGTGCGCGGCGCCTGGCGCGCGCCGGCGGTTGCCCGGCGGAAATCAGCCGCCGCATCGCCCGCCGCACGGGACGTGCGATCGAGACGATCCGTTACACGCTCAAGAATTACGATCAGCACCATCCGGAAGCATCAATCTTCCCGAATGCTCCGCAGCCGCTGACCGACGACGTGAAGAAAGAAATCCATCGCGGGTTCCGGCGCGGGATGTCGGTCGACCGTCTGGCGCGGCGTTATTGCCGCACCAAGGCCAGCATCTACCGCATCGTGGGCGAGATGCGCGCCAAGCTTCTGGTGGATCAGCCGATCGAGTTCATGTACCACGCCTCGTTCGAGGCGCCGAATGCCGATGCGCTGATCCTGGTGGATGTACCCGCCGGCAGCGACAGGCACACTGCGTTCCGGCCGCCCCCGGGCCTGCCCCCGTACCTGGCCCAGTTGTACAACATTCCGCTGCTCACCAAAGACCAGGAAGCGTACTACTTCCGCAAGATGAACTATCTGAAGTTCAAGGCGGCCCGGCTGCGCGACCAGCTCGACGTGTCGCGCGCCAAGTCGCGCGTCATGGACCAGATCGAGCAGTGCCTGGAAGAAGCGGTCGAAGTCAAGAACCTGCTGATCCGCAGCAACCTGCGGCTGGTGGTGTCGATCGCCAAGAAGCACGTCAAGCCGAGCGGCAGCTTCTTCGAGATGGTCAGCGACGGCAACATTTCGCTGATTCGCGCCATTGAGAAGTTCGACTTCAGCCGCGGCTTCAAGTTCTCCACCTACGCCACGTGGGCGATCATGAAGAACTACGCCCGTTCGATTCCGGCCGAGCACACGCAGCTCGACCGCTACCGCACCGGCAGCGAAGAGTTCTTCCAGTCGTCGCCCGACCAGCGATCGGACCAATTCGAACAGGAGATGGTCAACCACCACCAGCACGAAGCGATTATTCGAATTCTGAACCGGCTCGACGAGCGCGAGCGGAACATCATCATGTTCCGGTTTGGCCTGAATCAGGACACCGAACCGCAGACCCTCGAGCAGCTCGGCGGCCGGTTCGGCGTCACGAAAGAGCGCATCCGCCAGCTTGAAACACGGGCGCTCAACAAGCTGCGGAAGATCGCCCTCGACGAAAAGCTGGACATCCCGGGGATCTAACGACAACACGTAGGGGGGACTTCGGTCCCCGCGAATCAAATCGTCGTGTGGATTGAAATCCACCCTACACAAGATAAGCACAACCAGAGCTGACACCATTGATTGTGAGTGCCCCGGCCGCCCCGCGCGGCCGGGGCATTTTTTTGTTGGAGTTCAGGCTTTAGCCTGCGCGACCGGTGGTGAAACACACGATTGCACACAACCGAGCGCAGTTCCCGCCCGCTGAGGATGCAAGCGCGCGTTTGACCCGGCAAGAGCGCAGGCTGAAGCCTGAACTCCAACGGCCCGGTTGCGGTTGGCGGGCGCCAGAATTAAAGTAAATTCTGGCGTATCACTTCTGCCGGCTGCCCGCTTCTCTCGCATCGTTCGCCTTTGCCCATGCTCGCCAAACGCATTATTCCGTGCCTGGACGTTCACGGCGGCAGGGTCGTCAAGGGGACCAATTTTCTGAACCTGCGCGACGCCGGAGACCCGGTGGAAGTTGCCGCCCGCTACGAGCAGGAAGGGGCCGACGAGCTCGTCTTTCTCGACATCACCGCCAGTCACGAAGAGCGCGAGATTCTGCTCGACGTGGTGCGACGAACGGCCGAGGTCGTGTTCATGCCGCTCACCGTCGGCGGAGGCATCCGCACGCTGGAAGATATCCGCATGCTGCTCAAGGCCGGCTGCGACAAGGTGTCGATTAACTCGGCCGCTGCCCGCAACCCCGAGTTTGTGCGCGAGGCGGCGCTCAAGTTCGGCAGCCAGTGCATTGTCGTCAATATCGATCCCAAGCGCGTCATGGACGAGGGAGCCGAAATCTGGGAAGTGTTCGTCAATGGAGGGCGCGTGCCGACAGGGCTGCGCGCCGTCGAATGGGCCCGCCGGGTCGAAGACCTGGGGGCAGGGGAGATCGTGCTGACGTCAATGGACGCCGACGGGACGAAGAACGGCTACGACCTGGAAATCACGCGGGCGGTCGCCGAGGCGGTCGGCATTCCTGTCGTCGCCAGCGGCGGGGCCGGCAGTCCCGAGCACCTGTATCAGGCCCTGTCGACGGGCAAGGCCAGCGCGGCGCTCGCCGCCAGCATATTTCATTACGGTCAATACTCGATCCCCGAGACGAAGCGGTACCTGGCCGAACGGGGCGTGCCGGTCCGGCTGACCGGGTTCGCGATGCAGAAGGCCGCGTCATGATCGACGTGCGCGAGTTGACCAAACAATTTCCCCTGGCCGGGGGGGGCGACCTGACGGCGGTCGACGCCGTGTCGTTCACGGTCAATTCGGGCGATGTATACGGCCTGCTGGGGTCCAACGGCGCCGGCAAGACGACAACGTTGCGGATGATTCTGGGGCTGCTTAAGCCCACGTCGGGGTTTGCCACGATCGACGGTTTCCGTTCAGACGAATTCCCCGACGAGGTCAAGCGCCGCGTGGGCCTGGTCGCAGCGAATGCCGGGCTGTATCAGTATCTTTCGCCGCGCGAGATGCTGCTGTTCTTCGCCGATCTGTACGGCGTCTCCGTCGATGCGGCGCGCTCCGAGCTGGAAATGCTGGCGACCCTGCTTGGGCTTTCGGAATTCATCGATCGCCCGTGCGGAACGCTAAGCACGGGGCAGCGGCAGCGCGTCAATCTGGCTCGGGCCCTGATCCACAGGCCGCCGGTCATGCTGCTCGATGAACCGACGCTCGGCCTGGACGTTCTGGGAACCCGCGTGATCACCGAGTTTATTGACCATCTGCGGGGTGAGGGCAAGGCAGTAATTCTCTGTACCCACCATCTCGACGAAGCCGAGCGCACGTGCACTCGGTTCGGGCTGATGCACCGCGGCCGGATCGTCGCCGAGGGGACTCTTCCCGAGTTGCGGGTACAAACGGGCTGCCATTCGCTGGTCGAGATGTTCCTGAAATTATCGGTCCGCGGGCCCGCGCTGGCGGGGGCGGCTGACTGAGAATGACCGACCTTTGAACGTCGAAGTGCCATCGTCGAACGACCGATTCCGGCGCCTGGGGCGGCTGACGCTGAAGGAGCTGCGTGAAATTCTGCGCGACCGCCGCACGATCGTCACGCTGGTCCTGATGCCGCTGCTCATGTACCCGCTGCTCAGCGTGGCGTTCAAGCAGTTCTTCGTTTCGCAGTTGAGCGCCGTCAGCACGCCCCGATATCGGATGGGGTTCGAAAGCGAAGAGCATGGTCAGTTTTTCTTTAACGTCCTGCGCGAAGCCGGTATGCCGGCCATCAACGTCGGCGACGAACAGGCCGCGGCGCAGCAGGCGCGCGGCCAGCCGATCGTCGAAATGGGACATCAGCGGCAGATCGCCGACGGCCTGCAGAATTACGACATTCATCTGGGACTGCGCATGGCGCCCCAGGTGATCCCCCATTACGACCCCGCGCGCGATCTGAAGCTGTCGGTTGAGCTGGTCTACCGCGAAGACTGGGTCACCAGCCGCGAGGCCGCCGCGTATGTCGAGAAGTTCCTGTCGATCGCCAACGACCGGTTCCTGTCCGCACGGCTGAAGTCCCTGCGCGTGTCGCAGCCGGCCCCGGCGATTGGCGTGGTCCGCCAGGCGACGAAAGACGAAGGAGCGACGTCGGGCGGCGTGTCGATCACCGCCATCATTCCGTTCATCCTGATCCTGATGACGGTGACCGGGGCTGTCTATCCCGCGATCGACCTGACGGCGGGCGAGCGCGAGCGGGGAACGCTGGAAGTGCTGGTCGCCGCGCCGATCCCGCGGATGGGCGTGCTGCTGGCCAAGTACGTCGCCGTGCTGACGGTCGCTTTGCTCACCGCCACCGCCAACCTGTTGACGATGACGATCACCGTCATCGTGGGGGGGCTGGGGAACCTGCTGTTCGGGGAATCGGGAAT
>JACQFH010000619.1 GCA_016200145.1 Planctomycetia bacterium | reverse complement strand
GCTGGCTGGCCGGGATTGCCGCCGGCACGGCCTTTCTGCACGACCGGGGCATCGTGCACAGGGACCTCAAGCCGGCAAACATCTTTCGCGAGAACGGCATCGTCAAGATTGGCGACGTGGGGCTGTCGAAATTCATCACCCCCAGCCGCCGCAGCGCGCAGACCGATAGCGTCGGCACCGTGTATTACATGGCGCCCGAGGTGGCGCGCGGCAAATATGGCAGCGAGCTCGACGTCTACAGCCTGGGAATCATCCTCTACGAAATGCTCACCGGATTCGTCCCCTTCTCGGGCGAGAGCACGGGCGAAATCCTGATGAAGCACCTGACCGAGCCCCCCGACCTGTCGAAGATCCCGGCACAGTTTCGCGCCGTCGTGGGGCAGGCTCTGGAGAAAGACCCCCAGCGCCGCACACCCGGCGCGGCGCGCCTGCTCGAAGAATTCCGCCGCGCGAAACAGGGCCTGCCCGCGCTCCACCAGAACGTCGCCCAGGAAATTCCCGCCAGCCATTTCGTGGACGTGCCCCAGCTCGAACGGAACGCCGTCGTGAAACCGGGGCTGCCCGGGGCGGGTGCTCGCTATCCGCGAAACGCCGACGCGGCGACAGCCCATTATCCGCCGCCCCAGGCCGCGGCGGCTAATCCCTTTCCCCGTCCGCAGCCTCCAGCGCCGCCGGTTCCCGTGGCGCGCGAGGCGGGGGCCGCCTCGCGCAAGTTCGGCCAGCGCCTGGCCGACGAGATTCGCCAACGCCCGTGGCTCGCCATCATCATCGTCATCGGATTCCTCGGACTCGTGCGGGGTTCGCCCGCTGGAACTGTCATGGGTCTGGGGATGGCCAAAGGGGAGCTTCTGGTTCTCGCCGGCATCAGCGCGATTACTTTCTTCGTGGTGAAGGCCATGACGGCCAAAGGACAGGCGGCCGCTGTGGCGGGCCCGGGAATTGCCGGCTCACCGCGGATGGCGCCGGCAGAGCCGGTCGTCATGCCACGTCCTGCTGCGCCACCGGCGCCACCCGCCGTTCGTCCTGCCGCGAAAAAAACAGTCACGATTCCCACTCCCTGGACTGTTCGTGACATTGCGTTCCCCAGGCGACTGAGCGATCTCTCGGGCGCGCTGACGATGGCGGTCGTCTGGGGACTCCTGGCGACAGGAGCCGTAAGCGGACTGGTCAGCCACCTGCCGGCCGTCAATGCCGAGCACCAGTTGCTGACGACACCCGGCGGCCTGGGACTGTTCGCACTGACGACGATCGTGGGCTCGTGGGCCGTGCTGTTGTCGTCGAAACTCTGGGAAGGGACCGGCGCCGAGAATCACCAGCGCAGGCTCGTTCAGACCGCGCTGGGCGCCGCCGTCGGAGCGCTGGCCTTTTGGCTGAACGAAGAGTTGCTCATCGACCTGCCGCTCCGCAGCGAGTTCCGGGGCATTTTCGACCACGTCGGCAATTTCCCGTTGACCGCGCGGTCGTCGGTCACCGAGCCGTCACTGGCTGGTTTTGTCCTGTACTTTGCAGCGCTGTTCGGCATCCGCCGCTGGTGGTTGCTGGCCGACTCGTACCGTTCGCACCGGTTCCGGATCGCGTCGACTCTGTTCACCGGATTCATTGCGTTCATGATTCCCGCCGCGTTCGTGTTCCAGCAGAACTGGGGCACGCTGTGGGGAGTGGCGATCTCGACTGTCGTGCAACTTTCCGCCACGTGGACTCCCCCGAAGCAGCGCCCGGTCGTGCCCGCCGCATAATTTCGCCGTTTCGTCAAGACACGCACGTTCGCGATGCGAGGAAGTGAGATCATGATTCAACACACAGCGGCTCCCACCTGGGTGGGACTGGGGCTCCTCGCCGTGCTCGCCATTGGACTGGCGGGGCTGGCGCTGGTCGTAATCGTCACGGTGCTCGTTGCCTCGGGGGGCTCGCATTCCTTCAATCGCCAGATCAAATCGGCGCTGCTCGTTATGCTGCTTGTGGCGCCGGCGCTGGCCGTCGTGGCTTTCATCGGCGTGGGTTACACGTCGCTCAGGACCGTCGACCAGAGCTCGGCTGGCACATCCGCAACGAACGTGAGGGACGACCAATCATCGTCGCGCGATCGCCAATCCACCCGGCGGGTCGAGCGAACAACGCGTCCTGCCCATTTCGATCTTCGCGCTGCGCCGCAGGATTCCACTCAGGCCGAGGTGATTCCCGTCTCGTTGAGAGACGAGCCGACGACGGCCTCGCCAGAGAATTCGCTGCCGGCCGAAGCCAATGGAGAGGCCGCACCCTCGGGCGCGCCGGCAGCGCCGAGTGCTCCTGCTGCGCCCGCCGCAGCTGGTCCAGGCCGGCCGACGATCAATAACCAGGATGCGGCGCTGGCGCTGGGCGGGCTCGACGGCTACCGCGCGGCCGCGGGCGTCCTGCGCGTCCGCGAGACGCTCCCCCGTGAGCCCGAGTGGGCCAAGAGCGGCGCGCTGCCCGGCGACTCGGGGGTGCTCGTTCCCTTGAGCAGCCAGCGGTTCGCCACGCTCACCGAGGCGGAAGAGCAGGTCACCCAGCTTGCCACCGGCTACATCCGTAATTTCTACCGCGACGAGTATCCGCTGGAGGGCGACTGGAGCGTGCCGGTGAACCTCATCGAAAAGCACGCCGTCAAAGCGCTCGTCGGCGAAGAGCTCGAAAAGGACTTTGGCAACGGCATCAAAGGAAAAATGTATCGGGCCCACCTGCAGCTCGACCTGAATTCGAAGCTGCGGCAGGGCCTGCACGAATCGTGGCGCGATCAGATCGTCAAACACCGCCTGACCATGCTCGGCACCGGCCTCGGCATGGTGACGGTGATGCTGGCCGCGTCGGCGGGCTATTTTCGCTTGAACGAAATGACCCACGGGCAATACCGCGGCCGCCTGAAGCTCGCCGCCGTCGCGCTCATCGGTGCTGCGGGTCTGGGCGCGCTGGCCGTCGTGTGACTTCCATCGACTTTCAACCGCATCGGCTGCTGCGAACGGGGCACCTGCAGACCCTGGCGGGAGTGTACTGGCCGCACCGGCGAGACACGACGCCCGCACATCATCGCCGCGTGGTGCTTGGCGACGGCGATCAGCTCGTTCTGCACGACGATTGTCCGCCCGGCTGGCAGCCCGGCCAGCGAGCCGCGCTTCTGATTCATGGCCTGGCGGGGTGTCACGCCAGCCCCTACATGCAGCGGATCGCTGCGAAACTCAACGCGCGTGGGGTCCGGGCGTTCCGCATGGATCTGCGGGGCTGCGGCGCCGGCTTTGGCCTGGCGCGCATGCCGTATCACAGCGGCCGGTCGGAAGACGCCGCCGCGGCCCTCTCTGCGATCGGCGAATTGTGTCCCGGTTCTCCCGTCGCGCTCGTCGGATTTTCGCTGGGTGGCAACATCACGCTGAAACTGGTGGGCGAATCGGCCGCGAGCCTGCCCGCCAATCTGGATCGCGCCATGGCGGTCTGCCCGCCGGTTGATCTGCTCACCTGCGTGCGCTCTCTGGCCCGCGGCGTCAATCGCTTCTACGACCGCCATTTCGTACAACTGCTCGTGCGGCAGGTGTTCGATCTGCGGGCCCGCATCCCCGACGCGCCGGGACTGCCGGCCAACGTCGTGCCGCGCGGCGTGTTCGACTTCGACGAAATGTTCACGGCCCCCGTGTGCGGGTTCGGGACGGCCCTCAATTACTACCGGCTGTGCAGCTCGGCCCAGTTCGTTCCGGAAATTCGCCTGCCGACGCAGATTCTGGCGGCGGCCGACGACCCGCTCGTGCCGGGCGCCATGTTCGGCGAGCTGCGGCTGTCGCCGGCGGTGCACCTTGCGCTCTCTCGCTCGGGAGGCCACCTGGGCTTCATCGCCCGTCGCAACGGCGACCCCGACCGCCGCTGGATGGACTGGCGCGTCGTCGACTGGTGCGTGTAGGTCAGGCTTTCCAGCCTGACCTACATCGCATCCAGCAGCCAGACGGGGCGGCCGAGCCAGCGGCGCAGCTCGGTGACGCGGAAGAACTCTTCCGCCGCGGCACGGATCGCCTGCGGGTGATACAGGGCGCCCGTACCGGCCTGCGACGCGCGGCTCTGAGGGTCGCTCTGCAGGTCGGCCAGTTGCAGCCGGTTGTGAAAGATGATCCGGCCCGAGCAGACGGTTCGCAGCAGCCGGAAAATCTCGCGATGGTCCTGCCCCACCGCCGGGGCGACTGTGCTGCCGAAGAACAGGTATTGATATGTATTAAGCAGGAGCGCCGTCTGGAACGGCCCGCCGAATTCATCGATGCGCTGCGAGAGTTCCGGGAGCGTCAGCCTCACGAAGTCGACACGCCTGGCGTTCGCGAAATGCGACTTGAGCCGCCCGCACACATCCAGGCACTCGTCGCTCAAATCGATTCCCAGCGCACGTTCGCACAAGGGATGTGAGGCGGCGTGAAACACGAAATAGCCCTTCGAGCAACTGAGATCGAGCAGGCTCGACAGGGGCCGCGGATAGTACCGCGACAGGCCGGCCACGCGCACGGCCAGCTTTCGCTTGGGCACGAGGCGATCGACGAGCGGCGTGAACGTGTGGTTGCGCGGGTACGAGTCGCTGACGAATTCCCGCACGTCGGCGGGCAGACTGGCCGCCAGCCCCGTAAATCCCGTGCAGGCGACCGCCCCGCAGTCCACCGGTTTGAAGCGCCACGCCAGTTGCGACCACAGGCCCGGCCGGGGAAACGTCGTGTTCACGCGCGATCTCCTGCTCGCGGACAGAATCCATTCCTGGGCCGCATTGTAGCCGGCAAGCCAGATCCCGGCGAGGCGAAGTTTTACAGGTTTTCCCCCGCGAGCCAGCCCGTGCTGAACGCGGCCTGAAAGTTGTAGCCGCCGATCGGGCCGTCGAGATCGAGCACCTCGCCCGCCAGGTACAGCCCGCGCACGAGCTTGCTTTCCATCGTTCGCGAGTCGACTTCCACCAGCGAAATCCCTCCCGCGGTCACTTCGGCCTTCTTGAAGCCCATCGTTCCTGATACGGGTATCGCGCAGTGTTTGATCATCCGCACCAGGCGCGACCGGCCATTTTTCCCCAGCTCGGCACACCGTTGCAACTCCGGGATTTCGGCAAGAGTGAGCAGGGCTGAAACGAGGCGGCGCGGCAGTGCATCGGGCATCAGCGCCGTGACCAGCTTGCCACCTGCCGAGAGCGCCCCGTCGCGGAACAGTTCCTCCAGTTGGGGCTCTGCGGTCGATGGCAGGAAGTCGCAGACCAGATCGAGGTCCTGCGGCCGGGCGTGCCCGCTGATCACCCGGCTGACATCGAGTGCGACCGGCCCGGAGAGCCCGAAATGCGCAAACAGCAACGATCCGCGGCGCGACGCAAGCGGCCGCGCTTTGCGTGACGCGCGCGGCGGCTCAGCCGATGCGACCCGCGGCTCCACCGTCACCGCCACGTCGGGAATGGTGATCCCCTTGAGGTCGCGAACCCAGTCGGCATTCGTCGTCACAGGAACGAGCGCGGGCCGCGCGGGGATGATCATGTGGCCGAACTGGGCTGCCCAGGAGTATCCATCGCCAGTCGTCCCCGATCCCGGGTACGAACAGCCCCCTGTCGTGATCGCCACCGATTCAACGAGTAGAGTTCGGGACGCGGTCGTGATCCGAAACCGCTCCTCGTGCCGGTCGATCGCCGTAACTGCTTCGCCAGCGGCCAGCGTGCAACCGCTGCGCTCGAGCCGGCGAAGGAACGCGGCCAGAATATCGGTCGCCTTGTTGCTGACCGGAAAGATCTTGCCGGTTGGCTCGACTTTGGTCGGGACGCCTTCGGCTTCGACGAGCGAGACAAGATCGCGCGGGCCGAGTGCGGCCAGCGCCGAGTGGAGAAAGGGCCCCTGCTCGCCAAATGCGTCAACGATGCCCCGCGCATCGCAGGCATGCGTCAGGTTGCAGCGCGTCCCCCCCGACATCAGGATCTTGACGCCGGGGCGAGTATTCTTTTCCAGCAGAATCGTGCGGCGGCCGCGCTCGGCCGCCCGCGCTGCCGCCAGCAACCCGGCCGCCCCCGCCCCCACGATCGCCACGTCGTATTCGTCATGCGTCATTTCGGTTGCATGATAATAGGCCCCCCGCCAATCATCTCGCCACCACGAGTGTGCAAACAGTGAACGTACAAGTCAGGAGCGGTGTCAGGAAGCAGGACTGCCTCAGAAGAACCACGCCGTCGCGGCCCATAGTATTTTCCGGGTCAGACGAGGACTGAAACCATGTGCACAGCCCTTCCCCCACCACGGACCGAACGGAGATTTGTTTCGATCTGGCACGAACTGATCTACGTTTGTCGAAAGGTTCACTTCTGGTGGTACGTGCGATCGGATCGACATCGGGCAATGACGTATCGGAGTCGGCTGGAACGACTCCTTCGAAAAACTCCCCAACGGTGCATCGCGCTCTGCAGAGCAGAGGGGCTGGCCTTGCTGTACTTGCTCAAAGGCCAGCGCGCTCTTGCGATCAGGCATCGTGCGAGAGAGATTCGGCTGATTGAACGACTGCGAGCTTTATTCCGCGAGAGCGTAGAGTCCGGAAAGCAAAGCCGACGCGAGGCACTCGCGACGCTTGCCAAGTCAGGCGACGATTGGACCACCTTGAGAGCACGACGAGCCATTCTCAGCGAACTCAAAGCACCGGGATCCGTCGATCAGGCCGAAAAGCTGATCCTCGACTCCTGGAACCTGGTGTCGCTCAATACATCAGACGCGAACTCGTCTCGTGATCACATAGCGCTCATCCGGCACGGCAACGAATTGCATGAAGCCAGATGCTATGCCGCTGCACTGCCCTGGTTGGAACGTGCCCATCGCGTCGCGCCACGTTGTCCGGTCGCAATCTATGATCGGGCCAACACATTGCACATGCTCGATCGCGACAAGGAGGCTGAACCGCTGCTGCGCGGCCTGCTTCGGGCAACGGTCGAAGAATTGCGCCAGGGCTGTCCGGATTCCTGTCCGGATTCGTCTCCGCGCAGCCTGCAACTCGATGTCCATTTTCTGTTGTTCCTGGTTTTGCTCGACAGTGGCGGGCCCCGGGACGAGGCGTTCGTGTTGGCGGCCAAGCACCTGCGGCTCAGGCGTCGAGGGCTGCATTCCCTCTGGTCGGCGCGCAAGGTCCGGGCGGAAATCTCGGAATTGCGTCGCAAATGGAAAAAAGGATCCGCGGATCAATTGACCCGGTCCTTGGACGCACCCAAGAAAGACTGACCGCGGATAGACGCGGATCAGCGCGGATTGAAGAAACCAGGATTCATCAGCACATCTGAGGGCTTCCTCGCGCGCTCTTGAAATGCGGGGTTGCCGGATCGACAATTGGGATTGGCTCTCTGGGCACAACGTCGTCGGACCACCGCTCTTCGCGGCGGTGCCCGGCTCCGGGTGAGACGAGATTTCTACAGGAATGCTCGCATGACGAAGATTCTTCCGCGCTCGACGTGGTTGGTGGCGCTAGGCGTATGCCTGGCGCTGGCCGGGTGCACGAAAGAGAAGAAGATCGAAGTCCAGCAGATCAAGATCGGCGCGGGGGGAGGCGAGCCGGTGGTCAGCGCTCCTGCCGCAACGCCGGCCGTGGCGGCGGCGCCGAACGGCTTGGCTTCCGATTCCGGGAAGAAGTCCTCTACGACCTCCCGCAAGAAGAAGAAAGACGTACCCGATCTGGAACCTTCGGACGATGGGGAGTTGCCTCCCAGCCATTCGCGGTTCGGCGTGCTTCCCGAGTCGTCTCCTGGCGGCGTTCCGTTCGAAGTGGGCGTGACCACAGATGCCGATCGGTTTGCATTCGTTCCCGGCGACCCGCAGCACGATTCGACGAAGTTCGCCTATTCGCGCGGGTCGGCCCCGGGAGGGATGGAAGGGGTCGGTCTGATTCGCGACGATTCGCGGACGCAGTACGAGCTGCCCGAAGGCTTCACGGCAATCGCCAGTGCGGGAAACAGCGTCTCGGGACTCCCCTGGCGCATTCGATGCGATACCGACGGCGCCGTGATGGCCCTCGTTCCGGAAGGCATCTTCGTGCAGGGGAGCAATTCGGCCGACGAGAATGCGGCCCCCGAGCATGGCGTGCTTTTGGATGCCTACTACATCGACATGCGCGAAGTGACGGCCGCCCGTTACGACACCTACCGCGAAGCCGTTTCCGAAAAGCGGCGCGTCCCCAAGCCGGCGCGGTCACCCCGCGATCCGCAGGAACCGGTCATGGGGGTCACCTGGGCCGAAGCGCACGCATTTGCGCTGTGGGCCGGCAAAGAGCTGCCGACCGAGGCGCAATGGGAAAAGGCCGCGCGGGGGACCGACGGCTTCAAGTTTCCCTGGGGGAATGGAACGTTCGTCTGGGACCGCCCGCGCGAACCGGGCCAGATCGACGTCGTCGGTTCGTTCCGCGGCGACTTCAGTCCCTGCGGAGCGTACGACATGGCCGGCAACGCCCGTGAATGGTGTACCGACTGGTACTCCGAGAAGTATTACGAACAACTGGTGGCCGACGCCGGTTCGACGGCGCGCAACCCCACCGGCCCCAAAAACAGCGCAGGCACGAACAAGCGCGTCGTGAAAGGGGGAGACCCCAACTGGCTGGTCTGCGCCCGCGATGGAATCGTGCAGTCGGAACACCCGACCGACGTGGGTTTCCGCTGCGTCCTGAAGCTCAAACCCTCCGGGGCGCCGGCGGGGGGGAAGGGGAAGAAGGGGAAGTAGCTTGTGGCGGTGGGCCGGTCACAAAGGAAAGAAGAGGGGGAGACAGGGAGAGGGGGAGAAGTCTATGCCGGGCGAAGTTGATTCGCGGCGGGCTTGCCTCTTCGCGGATGCCTTCGAGCACCCCGCATCACTGGAAAGCGCGCAAGGCTCGTGCTACGGTAGGCATCCCTATCAGATCGCTCTGGTGTGGTGACGTCGCGCGACGGGTGTCGCAGCGATAAGTATTCACGGGAGATGCGACGACGATGTTAGCTCAAAAGCCCCCCGCGATTTCGGGGGTCAGCGCGGGCAAGCAGGCGCTGATCATGGCGGTCTATCCTTCGATCGCCGCCACCGGAATCGGTAAGTCGCTGGGGCGACTTTATGATTGGTTTCCGCAGAAGGTGTTCGGCATTAAGCTGTCGCACCTGCTCTTTCCGCTGCCGACGGCGATCATCGCCGTTCAGGTGTTTTTCCATTTGAAACTGTTCGGCGAGGTCTACGCGCTGACAAACCGGACGATGCAGATTCGGAAATCGATCGGCAATCGCCTGCTGCGCGAGGTGTCGCTGACCGATGTCGACCAGATCGTCATCCGCCAGGAACCGGGTCAGGAATTCTATCCTGCCGCCGACATCTACCTGCTCAACAAGGCCGGGCAGACGCTGATGTCGCTGCCCGGCGTGCTCCGCGCCGATGTGTTCCGCCAGTTGATGCTCGAAGCGCGCAGCGCCCGAATTCAGGTGGAAGCTTCGCTGTCGACGATTAACGCGCGGCACGCCGGCTGAGCGCTGGAGTTCAGGCTTCAGCCTGCGCTCTTGCCTGATCGGACACACAATTGCATACGTGGAGTGCTGAACATGCACCCAACGGATGCAATTCTGTGATCATTCCCAATCTGCGCAGGCTGAAGCCTGAACTCCAACGACTGGTCAGCGACCAGCTCGCGCCTCGAGCCAGGAACGAAACTGACGATCGACTTCGCCGATATCGGCGGCGCCCAGTAGCTCGCAGAGCGTGGCGCTGCCCGTGGGGTCTTGCTGCACGCCATCGCGGAACTTGCGGTAGAAGTGGCTGAGCAGTCCTCGCTCCTGCAGGTAGTGGCAGAATCCGCGGACGATCGCATAGTTGAGCCCCTCCCCTTCCCCGCGGAAGGCCGGGTTTCTGATCACCGATTCCAGCGCGGGAAGCTGCTTGCGATGCAGCGCGTCGTGCAGCAGCCGCGATCGCCAGTTCTCGACGCCGATCAGCGTCAATCCATCGTCGGAAAAGACCGTCTCTTCGTGAAGCGACGCGAGCCCCTCGTCGAACCATTCGGGCATCCCGGGAAAATCGAACAGCGCCAACAGGTGCGACAATTCGTGTGCCAGCGTCCCTCGCCCCGTCGCCAGGTTGACGACGATCCGCCGCTGGCCGCGCTGCGTGTAACCCGCGTACGACGACGATTCATAACCGTCCAGCTCCGCCGCGGCCGCGGCGAAGCTGGCATCGCCCCGCAGCGCAACGATCGTCACGGGCGCATCGGGCTTGTGATCGAAGTACGACCGCCACAGCCCGGACGTCACGGGGAGCACCGCCTGTTCATACAGGTTTTCGAGTTCCGCCTCGGACAGGTCGCCGGCGATGACGAACGGAGGGCGAATCAGCAGGTGGCTCGATTTTGGCAGGCTCGGCAAGACCGTGCGGGCCTCGACAGCGCAGGCCGCAGCGAGCGCGTCGTGCCGGCCGGCACGTTCCAGGGCCGCGGTGGCTTCGGCCTCGACGAACTGCGCCACCTGCGTGGCCTGCTCGTGGTCGTGCGCGGGAAAGCACAACGTATAGGCGGCGACCAGAATGGCTGGCGGTCCAATCGTCAAAACAATGAAGCGGAGTCGCGTCAAGGTGCCTGCTCGGGGTGAGACCTGGTGCACGCCAAGTCTATTTCCGCGACGCGTAAATTCCGATGCAAACTTGAGGGAATTCTCGTGACGAAGTGAAAACTGTATGCTGAAAGCCTTACATCCGGCAGCGTCGTCACGCGCGTCAACTGAGTACCGAGTACTCAGCACTGAGTAGTCCGTGTTCCGACACGGCCGCTAGAACCGCTCGCCGCGGCAAACCCGGCACGTCCCTCAAGTGACATGACCGCATCGCCCGAACCTGTACAGGCCACTCGAATTACCGATTCCCTGCGCCAGCGTCTTTTTGACCGCTCGATTGACGCCCTGCCGGAAGATTCGCTCAAATGGACCCCACCACACCCAATTCGCGGCACGCCGCCCCGCGCCCGGTCCCCTGGCGACCCGCCGTGGGCAAGACGCGTCCGGTTTCCCTGAACTTCACCGACAACGACAGGCAGGCCATGCGTCACGGGATGCACTGTTTGATGTACTCTGTCATGGGTGCTCATCCCGACATCCAGGACGACAAGTCCGGCGTGCGATTTGCTGTCTGGGCCCCCAACGCCAGGGAAGTGTCGGTCGTCTGCGACGCCAATCACTGGCAGCACGGCCGGCACCCCCTGCACCGTGTCGACGACGGCAACTGGGCCGGTTTCGTGCCCGGTATGCGTCACGGCGATACCTACAAATTCTCGCTGTGCAACAGTTGGGGGCAATTCGAGCAGAAGGCTGATCCGTACGCGTTCTCTTCCGAGCTGCGCCCCAAATCGGCGTCGATTGTCTGCGACCTGGGTCACTACCGCTGGCGCGATCAGCCCTGGATCCGCCGCCGCGAGATGACCAACTGGTACGAACAGCCCCTCGCGATCTACGAAGTTCAACTGGGATCGTGGCGCAAGCCTCGCGACGGGCGGCAATTCTTCAATTACCGCGAGCTGGCGCCAATGCTGGTCGACTACGTGCGGAAGATGGGCTACACACACATCCAGCTCATGCCGATCACCGAACATCCCTTCGACGGTTCGTGGGGCTACCAGACGATCGGATATTTCGCCCCCACGAGCCGGCACGGTTCACCCCACGATTTCATGTACTTCGTCGATTACTGCCACCAGCACAACATCGGCGTGCTCGTCGACTGGGTCCCCGCCCACTTTCCCGCCGACGCGCATGGCCTGGCGCGGTTCGACGGCACCTGCCTGTTCGAGCATGCCGATCCCCGGCAGGGGGCCCATCCCGACTGGGGCACTCTCGTCTTCAACTACGGCCGCAACGAAGTCCGCAACTTCCTGCTGTCAAGCGCCCGCTTCTGGCTCGATGCTTACCACGTGGATGGCCTGCGCGTCGACGCCGTGGCGTCGATGCTGTACCTCGATTATTCTCGCAAGCCCGGCGAGTGGATTCCCAACCACTACGGCGGCCGCGAGAACCTCGAAGCGGTGCAGTTCCTGAAAGACATGAACACCGTCCTGCACGGCGAGTTCCCCGGCGTGCTGACGGTCGCCGAGGAATCGACCGCCTGGGGAGGCGTCTCTCGCCCCGTTTATACCGGAGGCCTCGGCTTCTCGATGAAGTGGGACATGGGCTGGATGAACGACACGCTGCGGTACATGGCCCACGATCCGGTGCACCGCAAGTATCACCAGAATGAACTGTCGTTCCGCATGGTGTACGCGTTCACCGAGAACTTTATTCTGCCCCTCTCGCACGATGAAGTCGTCCACGGCAAGCGGGCGCTGCTCTCGCAGATGCCGGGCGACCATTGGCAGAAGTTCGCCAACCTGCGGCTGCTGTACGGCTACCAGTACACGATGCCCGGCAAGAAGCTGCTGTTCATGGGGAGCGAGTTCGGACAGTGGCACGAATGGAACCACGACCAGGAACTCGACTGGGCATTGTTCGGGCACCAGTTCCACGACGGCCTGCGTCGATTCGTGCGCGACCTGAACGACGTTTACCGCGCCCACGGGGCGCTGCACGAGCTCGATATGCAGCACGACGGTTTCTCGTGGATCCAGTGCGACGACTGGCACAACAGCGTGTACGCCTACGTGCGTTACGCCAAGAACCGCGATGATTTTGCGGTCGTGGCCCTGAATTTCACCCCTGTCCCCCGGGACGGCTACCGCATCGGCGTCCCGCGCGCCGGATACTACACGGAAGTCCTCAACAGCGATGCCGGTATTTACGGAGGAGGCAATATCGGAAACATGGGAGGGCTGTACAGCGAGCCGATTCCCACGCACGGCCACCCCCAGAGCATCGCGCTCCGGCTGCCTCCCCTGGGCATGCTGATCCTGCGGCCGGTCTAGCTACCATTTCCCGCGATTCCCGCTTAGAATCAGTCCTGTTCTGCAATCAGTTGCAGGCGCTTGCACCGCCGGAAGAGACGGAGGGCGCAAGCCACAAAGCGGGCTGTCTTGCGAAGCGGAGCATCGGGAATGCTGGGAGCATTTCGGCGTTGGGCGGTCGCGGCTGAATGGCGCCTGACGGCGCTGCGTTATCTCGCGTCCGTGGGGGCCGTTCTGGCAACCCTGCTCATCGCGAAGGCCTTCGAAGTTGGCGACAAAGGGCCCCTGCTCGGATTTGCCGTCGTGCTGGCGTGCGCCTGGTGGGGGGGCATCGGACCATCGATCGTCGCACCGGTGCTGTTGATTGTGCTCGTGCGGCTCGCGCAATCTGGCGGTGACTGGCAGCGTGCGAGCCAGTTTTCGACTAGAGCGGTTTCATTTTAGGTCTGTCGGTAGCCGCAGTGTTGAAAATAATTTCGGCACTCGGATTCCGTGAACTGGTCGAGGATTCTGCCGCAGAGTTCCCAGAGTTTATCGACGGTCCGTTCGGCTCCGTCGCGCAGCAACTTTTTGAACTTCGAAAAGGCCAGCTCGATCGGGTTCAGGTCCGGCGAGTACGGGGGCAGATAACGCAGCTCGGCGCCTGCCGCTTCGATGGCTTCGCGAATTCCAGCGACCTTGTGGCTGGAGAGATTGTCCATCACCACGATATCGCCAATTTTCAAAACTGGCGCCAGGTGTTGCTCGACCCAGGCGCGGAACAGTTCGCCATTGATGCCCCCGTCAACGGTGAGTGGAGCGATGAACCCCTCAGCCCGCAACGCGCCCAGAAAAGTCGTCGTCTCCCAACGTCCGCAAGGAGTTTTATCCACCAAACGCGTGCCGAGTTCCGACCGGCCGTAGGTGCGGGTCATGTTGGTTGTGGCCCATGTTTCGTCGATGAACACGACTTTAGCGGGATCGATCAACTCCTGCGAAGCACGCCACGCCGCGCGCTGTTCGACCACATCCGGGCGATCTTGCTCGCTGGCAATCAGCGTCTTTTTTTTCGAGACTGATCGAGCGCACGACATGCGGCACAGATCGTCCCCAGACAGACCTCTTCGCCACGCTCGCGCTTTAATTCGGCTTGCAACTCGCGTAGATAAATGTCGGGCCGAGCAGCGATCTTCGCGACAAGCCAGTCTGCCCAGGCATGCCACTTGGGCTGACGCGGAGCCGCCTTTTTTGGCGCGATCTGGCCGGTCTCGCGACGTTGCTGCTGGATGCGCCGCAACCAAGATTCCGAAACTTTGAAACGCAGCGCGATTGTGCGCCGCTCCTCGTTCGTATCGCACGCGGCGAGCACCTCGCCACGAAACTCCGCGTCGTATGGTTCCATCGGGATCACCTCCTTGAGATGAACCCAGCTTACCGAGCCCTCCTAGATTGCGCTAGGCCTCCTTTGAAACCGCTCTAATGATCACCTTAAATCCTTCGGCAGCTTCTTTTTCCAGTCCCAGACCAGGATCGTCGTATCGGCCGATGCGGAGACGAGGGACTGGCCATCGGGGGAGAAGCACAGGGAGCTGATGTCGCCGCGATGTCCTGCGAGTTGTGCGACCAGTTTGCCGGTCGAGGCGTCCCAGAGAGCGATCACTTCCCGGTCGAGACAACCGGCCACGAACTTCCCGTCGGGCGACACGGCGAGGGGAGCCCAGTTGGTCTGATTGGGTTTGCAGTCCAGCTCGCAGATCTTTTTGCCCGTCGCGCTTTCCCAGACAAGTACCGACTTGCCGGTCCTCGCGTCGTCGGCGTCCCGTGAGACGAGGAATCGTCCGTCGGGCGACACTGCGACAACCGAGCCGGGCATGTCCGGAAAACTGCGGATCAGCTTTCCGGTCTCGCAATCGTAGAAGCGATAGCCCGAATCGGAAGTCACGACAACCCAGCGGCTGTCAGGCGAGACACAATATCCCGAGAGAAAATACTTCATCGGGATGTCGGCGACCTTTTCGAGGCTCGTGGACGACGTTCGTTTCCAGATCTGCAGGGCAAAGACGTGGTCATAGCCTTCCTTGTTTTGGCCGGCATTGAAGGCATTGACCAGCAGAAAACGATCGTCGGGCGAAAACGCTATATCGTGGATCTGACACGGCACTCCTTCCACCTTGGCGAGTTCCTTGCCCGTTCCCGCGTCGCACAGACGAATTGAACTTTTCAGGTGGCCGTTGCGCGTTGGGCGAAACATGAATCCAAAATTCGTGCCGATTCCATAGGCGATCGTGCCGGCATCGCTGGAGAGTGCATGGGCATGGGCCCGCTCGGGAGCAAGTCTTGCCTGCCGCAGCAATTTGCCCCGGAGATCCCAGAAACTCAGGCGCTCATCAATGGTGGCGTATTTGCGATTTACGTCATACTTGCAATGAGCGAGGAGCGTCTTGCCGTCGGAAAGAAAGCGAACGGAGGGCGTACCCCCCAGCCCGTCGCTCGCGGGCAGCAGTTGTTTTCCCGACGCCACGTCCCAGATCCGAATTAGATGATCGCTGCCGCCGGCAGCCAGGAGTCTTCCGTCGGGCGAAAAGGCGAAACTCTTCGGATATCCTTCCTGCAGCACCTTCAGGGAGCGTGCGACCGTGCCTGTTTCCACGTCCCAAAAGCTGATTTCGCCATCTTCCCGGACGGTCACGATGGATTTGCCATCGGGCGAAAAGACAGGGGCAGCATAGTTCCACCGGTTCTCAATTGTTCGCACCTTTCGCCCGGTTTTGATCTCCCAGATGTCGACCGGGCCGAAGCCGTCCTTGATCGCCAGTAGTTCGCCGTCAGGCGACACGGCCGCGCCTCCCGGCCACTCATCCTCTTTTTTCGAATCAATGCGGCGAAGCACCTTTCCCGATTGCACGTTCCAGAACGTGATGCCGTCGGAGCGCGCCTGAATGAAGATGGTGCCGTCGGGCGTGAATGCGTGGCAGAACCGATCAGTTTCATCTTTTCGCTTCATTTCGAACTGGTGCGACAATTTTCCTGATTGCAGGTCCCAGAGACAGGTGCCGTGTTCGTCGGCCGACGCCAGCCAGCGATTGTCGCGGGAGAAAGCCAGCGCCCCATCGACGAAGCCCGGCTCGCCCAAAAACCGGTGCAGAATCTTGCCGCTCAGCGATTCCTGCACGCCGAGCTCGCCCATATCGATGCTGCCCGCGAACAGACTGCCGTCCGGCGAGATTGTGGCGCGAAACAGAGTTTCTTCCTGGCGGCGGCGGCGAAATGCGAGCGACTGGCCGGTGTGCGCGTCCCACACGCCGACGTCGAACCAGATCGTCGCCGACGAGATGCGCTTGCCGTCCGGCGAAAACGCCAGCGCAGAAACTTCCGCCGCGTGCCGCAACCGAACCGTGCCGATCCGCGCCACGGCGTCCGGCGGTAGCGGGTCCCCCAGGGCGTCGGTCGCCGGGCGTCCCGGGGCGTCTTGAGCAGCACCTGCTATTGATGAAAACGAGAGCACCGTCAAGGACAACGCGACGATCCATCGGGCGGTTGCATGCAGCGTCATGGGTCGAAGCGCCGGGGAATCTGAATCTGGTTATCTTGGAGCGCAGCCATTCAAGAAGCTTACCTCCGCTGTCGGTCGGAATGAATCCCGGTCACTCCTTTCGGCTCAGGTTCCAATGCCGACAGCCAGGCGTCGAGCAGAAAATGAGTCACGGACGGCCTGGAAGGCCATCCTACGCAAACCCCGCGCGTTATATGCCGACCGGGATGACGCCTGATTGGTGCGTCACTGGACAGCGAAATCCGGCGTGCTGTATGGTCTGTACGCGGCACGACGTCGATCACGGTGCAAACTGGGCCTTGCCGATGAAAGCGACGGAGAACAGCAGTCTCATCGTCAGCGTCGACGTCGGCTCGACGACCGTCAAGGCGGTCGTCGTCGACCGCGCCACGCGCGAAATCCTGTGGAGCGATTACCAGCGCCACGAGACCAGGCAGGCTGAGAAAACGCTCGAGCTACTTCAGGCGGTCGAGGCTGAATTTCCGGCCATTGCCGCAGGCCAGGCACGCATCTTCGTCACGGGATCGGGGGCCGGGCCGCTCGTCCAGCCGCTGGGAGCCCGGTTCGTCCAGGAAGTGAACGCCGTCACGCTGGCCGTCGAAGCGCTGCACCCCGACGTGGGGAGTGTCGTCGAGCTCGGGGGCCAGGATGCCAAGATCATCATTTTTAAGCTCGACCCGGCCACCGGCCGGAAGCAGCCGATCTGCTCGATGAACGACAAATGCGCCAGTGGCACCGGCGCCACGATCGACAAGTGCCTGATCAAGATCGGTCTGGGCCCCGTCGCCGCCTCGGCCGTCGCGTTCGACGCGGCGAAGCTTCACAAAGTCGCCGCCAAGTGCGGTGTGTTCGCCGAAACCGACATCGTCAACCTGGTGAAGTCGGGCATCCGCCCCGAAGAGATCCTGTGCTCGCTGGCCGACGCAATCGTGCAGCAGAACCTGTCGGTGCTGGCGCGCGGCAACACGCTGCGGCACAAAGTGCTGCTGCTGGGCGGCCCCAACACGTATCTTCCCGTTTTGCAGGATTGCTGGCGGGTGCGCATCCCCGAGACGTGGCGCGAACGAGGCTACGACTTTCCGCGCGAGGCGCCGCTCGATGAAGTCGTCGTCCTGCCGGCGAATTCTCAGTACTACGCGGCCTACGGCGCGGCGATCTACGCCATCGACGAGCCCGAACACCTGGGCCGCTACGCCGGGTCGCAGCGGCTCGCGCAACATATCGAGAGCGAACGCAGCGCCGGCCGCAAGGCGGGGAGCGGACCGCCCCTGGTCTCGACGCCGGCTGAGCTCGAACGTTTTATCGGCGACTACTCGATCCCTGATTTCCGCCCGGCGCGCCTGGCGGCCGGGCAGACGGTGCACGGCGTGATCGGCCTCGACGGCGGATCGACCTCATCGAAGGCCGTGCTGCTTGACGCGAAGGGAACGGTGCTGTTCAAAGCGTATCGTCTCTCGCAGGGGAACCCGCTGCAGGACATGAAAGACCTGTTGGCCGATCTCAAGCGACAGGTCGAAAGCCAGGGCGCCCGGCTGGAAGTGATCGGCTTCGGCGCGACCGGCTACGCCGGCGACATCGTCGAAGAGAGCGTGCGGTCGGACGTCAACATCGTCGAAACGGTCGCCCACATGAAGAGCGCGGTGCACTTCTTCGACGACGTCGACGTGATCTGCGACATCGGCGGGCAGGACATCAAGGTCCTGTTTCTGGCCGGCGGCGATATCCGCGACTTCCGCCTGTCGAACCAGTGCTCAGCAGGGAACGGCATGCTCCTGCAGGCAATGGCCGATCAGTTCGGCGTGCCGATCGAAAATTACGCCGAAACCGCCTTTCGCGCCCGGCAGAGCCCCGATTTCAGCTATGGCTGCGCCGTCTTTCTCGACGGCGACCGCGTCAACTTTCAGAAAGAAGGCTATTCGCGCGACGAGCTGCTGGCGGGACTGGCGCGCGTGCTCCCCAAAAACGTCTGGCAGTACGTCGTGCAGATTCCGAGGATGGCGCAGCTTGGCACGCGGTTCGTGCTGCAAGGGGGAACGCAGCGAAACCTGGCCGCCGTCAAGGCCCAGGTCGACTACATTTCCGACCGCGTGCCCGGCGCCGTCGTGCGCGTCCATCCGCACAGCGGCGAAGCGGGCGCGATCGGCGCGGCGATCGAAGCCCTGCGCGTCGTCGGCCAGCGGAGAAAGTCGACGTTCATCGGCCTCGACGCGGCGATCGGCCTCGACTATTCGACTCGCAACGACGAATCGACCCGCTGCCGGTTCTGTCCCAACCTCTGCTCAAGGACGTTTGTCGATGCGGCGATCCCCGGCGGCGGGACGAGCCGGTACATTTCCGGCTTCTCGTGCGAGCGGGGGACCGTCGAGTCGAAAGAGGTGATGCAGCAGCTCGTCCTCAAGAGGAAAGAGCTCAAAGCCAGGCACGTCAATCTGCTCGAATACGAGGCGCGCGTGGCATTCCGCACATTCTACGCACCGCAGCCGTTGCCCGGCGCGGGCTCCCCGCTCGAAGACGTTGCCGTGCGGCGGACGCTGTGGGGAGGCATCCGGCGCAAGGCGATCCGTCGCGGCTTTGTACGATCCAACGATGCGGCCGCCCGCCGCCGCAGTTCGCTGCGAGTCGGCATGCCGCGAGTCCTGAACATGTATTCGACCGCGCCCTTCTTTCGCACCTACTTCGAGGCCCTCGGCATCCCGCCGCAGAACGTCTGTTTCTCACCGGCCACGTCGGAAGAATTGTTCCGCGACGGGGCCAAGTACGGCTCGGTCGATCCCTGTTTTCCGTCCAAGGTGGCACAGGCACACATCCATCATCTGCTGTTCCAGATGCACGCGCCGCCGAAACGGCCGCTCGACTACATCTATTTTCCGACCCTCACCCACGTTCCGAATTTTCTCGAGCACAGCCAGGATTCGACAGCCTGCCCCATCGTGGCCGGAACGCCGAACGTGCTCAAGGCGGCCTTCACCCGCGAGAAGCACTACTTCTCCGAACGCGGCATCGACTACGTCGACAGTGCCGTCAACTTCTCGGAGCCGCATTACCTGAAGCGACAGATGTACGAGACGTGGGGCGTGCGCCTGGGCATCACCGAAGACGAAAGCGACTTCGCTGTCGACCAGGGCTGGCAGGCCCTTGATCAGTTCACGCGCGACCTGGAAACGCGCGGACTCAAGATCCTCGATGAAGTCGAGGCCGAGAATCGCGTGGCCCTTCTGGTTCTCGGCCGGCCCTACCATGCCGACCCGGGGATGAACCACGGCGTGCTGGAGACGTTTCAGAGCTACGGCTACCCGGTGCTGACGATCCGTTCGATTCCCAAAGACGCCGGCTGGCTGCGGCGCTGGTTCGAGGCCGACCTCGCCTCCGGCCGGATCGCCAGCCCGCTCGACATCCGCGATGTGTGGCCTGAGAACTACTCGACTAACAGCGCGCAAAAAGTCTGGGCGGCGAAATTCGCGGCCCGCCATCCGAACGTCGCCGTGCTCGACCTGTCGAGCTTCAAGTGCGGTCACGACGCGCCGACATACGGCCTGATCGACTCGATCATTCGCGCCAGCAGCACGCCGTACATGGCGCTGCACGACCTCGACGCCAACAAGCCCGCCGGCTCGCTGAAAATCCGCGTGAAGACTTACGGCTACACGCTGGCGCGGTACGAAGAAGACCTGCGCAAGCGCGCCGCGCGAATGAGCGAGCTCGAGCGCCGCGTCGCCGAAAAACGCCGTGCGCTCCTGGCCGAACGCCAGGCCCTGCTGAGCCGAGCCCTGGTCGGCAATGACACCGCGTCGAAAGAGCGCGACGAAATGGAAACGGCGTTCGAGACGTATGTCGGCGAAGACGAGAAGGTCTACGGCATCGGCGCCAAGGAGCTCGAACGACAATTTCCCTGCGAAGGGCCGTTGTATCAATCGGTGGCTGACGTGGCGCCGTTGCCGCGTGCGGCCGACGAAGCCGGCGACGTGGCGAACGTCAGTTCGCTGCTTCCAGTGCTGGAGCTGGTGGGCGCGGGAGGCTGTGCGGGCGGTTGTGGATCTCGAAGCGGAGGCTGCTGCAAATGACGACTGCCCTGAAAGACATTCCCACATTCGCACAAATCGACGAGCAGCTTCGCCAGTTCGAGGCCGATGAGCGCCGCCGACTGGGCCTCGAAGACAAGGCCCCCACGCCGTGGCACGACGCCAATCCGCAGGATTTCCGCAGGCACGAGCGGCAATCGACGACGCTGCTCATCGGGGGCCTGACCATGGCGCACGACGCCCTGTTGCAGGCGGCCCTGCAGGGATCGGGTTACCGCGTCGACGTTCTCGATTGCCCCGATACGCGGGCCCTTCACCTGGGCAAAGAATTCGGCAACCGAGGGCAGTGCAACCCGACGTATTTCACCGTCGGCAATCTCGTCAAGCACCTGGTCGCGCTGCGCGACGAGAAGCAGGTTCCCGTCGAACGCATCGTGAAAGACTACCTGTTCCTCACCGCCGGCTCGTGCGGTCCGTGCCGGTTCGGCACGTACGTTACCGAATACCGCAAGGCGCTTCGCGACGCCGGGTTCGAGGGCTTTCGCGTGATGCTCTTCCAGCAGACCGGCGGCCTCAAACAGGCGACCGGGGAGGACGCCGGGCTGGAATTCACGCCGCGCCTCTTTTTGATGCTGCTCAAGGCGTGTGTCGCCGGCGACGTAATCAACGCGATGGGCTACCGCATCCGGCCGTACGAAGTCGTTCCGGGCGCGACCGACGCGGCGATCGAATGGTCGAAGCAGGCGGTCTGCGAGGCTTTTCGCCGGCAGACTTCGGTCCTAACCGCCCTGCGCCGCAGTCGCCGCCGGTTCGCCGCGATTGAAGTCGATCGGCTGCAAGGCAAACCCAAGGTGCTGATCATCGGCGAGTTCTGGGCGATGACGACCGAGGGGGACGGCAACTACCGCCTGCAGCGCTTTCTCGAACTGGAAGGGGCCGAAGTCGTCGTCCAGCCGATCACCGCCTGGATCCTGTACCTGGTCTGGCAGACGGCGCACGACGTCAGGCGCCGGATCGACCTGCGGGGCGCCGATCTGGCAAAAAAAGGACTCGAGGGGAAAGACGGCCGGCGGACGCTCGTCAAACTGTGGGCCGCCGAGCGGGTCGTGCGCCTGATGTTTCACACGTTCGCCTGGGGGATCGGCCTGGCCGACAGCCACCTGGCCGACATGCCGCATATCGCCGAGCTGGCGCGAGAGCACTACGACCTCGAGCTGCGCGGCGGCGAAGGGCACATGGAAGTCGGCAAGCTGATCGACGCCGTGCGAGAGAAATCGGCGCACATGGTCGTCTCGGTGAAGCCCTTCGGCTGCATGCCCAGCTCGAGCGTTTCTGACGGCGTGATGGCCGGCGTTCTGGCGCGGCACCCGGAAGCCATTTTCTGCGCCGTCGAGACAACCGGCGACGGGGAAGTCAATTTCCAGAGCCGCGTGCAGATGTTTCTGTTCAAGGCGCGGCAAGTGGCGCGAGTCGAGTTTGCCGCGGCGCTCGAACAGCGCGGCCTGACGCTCGACGCGGCCCGCGAGCAACTCAAGCAGCGCCGGCATTCAGCGATCGCGGTGCCCGCACACGTCGTCGCCGGCACCGGGGCCAATCAGGTGTACGCATTATGAGCCTTCCACAACACGACGACTTCAGCCTGCCGCGCAGAGCGTTTTCGATCGCGAGCATCGCCATCGCGACGGGGCTGCTGTTGTGGAATATCGTGCGCCTGGCCAGCGTGGAAGACCTCTGGAACTGGTGGACGCCGCTGGTCATCGCAGCCGGCATGCTCGCCGCCGATTTTCTGTCGGGGATGATTCATTGGGCTGCCGACACGTGGGGGAGCGAGACGATGCCCGTCATCGGCCGGCGCCTGTTGCACCCGTTTCGCGTGCATCATGTGAACCCCGATGATTTCCTGCGCCGCCGCTTCATCGACACCAATGGCGACGTGGCATTTCTGGCGATCCCCGTGCTGATCGCCGCGCTGTCGCTGCCCGCCGGCGGCGCCTGGCTCGGGATCCCAGCCGTTTTCGTCACCGCCTGCTGTGCGATTGGGCTGCTCACGAACCAGGTGCACCAGTGGGCGCACATGTCCCGGCCGCCGCTCGTCGTGCGGGTTCTTCAGGACAGCGGGATCATTCTCGGCCGCGGTGCGCATCGCCGGCATCACACGTATCCCTACGCCGCCAACTACTGCATCTCCACCGGCTGGTGCAACCGCCCTCTGGCCTCGATCGATTTTTTCCGCCGCCTGGAGCGTGCCGTGACCCTTGTCACGGGCCTTGTCCCCCGTCACGACGACGACGAGTTTCAATCGGCCGCTGTAGGGTGGGTCGAGCCGT
>JACQFH010000622.1 GCA_016200145.1 Planctomycetia bacterium | reverse complement strand
TTGCGCAGATTTTCACAGATACTTAGCAATATTGAGAAACCTCTATGGACTACTTTAACTACAAGAACCGCGAGCTGTTTTGTGAAGAGGTGCCGGCGGCGGAGCTGGCCGCGAAGTACGGTACCCCGCTGTGGGTCTATTCCAAGCGCACGCTGCTGCACCACCTGGGGCAGATTCAGACCGCGTTCGCCGAGGTCGACCCGGTCATCTGCTATTCGGTGAAGTCGAACTCGAACCTGGGCATTCTGAAGGTGATGCAGCAGGCGGGGAGCAGCTTCGACGTCGTCTCGGGGGGCGAATTCTATCGCGTCAAGGCCGCGGGGGCCGACACCACCAAAGTCGTCTTCGCCGGCGTCGGCAAGACCAACGACGAAATCCGCTTCGCGCTGGAAAACAACGTGCTGATGTTCAACGTCGAGAGCGAGGCCGAGCTCGACGCCATCGCCGCCGTGGCCGCCAAGCTCGAACGGGTCGCGCCGGTGGCCCTGCGGCTCAATCCCGACGTCGACGCCAAGACCCACGCTAAGACGACGACCGGCAAGAAGGGGAACAAGTTCGGCATGGACATCGAGCGGGCCGAGCAGCTTGCCGACAAGGTGTTGAAGAACAAGCAGCTTTCGCTGCGCGGGATCCACATGCACCTGGGCTCGCCGATTCTGACGACCGAGCCTTACGCCGAAGCCGTGGTGAAAGCAGCCGACGTGGTCGACAAGTTCCGCAAAAAGGGGCACGACACGCGGTGGATCAATCTGGGTGGCGGATTTGGGATTCATTACCGCAAGCAGGAAGCGCTGCCTGCGTCAGCTTACGCCGCGGTCATCGTCCCCACCATCAAGGCGGCCGGTTGCCGGCTCGCCCTCGAGCCCGGCCGGTTCATTGTCGGCAATTCAGGGATCCTCCTGAGCGAAGTGATCTACACCAAGCGCGAAGGGGGCAAGCTGTTCGTGATTCAGGACGCGGCGATGAACGACCTGGTGCGTCCGGCCATGTACGACGCGTTTCACCGCATCTGGCCCGTGAAGCCCGCCGTCGATCCACCCGCCGACTACGAGGTCGAAATCCCCGGCTGCGAAGCGACCGACGTGGTCGGCCCGATCTGCGAATCGGGGGATTTTCTGGCCAAGGGGCGCTGGCTCCCGCCGATGCAGCGCGGGGACCTCGTGTGCACGTTCAGCGCGGGCGCGTACGGGATGGCGATGAGCAGCAATTACAACTCGCGCCCCCGTGCGGCCGAAGTGCTGGTCGACGGCAGCGCCCACAAGCTGATCCGCCGCCGCGAGACGTTTGAAGATCTCGTCGCACATGAGGTCGGGCTGTAGTTAATGCAACGGGTTTTTGGTCTTGGGGATGGATTTTCGTTGTTTTCGCCCCTGCCGGGTCCTTACCATAACAGGTTGATGCCGATGAAACTCGGCGGCCGGTGCGCCTGCATCCGGCTGGTCCAACGGGCTGAATCCTTTGGAATCAATGGAGTTGGGGTAATGGATCGAGGAATCCGCGGGGCGTTTCTGCGCCTGCTGCTGGCAGGTTGCCTGCTGGGCATTTCGTCGACGGCGACCGCGCAAGACGATGATGCGCCGGCCGCCGGTGAAACTCCCGATCTGGCAGCTCCGCTCCCGGTCGACCCTTCCCGCTCGCCTCTGGCCGCCGATCCCAAGTCTCCCGAAGAGCTGTTCGAAGCGACGCTGCTCATGGTCGACGTGGCTCGACTCGATCTGGCAGACCTGTATCTCAGTAAATTGCTCTCCGAGACGCTCGACGACGACGTGCTGCTGGCCCTGCGCGCGAAGTTCGGGGCGGCCGCGTTTCTAAGACTGGCCGCCGTCCCCAAGCTGAATCCCGGCGCCGAAAAACTGCTCGACCTGTCGAACGCCGCGGCAATCAAGTTCGCCAACGACCCCGAGCGCATCGCCCAACTGATCGCCGATCTCGACGGCAACCCCGAAAAGCATGCCGTCGCTGCGGCCGAGCTGATTTCGCTGGGCCAGGCAGTCGTTCCCGGTTTGCTGGCGGTGCTGGCCGATGCGGCCCATCCGGAGAAGCATGAGTCGGTCATGGACGCCATCCTGATGATTCGCGAACGGGCGATTCCCCCGCTCATCGGCGCGCTGACGGCGCCCGATCCGTCGTTTCGCGGCCACGTCATTACGCTGCTCGGTGAACTGCACGCGGCTGCGGCCGTTCCGTACCTGTGGCTTCCCTCTCTCGCTGCAGATCAGCCGCGAGATCTGCAAGTTGCCAGCCGCACTGCGCTGGCCCGGATTCTTGATGTTCCGCTCGAATCGGTCGAGAGACTGGCCACCGAAGGCACGGTCTCGCGGCTGCTCGCCTCGGTTCGCGAGCACTTTCACAACCAGCACCCCTGGAAGGCCGACACGGGCCAAGACACGGGCCAGGACACGGGCCACGACACAGCGGGCAAGATCACGTTGTGGGCGTGGAACGATCAACTGGCGACGGTCGCCGCCCGATCGGTGAGCCGCGAAGAAGCGTCGGACATCGTCGGATTGCGCCTCGCGCGCGAAGCCCTGGCCCTCGCGCCGCAACTGCGGAGGGCGCAAGTCAGCTACCTGTGCTTCGCGCTCGCAAACGACGCGCGTCGCGCCGGCTTCGACCGGCCGCTGCCGGAAGGGCCGGGAACGGCCCACGACGCGGCTTTGTCGGCGGGCTCAGAAGTCGCCGTCGACGTCATCACCGAAGCCGTGGCCGCGAACCGTGCCCCGGTCGCCGTCGCGGCCCTCAAGGTCTTTTCGCAGGTCGGCACGCTGGCCCAACTGCAGTTGGGGGCGCCGCAGAAATCGGTCGTCGTGTCGGCCCTGGATTTCCCGGATCCGCGGGTGCAGTTTGCCGCAGCCTCGGCCATTCTGCAGATCGACCCCACCACGCCGTTCCGCGGCGCGGTGCGCGTCGTCGATGTGCTGAAGCGGTCGCTGGTCACCGACGGCCGGGCGCATGCCGTCGTGGGTGAGGTCTCGCCCGACCGGGGCGCGATGATCGGCGGCATCCTGCGGGAATTGGGATACGAGCCCCTGGTCTTCAATTCCGGGCGCGACGCCTTCGCAGCGGCCGCTTCGCGCACCGACGTCGAGCTGGTCGTGCTGCATCCCAACATCATCCGCTGGCCCTTGTCCGAAACTCTGGCGAACCTGCGGTCCGACTCGCGAACCGCCAGCATTCCCGTCGTCGTCCACGGTCCCAGCGCTCTGGCCCCGAAGTTGCAGCGGACGACACGCAACTTCCGTCTCGTGTCGTATTCGTGGGCCGCGGAAACCACCTCGGACTTCGACCGCCAGTTGACTCCTCTGCTGCGGCAGGTCAAGTCGACGTCGATGACGGCACAAGAGCGCTCAGCCCAGCGCACCGCCGCCGCTGCGTGGTTCGCACATCTGGCGCAGGGACGCCGCCTCAAGGTGTTCGACATCACGACCGCCGAGCCGGAACTGGCCAACATCCTCGATGATGACGAAGTCTCATCCTATGGCCTGGAAGCCCTCGGCGAAATCGCGACCCAGACCAGCCAGCGGCGCATCGCCGGTGTCGTTCTCGACCCGCAGGCGCGGCTCGACCTTCGCCGGACCGCTGCCGCCAAGCTGGCGTTTCATGTCCAGCGGTTCGGGCTGATGCTCTCCAAGAGCGACGTCGAAGCCCTGCGCGCGGTTTGGGAATCGGCCCGCGAACCGGCCGAGCTGCGGACCGCGGTCGGAGGCGTCATCGGGTCGCTCAAGCCCGACGCAGCCCTCGCGGGCAAACGCCTGAAGCAGCAGTCCGGCAAAAGCCGCTAGGGCGCTTCGGGCAGTACTGGGTACTCGATACCAGGTACTCAATCATTCCGGGGGCACGCTACCAACCCGGGGGCACAGAGGTTGTGTTTGGTTTCTGGTGTTTGGTGTTTGGTTTCTCGTATTCTTCCCCCGCTTTCAAACCGGCACATCAAACACCAAATACCAAACACAAAACACCAGATACTAAAGGTGGCACAACTCTCGTGCAATCCGCACAATCTGTGTGCAATCTGGCATCCTTGGCGAGGCAAACCTCTGGTTCAAACGCAATTGGCTGGCGATTCCGGACCCAGGCACTTCACTTTGGCGACAAACATGCCTACAATGGTCGCACGCTCGCAATGAATTGAGGCATCATCGGGGACGCCTCGAACGGAGATTTGCGATCTCAGGGGCACTTGTGGCAGCGTCAAATTCAAAAGAAGCAGAACCGCTGGCCGGGCTGATCGGAAAAAGCCCGGCGATGCAGGACGTTTATCGTGTGACCCGGCAGGTGGCCGCCAGCTCGGCAACCGTTCTGCTCACGGGCGAAACGGGAACGGGCAAAGAGCTCATTGCGCGGGCCATTCACGAGCTCAGTCCGCGCGCGGCCGGCCCCTATGTTCGCGTCAACTGCGGCGCCTTGAGCGAGAGTCTGCTCGAAAGTGAATTGTTCGGTCACGTCAAAGGCGCATTTACCAGTGCGCTCGAGAATCGGACGGGACGGTTCGAGGCGGCCCACGGCGGCACGATTTTTCTCGACGAGATCGACTCCGTCAGCTACACGCTGCAGGTGAAACTCCTGCGCGTCCTGCAGGAACAGGAGTTCGAGCGCGTGGGAGACAATCGCACGATTCGCGTCGATTGCCGGGTCGTCGCCGCGACCAACCGCGACCTGCTCGACGAAATCGAGGCGGGCCGCTTCCGCGACGATCTCTACTTCCGGCTCAACGTCGTCCCGGTCTATCTGCCCCCCTTGCGCGAGCGGACGGGAGACATTCCTCTGCTGGCCGCGTTCTTCATCCGCAAGTATGCCGAGTCCAACGGCGTCTCCATTTCCACGATCTCGGACGAATCGCTGGCGGCTCTGGCCCGCTATTCGTGGCCGGGAAATGTCCGCGAGCTGCAGAACTACATCGAACGGGCGATCGTCTTTTCGCACGACGGACACCTCAGCCTCGACCTGTTCCCCCCGCACGTTCGCGGCGGAGCGCCCGTGCGCGTGTCGCGGCCGGGAGCAAGAAATTCCGAATCGCTGTGTCGCGAGCTTGTCTCCCACGGCATGACGTCGGCGGGCGACGCCGCGGGAAATCTCTACGAGCGCATCGTCTCGCTCGTGGAAAAAGAGCTGATCCAGCAGGTGCTCAAGAGCTGCCAGGGCGTACAGACGAAAGCCGCCGTGCGCCTGGGCATCAACCGCAACACGCTGCACAAGAAGATCGAAGAATACGGCCTCGAATCCGAGGAGGGGAGCGCCGCCTGAAGGGATACAGATCAGGTCGTCCGCAGGAAATTGCGGATTCGCTGGCGGTCGCCCTCCGAGATTCTTCCGCGCACGACGAACCGTAATCCGCGCTGCGGGAGTCTGACGGCCGAGACGGTGATGCGGCCCTGATCGGCGAACTCGCGGCGGAAGAACTCGATGACTTCGGCCTGGCGGCCGACGGGAAACTTTCCGCGAAAGCGCACCGCCCCCCGCGAGCTGCGAATGACGTACTCCGCCGTCCCCGCGAGCATCGACCACACGACGCCGCCGAACACCACGATCAGAATGACCGACACCAGAATCTGCATGGCCTAATCGTAAACACGCCGCCGGCTGAAAGCGATCAAATGTGAACCACGAAAAAACCGAAAGACGCGAAAACGATCTGACAAATGGTCATCCACAGATTTCGCAGATTTTCGCAGATTAGTTTTACGCTGGAGTCACTTCAATCTGCGGAATCTGAGTAATCTGTGGATCACTTTCCGTTCCTCGAATCTGTGTTTCATCCGTGGCAGCCGTCCCTGTCTCCTGGAAATCCTGTCGCACCCCGGTCAATCTGCATCGAAATTCGGCATTGGACCGTCTGAAACGCCAAGATCGCCGATTTCGGGCGGCATGAGCCATCTGCGGCGTGACCGCCGGCTTCCCCACGCTGCTATAATAAGGGTACTTCACCAACTGCGCGCATATTGGCCCGGCCTGCGGAATTTTCATGCTGCACGTGACGGTTTTCTGTTTTCTGGCGAGCTATCTGGTGGCCTTTGCGCTGGAGCTGGGACGGCTCCTGGGGCGCAGCGCCATCAGCCGGTTTGTGATGGTCGGCTTCGGGATTGCCGGCTTCGTGGCCCACACGCTGTATCTCGTGAACCGCAGCCAGCAGACGCATTTGCCGCCGCTGCTGGCCTCCACGCACGACTGGATGCTCGTGCTGGCCTGGGTGCTGGTGCTGTTCTATGTGTTTCTGACCATCGCGCAGAAGGAGCTGGCGGTCGGACTGTTTGCCCTGCCTGTCGTACTGATCATGGTGGGGAGCGCGTATTTCCTCAGTCAGGAACCGAACGTCACTGAGATCAATACGGCCCGTGCCCAGCGCGCCTGGACAATTTTGCACGCCGCGTCGATCGTGTTCGGCATGACGGCCGGCGCGGCCGGTTTTCTGTCGGGGCTGATGTACCTCATCCAGCATCGGCGCCTGAAAACGCATCATGGCGAACAGACGGGGCTCAAGATGCCGAGCCTGGCACGGCTGGCCCAGTTCAACCGCTGGTCGATCCTGCTGACGTTTCTCTTGCTCACGCTGGGGTTCGCCAGCGGCGTGTTTCTGGCGGTCGTCCCTCAGGCGCAAAAGTCGTCGGTGCGATTCAGCGATCCGGCCGTCATTGGAAGCGGGGTTGTGTGGCTGTTTCTTGCAGGCCTGTTCGTGAAGCTGCTGACAGGGCGCAGCTCGGCCGGGAGGCAAGTCGCCTGGCTGACCATCGCAGGCTGCGGGTTTCTGCTGCTGACCGTGATCGGCCTGCAAGTCGTGACGGGCAGCATCCACTCGTATTCCAGCTCGTCGGCCTTGCCCAAAGAGCCGCGATTCGTAGCCGAATTCGTGAGAATTCCGTCTTGCCCGCTGGCGACCCCGCCGGAGGCCGACGCGTGAACCTCCAGGTCGTCTATTGCAATCACCACACGGCCAACCTCGGCATTCGCGAGCGGCTGGCCTTCTCGCGCGAACAGATTCCCGAAGCGTACACGGCCCTGCGCGCGGCGTTTCCGCGCGCCGAATGGGTCGTCCTGTCGACCTGCAACCGGATCGAAGTCTACACTGCCCAGGAAGACGCCGAGCACGTTCCCTCGCACCACGACGTGGCCCGGTTCTTCGCCGACTTCCATCACGTGCCGCTCGAAAACTTCTTCGACGATCTGCTGGAGCAGA
>JACQFH010000621.1 GCA_016200145.1 Planctomycetia bacterium | reverse complement strand
GAAGACGTTCACCAAGAATTCCACTTGGCCACAGCACGACTCCGACGGAAACCAAACATCATCACGTCATTCTTTGCCGCCGCCGGATTGCCGCTTGACATACATTAGAAAAACCGGACTTTCTTTGCGCAACGCTCAGTAAGTCCGTCCTTGGTATCCGCAATCCGGGAGAAGGTGGAAATTGCTCCTCGCACGCCCTCGTCGAGAAATCGGTGAGGCCTCCGCCAGTACGCACACAAGAATCCGTCCGTGCAATCATGCGGAATCGGAATTGGGATTTCCCGGACTGATCCGAGAACATTCGTGAGCTGTTTGATCGATGGGAACAGCGGCTCGTCGATCGTATCCGTCCTGTAAACTACATCTTGCACGGTGGGGTAAAATTTCCTGAAACGCGGGGCACCCGTTTCAGGAGACAGGACGATGGCAGCACGGCGCGGGAAGGGGCAACGGGATCAGACGAAGGAGCGGCACTGGCGGCGGATGGTGCGCGACTGGCGCAAAAGCGGCCTGAGCGTCCGCGATTTCTGCGACTGGCAGGCGCTGTCGGAGCCCTCCTTCTATACCTGGCGGCGCGAACTCGCCAAGCGCGATCGGGAATTCGCAGCCGCGGTTCCCGGAATCGGTGCAGTGGGCAAAGGTCGGTCTGTAAAACAGAACGCCCCATACCGCACTCCGGCCGCGGCGTTCCTGCCCGTACAGGTGGTGGCCGATGGCGGGCGAGACGCCGCCGCCAGTTCGTCTCGGCCGGATGTCATCGAAGTGCACCTGTCAGGAGGCGTGCGGCTGATGGTTCCTCCCGGATGTGATCGTGCGCTGTTGCGAGACGTGATCGCCTGCTGTGCCGGAACGGAGCCGGAGCGTTCGTCATGCTGAGCTTGCCGGCCTCGGTGAAGATCTTTGTGTACACAGGCGTGACCGACATGCGCCGCTCTTTTGATCGCCTGGCTCAGATGGTCGAAGAGCACTTGGGACAGAATCCGGAGTCGGGGCACCTGTACCTGTTCTTCAGCCGCCGGCGCGATTGCGTGAAGATGCTGCTCTGGGAGAACGACGGTTTCGCGATCTGGTACAAGCGATTGGAGCTGGGCACGTTCTCCGTGCCCGTTGCGAGCGTGCGGCGTGCCGACGGCTCGCAGCCCGACGGCGTGGAGATTCGCGCCCGCGATTTGAACCTGCTGCTCAGTGGGGCAGACCCCGTGAGCTTCACGCGACGGAAACGTTTCGAGCGCCCCAGCGTTTGACGTCCGGCGCATCATCGCCCATCGGTGAGCGGCCCTATCTGTTCCCAGTGTTCGCGAATCCGTGGTCGATGGCGGCTCGCGAAAACTATTTTGTGAAATCTTTCGACAATTCTGAAATCGACAGACACTTTTAATGGGTGGCTGTGATTATTATGGCATCATGAGCACGGACGCCGCTTTCACTTCTGCCGACGATCGAACTGCGTTGCCCGCCGGGACAAACACGGCCGACGCAGATCAGTTGCCAGAGGTCGTCAAGCAACTGGTCGCTCGCGAAGCGCAGCTTGTCGCCGCTCTGAATGCCTCCACGCAGACGGTGGAACAGCAACGCGAACTGCTCGACAAGCTCACGCACGAACTGGCGCTGATGAAGCGCTGGGTGTTCGGCTCGCGGCGGGAACGGTTCGGTGCGGATGATCCACGTCAGAAGAGCTTGTTCGAAGTCGGTGAGCAGCCGGTTGCTGATCTCGAAGTGGCCGAGTCGCAAGACGAGTCGCCGGAAGACGAGTGCAGCGACTTGCGGAACAAGAAGAAGAGACGTCCCGGTCACGGCCGTCAGCCTCTGCCGCAGTGTCTTCCGCGGCAACGCGTCGAGCACATTGTGGACGGTGCGGAACTGAGCTGCCCCGGCTGCGGACAAGATCGCGAGAAAATCAGCGAAGTCGTCAGCGAGCAACTCGAATACGTTCCCTCGTCGCTGATCGTGGTCGAGCATGTGCAGATCACTTATGCCTGCAAGCCGTGCCAGGAACACGTCGTCACCGCCGACAAACCGCCGCAGCCGATCGAAAAAGGCATCCCCGGTCCGGGACTCTTGGCGCACATCATCGCGGACAAATATCTGCGACACCTGCCGCTCTATCGCCAGGAAGAAGACCTGGCCCGCTACGGCGTGCTCGTTCGCCGCAGCACGTTGGCCGGCTGGATGGCCGGCTCGGCCGAGTGTCTGTTGCCGTTGTACGAACTCATGAAACGGCGAGTGCTGGCCAGCGACGTGCTGGGAACGGACGACACGCCGGTGAAGGTGCTCGATCCCGAGCTGGACCACACGCGCACCGGCAGGTTCTGGGCGTATGTCGGCGACGATCGGCATCCCGACGTCGTCTACGACTATACCACCAGCCGAAAGCGTGATGGTCCGAAGGAATTCCTGAAGGACTATACCGGCGTGCTGCAGGCCGACGCGTTCAGCGGCTACGATAAGATCTATTACGGATCGAACGGCAAAATCGTGGAAGCGGCCTGCGCTGCGCACGCGCGGCGCAAGTTCTACGAAGCGCGGGAGACGTCTCCAGAAGCGGCGCACCAGGCGCTGGCGTTCTTCGGCCGGCTGTATGCCATCGAGCATGACGCGGAAAAGTTCTCGCCCGAGGCGCGCTGTGCACTGCGCCAGGAGAAGTCGCTGCCGATTCTGAACGATCTCCACGAGTGGCTGAACGAAACACTCCCGAAGATGCGGCCCAAGTCGCCGATCGCGGGCGCGATCAAATATTCTTTGAAGAACTGGGACGCACTGTGCCGGTTCACGACCGACGGAAATATTCCGATCGACAACAACCGGACGGAGCGGACGCTGCGCGCACAGGCGATCGGCCGCCGCAATTGGATGTTCCTGGGGAGCGACAACGGCGGGCGGACGGCCGCGGTCCTCTACAGCTTCGTGGCCAGCGCCAAACGACATCATCTGGATTCGGAAGCGTACCTGGCCCACGTGCTCCGCCGACTGCCCGCGATCACGAACCCACTGGCCTTGCGCGACCTGTTGCCCGAGCGCTGGGCCAAGTCGCATCCCGACCACGTGCTGGAGTTCCGCCGCACCGAATCGGCCCAGGCCGCGAAGCGCCGGCGGCTGAGCCGCCGCGAGCGCCGTCGTCAGCAGCAGGCGAAGTAGCCTGATTGACTTGGACCCAGCCGCGCACCCGCCGAACGTCTGACCGGCTGGCCACCGCCCTCGCCGCACGGCCGGCCAGCGAAAAAGGGGCCGTGGTGTTTACAGGACGGATACCGTCGATCTCACGAATCTGAGGAAGATAGTCGAGCAACCAGAAATGGTTTCGGAACCCTACCCAGGTCAAAAGTACGACCCGTCCACCTGCAACGCGCTTCGCCTCACGCAGGACACGTTCAATGTCCGACCAATGGTGGATTGTCAGAAATGCAGTTGCGACGTCAAACGCGCCGTCTCGAAATGGAAGAGATTCAGCCTGTGCTTGTACGACAAATCGATGGTCCTTCGGACGCTGAGAAATCATTACGCGACAAGGCTCTACAGCTACCAAATACCGATCCATTGGCTCGTAGGAGCCGACGCCAGCTCCAAGGATTACGATGCTTTTCGCATTGCGAAGTTCAGCTAACAGAATATTTGCGATTCGTGGGTCAGGGCGCCGGTAATCGACGTAGCGCGTTCCGATAACATCGTACATAGGTTTCATTGCGCGCCCCGATGACTTGCTCCCTTTTTCTCATAAAACGCCAAACTCGCGAAGCCAATACGCGAATGACGATCCGCCAGCACTAGCATGTCCTCCTCACAGCGCTTGTCAAAAGCTCGTTCGCACCATTTCGCGGACAAGACGTTGAATTGTCGCCTGCGGAATCGCAAGCGTTGAGAATCGGTGAAATCGAGCGATATTCACACCGACAACGCGTCCCTCTAAATCGACGACCGGCCCGCCACAGTGCTGACGTGCCACAATCGTGTCATGGCTGACGACGCTCGGAAAGCCGGTTAATCGCAGACTCGTAACCGCGTATTCGCGGGAAGTGATGCTGTCTGCAGAGGATTCTGCTTCAATCGGTAACGCCACTTGGGACGTGACTCCGCTACGTCGGATCGAAAACATGATGAAGTCCCCGCCGATAAACTTCTCGCTCTTCGTTTTCGCCTCATACGCAGCAAGATCCGGACACTCCTTTCCGTCAACCCGGGTGATCACGTCTCCCACGTCAATTGAACCGCGAATGATTTTTTTGAAACGTTCGAGTTCCCTATTAGAATTGGAACCCGTGACCGTTGCACCGGCCTCGCGCATTTCGACTTTAAGAGGCTGCCAAAAAACCGGAATCACAAATGCGTTGAGTTCGGCATGAGATTTGCGCCCGACCATGACAGACCCTTGTCCGATTCACAAGGAGAACTGTCATGGCGGACGCACGAATGCCGGAGAGGT
>JACQFH010000005.1 GCA_016200145.1 Planctomycetia bacterium | reverse complement strand
TGTCGCCGATCACTTCGGGGTGATGAATCACGACGACCTGCTCGGGAGTCTCTGCGAGCCGTTGGCCTGGGCTGACATAGGGCCGTCCCTTCGGGACTGACGCTGCCGCGCGGCGGCATAACGATCTGACGACCGGGTGCGACGACCCTGCCACCCCTTAAGTCTGTTGCTTCCGGCCAACGGTACGCCACGGCCGCCGACGCAACCAGCCAGCGGCAAAGGCTTTCAAAATGCGCAGCCCTGGTTTTTTTCGAGAAATGGTTCGCAGATAATGGGTGGCACCGCGTCCGCCACCAATCGGCCGCCATCCTTCGACCGAGAGATGAACATCATGAGATCCAGATCGTTCCGGCTGCTGCTGGCATCGACCGCAATCGCTGCAGTCATTCACCATTCGCAGCGCTGTGTCGCCGCCGGCGCACAAGTGACCTTCACCGGTGAGAAGACTGCCTGGCACGGGTTCGACCGCTTCGACTTCCTGATGGACGAGGCAGCGCTAGCCGTCCAGCCGATCAAGGCATCCCCGGATGAAGGAAATGGGATCAATGGCCAGGCGCCAGGGCAGTTACGGTGCGTCGTGGTCGTTCCGCAGGACGCGGCCCCCGGCAGCATCGATCACTTTCCCGCGATGTCGATCGCGTACTGGGCGCTGGCTGACGAGCCTGGGCTGGTCGGGCACTGGAAACTGAACGGCGATTGCCGCGATCACTCGGGGCGCGGGAATCATGCGGTCAATCATGGCGTCGATCTCGACACGGGCCGGTTCAGCGGCCGGAGTGCGTATCTTGAAGTCGCCGATGCGCCGGAACTTCAGTTTGGCACGGGCGATTTCACGATTGCCGCGCAGGTCGACATCGCAGCTCAGCTCGACGACGTCGTGGGGGATCTCGTCAGCAAGTTTGACCCCGCCGGGCGGAAAGGATTCACGCTGACGGTCAACGCCAGCGCCGGCGGATACAATTCGACGAGCAACACGCGCCATCTGTTCTTCGGAACCGATGCGGCGACGGCCGGCGCCTGGAGCGATTGCGGCCGCCCCGGCGGTGTGTCGCACAACAGCGATGCGCTCACCGTCTTCGAGGGCGATCTCTACGCCGGCACAACCGACGCTCCGCTCGTTGACGGCTGGGCCCACGTCTATCGCTACAAAGGAGAGAGCACCTGGGAAGACTGTGGACGGCTCGGCGAGGGCAAGACGCGCGGCGTGTATGCCCTGTGCGTGCACGACGGCGCACTGTACGCGGCGACGTCGGCCAGCCATGGTCCGCAGCCGGCGACCATGGATTTCGGCCGTGTCTATCGCTACCGGGGCGGGACTCGCTGGGAAGACCTGGGTCAGCCGGGCACCAATTACCGGCTCAACGCGCTGGCCTCGTTTCGAGGCCGCCTGTACGTGTGCGGGTTCAACATCGGCCCCGAGCCGGGACACGTTTACGTATTGGAAGACGACGGCACGTGGCGAGCCTGCGGTGAATTCAACGGCTGGCCGCACACGATGGCGGTGCACGACGGCCGCCTGTTCGCCGCGTATCCCCAGGGGGAGGTCTTTGCCTTCGACGGCACAAACTGGGAGAACCTGGGAAATCCGTTCGGCACGCGCGACGAGTGCAATCAGATCCATTCGCTGGGCGTGTTTCAGGGAGTGCTTTACGCTGGAACCTGGCCCAAGGGACGGATTGCCGTGTGGCGCGGCGGCAAATGGGTCGATCGCGGCCGGCCGGGGGACGCCACCGAAGTCATCGCTCTGACTGTCTACAACGGCAGCTTTTATGCGGGAACAATTCCACGGGCGGAGGTGTTCCGCCTCGACGGGCCGGGTTGGACTTCTGTCAGACGCCTGTTCGATCCACCCGGGTTCGAGCCTGTTCCGGTCGGCTCAAAAGACTGGGGCCGAGTGTCCGACTGGTCGCGCAGCAGCAGTCTCACGGTTTACCAGGGCCGATTGTTTGCGACGACGGCCACCTGCCATCGCACGATGCTGGAAGCGCCGCTCACCGACGAGCCGCGCGGCAATGTGTTCGCGTACTCGACCGGCGCGGCGGTCTCGTGCGATCGCGACCTGGGATCAGGCTGGAAGCACGTCGCAGCGGTGCGTGCCGGAAAGCAAATGCGTCTGTACGTGGGGGGCGAACTCGTCGCGTCCTCCATCAGCCATGCGGCGCTGGATGTCTCCACCGATGCGCCGCTAAGAATTGGCTTCGGCCCGCAGTCGCACTTCTGCGGTCATCTGCGCGACGTGCGGATCTATCACCGCGCGCTGGGCGAGGCCGACTTGCGACGCTTTGCGAGAGAATAAAGACGCAATGCGAAGAGTTCTAAATCGACGGACCACTTCGGCACTCTCGGGCCGTCCCTTCGGGACTGACGCTGACGCGCGGCGGCAATGCCCGGGATCGAGCGCGCTTTCGAAATGTCACGAGTGAGACGATGGCCGAAAGAAAGTAGGTCCCGCCCTGCCGGGCGGGACCTCGCAACCGGCAATCGCCATTCCAAACCCGCAGGTGGGGTGCGGGATCGTTTAACCCGGAGCCGACGGGGACTGGCAGGTTGGAAACCTGCCCTACGGCGAGCGGCCCTGCGGCGGATTCGAGGGGTTCGCCGGGGGCGAGACGTTCAGTGAGAAATCGTCGGTCGCGCCGTAGACGCGGCCCTGGGCCGAGGGGACGACGGCCTGCGGGACGATACCGGACGACAGCGGCCGGCCCTGGTAGGCAGGCGGACGGCCGTAGTTTTGTTGTCCGGGCTGTGCTCCGCCACCTGGACGGCTTCCCGATTGCTGCGTCCCGGGCTGGCGAGATCCGCCGGCGGTTCCATCGCCTGCCGGCTGGTTCCACAAATTGCCGGAGGGCGCCGAACCGGGCTGGAGATTCGTATTCTGCGGGGCACGCCCGCCAGCCGCGGGCAGGCCTCCCTGTTGGGTGGTCCAGTCGGCCGTTGTGATGCCCATGCCTCCAGGGCCTGCATTCAATCCGACTTGCGCCGCTTCCGCTTGAGCGTCGTTCCAGGGGTTGCGGCTGCGCGGGGGAGCCGACTGAAATGACTGCGGCCCCGGCGTGCCGCCGGCAGGTTGATTTGTCCGATCGGACGGGTTTCGTCCGCCTGGACCATTCGACCACTCGGGAACGCGATGCTCGGCCGTCACATTGCCCGTTCCGGGTAAGGGCGTGAATGAATTGTCCTGCGGCGGCAGCGAATTCAACGACTGGGTATAGCCCTGGTTCTCCGCCGCGGAATCATTCCGGCTCGTGCCCGGCGTGATGATCGGGAGCTGGGGGCGCTGGCCCGCCTGCGCCTGCTCATAAATTGCATGGCTGGCCTGTCCCGAGCGAGGGAATTGCGTGGCGCCGGTCTGGAATCCCGTCTCGGCCGGCTGAACGTTGGCCGGGGGGGCGAAGTTGCCTGGGTCCGCCGTCCCCGGGCGATTCGCCTGGCTCGGCGCTGCGCCGGGAAACGCGGCGTCATTCGGCACGAAGCCTGGCTGCCCCGGTCCCGGATAAAAATTCTGCGCGCCCGGATTGTTGCCGGGAACTCCATGACCGTACGGAATCCCGCGGTCTTGCACACCGGCGGGCGGGTAAGCGCCGACATCGCGCCTCGGTGCGCGGAAGTCGCCCTTTCGATCATCATTCCACGGCGAGGGGGCCGACATCCGCTGCGATTCTTGCTTAGCCCGCCGCTGTTGCTGCTGCTGCTTCTCGTTCTCGGCCTTCAGCCTCTGGAAGTCTTCGGCCAGTTTTTTCGCCTGTGGCGTTGGAAATTGGGCATCGTTCAGGTTTTTCCTGGGAGGCGTCTCGGGAACGTTGCGCTCGTTCCGATCGACGAGCAGGGTCATGGGGTTCCGATTTTCGCCTGTCGCCCGGTCTTCTGCGTTTGCCTGCACCGGACCTTGAACGCCGTTCTGTGTCAGCATGGCCATGGCTTGCTGCGCCTGGGCTTCTGATCCCGCAGCCCGAAAGCAATTCCAGGCGGCGTCGAGATTGCCGCGTGCCCCGTAGACGAATCCCAGGTCGTTGAGCGCCACCTGGTGCTGCGGGTCTTTCTGCAGCACCTGGCGCAGGCAGCGTTCGCTTTCGTCGAAACGGCCCTGCAGGTAATACGACCAGCCGAGACTGGTCAGGACGTCGGCATCACCTGGTTTCTGTTTGAGAATTTCCACGTATCCCCGTTCGGCTTCGGCGAATCGACCTTCGTCATCCGAAATCCGGGCCAACTGGTATTTCGCGTCGAGATCGAAGGGATTGAGTCGCAGCGCCTGTTCGCAGGCCAGACGCGCGCTGGTGAGGTTGCCGGTCTGGCGGCTCTGTTCTGAATCGGCCAGCAGGTCGGCGGGACTGCGATTGGCATACGGGTTGGTCCAGGCGCCGTTTCGTCCGTCGGGGGTGCCGGGCCTGGCTGTCCAGGCCGTCTGGCGGGCTGGATCGTTGGCCGGGTCGTGTGCGACGGCCTGGCCGCCCGCAGAGTCGGCCGCTTTATTGTGCGACCCGAATCCCGAGAACAGACCCGGAGAGGCGCAGCCGCTCAAGAGCGACAGAACCGGTAACAGCAGCCGGATTTTTTTTTGCGGCATGGCAGATTCGGCCCCGCGCGAACGAGCTTCGCCGGGATGCCGTCGTCAGGGAACGGGGTGGTGGCAGAATCAGGCTGAGAGGAGAGTTGGAAGGGGGCGGGAATATAGGAATTGGGCCCGCCGCTGTCGAGACCAACTATCGCCCGCCTGCCGCCCCGAAGCCGCCGAAGCCGCCGAACGAGTTGTTCGTTCCGTTGTTGCCGCCGCCGGTGAACCCGCCGAAGCCGCCGCGGCTGTAAATATAGCGGAAGTAGTCGATCTGGGATTCCATCGACGTATTTCCGCGGCCGTAGGCCGTGGCGACGTAAGTCCGCTGGTCGGCGTCGGGATTTCCCAGGTCTCTGAGGACGAGTGCGACCATCTGCCGGCGTTCGGCGTCCAACTGCGGGTTGGCGTTATTTTCGCTGCGTTCGACGAGCACGGGAAACGGGGTGCTCTGCAGGCGGGCCGCGATTTCCTGGATGCGATCGCGACCGTCGTCGTTCAGTTCGGCAGTGTCTCCCACAAAATCCATCTGGTGCAGGATGAAATCGCCGGCTTCCCCGTTGGTCTGCATCGTGTGAAAATGGGCCCGTTCGACGGCGCCGAGCGGGTAGCGATCGGGAATGGCGTGTGATCGCCAGCCGGGCAACGCCCAGGGGCCGCCCGTGCAACCGGCAGCAAAGCCTGTGGCGGCAAAGCCGGCTGTCCGCAGGCCACGCACCAACCAGTTGAGGCAGTTCCGATTCATCTCAACGCTCGAATTCACAAAATGGGATAGCTGCGGTGATTGAAGCTTTCAGGAAGTTCCTGCCGGCCCCGGATTGTCGGCGTCTTTTCTTACCGGAGCGACCGTAATCTCTTTATCGGTTGCCGCGGTAATCGGTCTGTTCAGAACTTGCCGGGCGGCGTGCCGGCGGTTTGCGGGTTGAGCTGTATCCTGCGGGGGTGGCCCGATTGTTAAGCGAGGGACCGGCGGAATGCCCGTCGTAGCGGCGTTGTGCCGACGGGGGAGTGATCGGCGTGGGGCGTCCGCGCGGCGCATTTTGTCCGGCGTTCGGAGCGATCTGCGAGTTCGGCGGAAGTCCCTGAACGTCCCCCGGGCGCGCCGGAGGCATGGCCGGCGGGTGCCCCGGCGGACTTCCATAAGGTGAGCCCTGGAGCGATCCGTTCGTCAGCGGCGCCTGGTTGCCGCCGTTGGGATAGTTCTGCCCGGGATAGCCGGCGCCGGGACCGGGATTGTGGGCCGGATACCCGACCGGGATGCCGTTGCCCGTGCCCCGGCCGAGCGGGAACTGGCGATAGACGTTCTTGTCGGGGAAACCTTCGGTCATGGCGTGCCAGTACAGTTCGCAGTTGTTCGGGTGCGTGACTTCGAATCCGGGGACCGGAGGCACTTCGTCTGGATCCATCGGGCGGATGATCTCGGGGGTGACCAGGATCAACAGCTCGGTCTCATCCTGGCTGGCCTGTTTGTCGTTGAAGATCAGCGGGCCGATGATCGGAATCTGCCCGATGATGGGGATGCGCGTGATCTTGGTGCTGGCCTGGTGCGAGAGCAGCCCCGCCAGGGCGATGGTCTGCCCTTCCCGCAACTCGACCGTCGTTTGCACGCGGCGGCTGTTTGTCCCGGGCACGCCGTTCACGGCAATCGACTGATCGATCGCGCTGAACTCGGGCAGGATGTTCATGCGGATCAGGTCGCGATCCATGATGGTCGGCACGACGACCAGCGAAGTGCCGAATCCGCGAAACGTCGTTTGCTGGCCGCCCACGCCGTTGATGCCCACGATCGTGGGGACGGCGAATTCACCCCCCGCCAGGAAGCTCGCGGGATGTCCGCTGAGGACCGTGATGTTGGGCTCCGCCAGGATCTTTGCCGTGCCGTTCAGCTCGAGGGCGTTGATCAGCACCGAGATATCGCCGGACGAAAAGATCCCGGTGATCGTCGTCGTTCCGCCGGAGATGGCCGAGGAGAAAAAATTCCCGCTGTCGTTGATCAGTGCGTTGAAATTGACGCCAAACTGGCGGAGCATCGAGCGCTTGAGCTCGGCGACCCGCACACGCAGCGCGATCTGGTTTTCGCCGGGCACGGTCATCATGTTGATGATGAAGCTCGAGAGCAGGCCGTTCCCGTTGAAGGCGTTGGACGGATCGTAGCCGTTGAATCCGTTCCCCCACGCCCCCCCCCCGAAGCCCGCGCCGCCGGCCTGCGGGCCGAACAGATCGCCGTTCTGATTGATCACTTCCCCGGCGACGACCTGCAGAATCTGCGAGGCCTCTTCCGGGTTGCGAGCCTGCCCCTTGATGACAATTTTCCGGTGCAGGGGGATCAGGTAGACCTTGCTGTTGGGAAACAAGTCCGCCAGTTTTTCTTCGAGCTTGCCGTAATCGATGTTCCGCTGATCGTTGATCGACGGGTCGGTAATGACTTCAATCAGATAGATGAGCGGTTCCGGAGAATCTTCGAACCAGATCGTGACGGTGGTGCTTCCCACGCCCATGCCGACGAAGGCCATTTCGGTCGGGCTGAACTGCACGATATCGACGATCCGCTGGTCGGCGATGGCCGTCCGCACGACATTGCTCTTGGTGATCATCAACTGGCTGCGCCGCTGAATGACCTTGAGATTGGCCGTCACGTCGGGGAACCGATCGATCAGCGGCGGCAGCGTTTCGGTCTCGACCTGGCGCAGGCGATTGCCCCCCGGCGTGAACTGGGCTGCCTGGCGAATCTGAGCGTCGGCGCTGCGCGGCCCGAGGCAAGCCCCGACCAGCAGGATCGCCACCCAGGCGTTCGTTAGTCCCTGCAGAAGTCTCATCGTGAGGAACCGCTCCTGATGTTCATATCCTGGCACGAGTTGGGTCGTTGCCCACCCCGGTCCGAAAACGGAAATTGATTCGTTCGTCGGCCCGAAGTGACAAAACCTATGCCGCGACTGCCGGCGCAAGCGCCGTAATCCTGAAACTGTATCGACTTTTCCGGTTGTAGGAGTTTAAGCGATTGTGATGCATTTGCCGGATCGACCCGGTGCAGCGCGGACATGGCGTTTGTGACGCTCGTGAGGCGAGGGCCGACGCTGCCGCGATTTGCGGCAGGGAGAGGCCGATGATGATGATGTCACCGATCGGAGAATTTCATGCCGAATGTGCTGCTCGCTACGACCCTGATGATCGCGCTGGGCCAGACTCCCGTTGAGCAGGGCGCCCCGGGATATCCGGGACAGTATCCCGCTCCGGTCAACAGCGCCGCGCCGGGATATGCGCCCGGCCCGGGATATGGACCAGGTCCGGCATACGGCGCAGGGCCCCAGTACGGTCCAGGACCCCAGTACGTCGGCGCACCGGGCTATGGCGCGCCGGGCATACAGGGACCGGGCATGCAGGGGCCGGGCGGCTCGTGCGGGCCCAACGACCAGAACGGCTACGGCGGTGGTTATGTCAACGACGCGCCGGGAAGCCTGAATAACGCCTACCTCGGATACCGGCTGACTCCAGGCGGCGCGTTCGGCGAGGGATTTGGTACTTCGACGTTCAACTACGCCTACCCGAACTACGATGCGTATGAGCCGTGGGTCCACGGCCAATGGCAGGATCTGCCGGCCTTTGGCGGGCATGCTTACTTCCGGCCGTACAATTACCGGCACGTCTATGTGCATGCGGAACTCGCAACCCGGTGGGGGACTTCGGGCGTGATGCCGTACTCGCATGAGTACTTCCGCCGGCCCCGCGAACAGGGGATCTATGAACAACGGACCACCTCGGCCGGGCGGATGGGAATCGCGCCGACCGCGTACCGGCAACAGCCGCGACAGCCGCAGAACGACGAGCTGATCTCGCGCACGGGCGGAACCCGCGTGAAATCGCAGCAGCCGCAGGCCGTAAAGCAGGCCGTCAACGGTCCGTCGCTGTTCCCCCGGGGCCGGTAGGTCGGGCGCTGGAGTTCAGGCTTCAGCCTGCGCTCTTGCCGGGTAGAACGCACGATTGCAACCAGGGCTTGCAGATGAGCGCGCAACGGTTGCAATTCTGTGATCGCCATCCGATTGCGCAGGCTAAAGCCTGAACTCCAGCGCCTACGGCTCTTCGTGCGAGGGGGGGCGGGCGATGAACAACAGAGCCTGCATCAACAGAAAAATCCCAAGCGGGATGAAGATCAGGACGACCAGGACCTGCCGCACGAGCTGCGGCAGGACGATCGACGCTTCGAGGACCAGATACAGCACGATCGCCACCAGCGTCAGCATCAGCAGGCTGCAGCCGACCGCCGTCATCTGCGATTTGAACAGTCCCCGTTCCGACGGCGTTTCGAAATAGACGTCGATCGTGCGGCGCCGACGGACCGATCGCTCGACGGCGTCGACGAGTTCGACGGCGCACGCCATCTCGTTCCAGAGCGAAGTCACGTTTGAACCGGAATTCTCACGAATTCCGCTGCGATTCTGAGCAGAACCGGAACGATTTGAGTTGCGGTCCAGCTCGGCATCGAACCGCTCGAGCAGCCAGTCGCCCGAATCGGCGGTGGCTTCGCTCACGTTCGGCGACTGCTGCGGCAAATTGATTGTCAGCCGCAGTTGGCCCTCGAGTGGCCGGCCATCGAGAACTGCCGTGCCGGCATCTCCGAGCAGGGTCAGCTTCCAGCCCGATTCCGATGCGCTTCCGACTGCCGTCCAGACCGCCTGCGGAGCGCTCTTGCCGCCGAACGTGGCAGTGGCCAGCGAGTATCCGGCGCCGGATTCACCCGAACGCGACGCCGCAACCTGATCGTAGGGCCCCACCAGCAGTCGCAGCAGGTCGACGTCGATCAGCAGCGCGGCAGCGACGTCGGTCGGTGACATGAATCCCGCAGTTCCGCCGTCGACTTGCGGCGCGGTGATCGTCCGCTCGACCTGGATGTGCCGAATCCGTCCCAGTCGTCCCCCGGCAATCCATTGCGCCAGTTCCGCCACCAGCGGATGCCCCCGCAGCGCCAGCAGTGGAAACAGCCTTCCGGGCGATTCCGCATCGAACAGCGCCAGCTCGTAGAAAAACGACGTCGCCTGCACGAGCTGCGGAAGCGCGAGTACGGTCTTTCCGGCCTGCAGCAGTTGCCGAACGGCGGGTTGCCAGTCATCGTCTGTTTCACCGAAGATGACGGCGTCGACTTCGGCATCGCTGAGCAGCTCTTCCCATCCACGGCAGGCGCGCAGCGCGGCGACGCGGCCGGGTCCCTCGGCCGCCGGGCCGGCCAGCCGCACCAGGCGATGCGCAGCATGCCGGGAGACGGCCCGGGCGACGGCGAGCGCAGCGGGACCGCTGCCGAGCAGGGCAAAGCGCATGATGCAATTACTTCTGACCGGGCGCCGATTTGCCCCCCGCGGGTTTCGAATCACCGGATTTCGTCGCGGGAGACTTCGATTCGGCGGCATTCGGCGCGAGGCCGGCCACGGCCGCCTGCGCCACCTGGTAGATTTCGCCCGTCTCGCTGTTCTGCAGGAAGGCGACGACGTGCAGCGCGGCAAGATCGAGCGGCTTGTCTTCGAAAGGGGCTTCGGCCGAGGCTTCTTTGTCGGCCATCTGGCGTGCCAGGTATTTCTTCAGTTTCGAGATTTCGACGTCGGCCGCGAAGGCCAGCTCGCCCTTGTCGGGCGCGACGCCGGCGATCCCTGCGACCATGGCGCGGACGACCATCTCATGGATGCGAATGCCATTTTTCGCGGGCATCACAATTCGGTCTTCGGCGATCACGACCTCCAGCCGGATGCTCGGCGGAAACGTTGGCAGCCCCAGCCCCTTTGCGGTGATCGAGATCTGCCCCTGGTTCAGACGCGCCGAAACTTCGACCTTCAGGTCGGTCTTCTCCTTGAGCAGGGCGTCGGTCGCCTCGACGAGCCGTCGATAGACGGCCGGCGCTTGAGCCAGATTGCCCCCCGGTTCAAACAGGGACCGACCGCTCAGGATGATCGACGGGGCGGCCGGGCCGGCATACATCTTGTATCGCTCCTGGGTCTCTTCCGTCGCCAGCGGATTGGGGGCTGGGTCGTGCAGGTGATAACGCAGGATGACGACGTCCGATGCGTCATAAGCGGCCGAAAGCGCGGTGACGGCCACCTCGGCCGCCACGCTCGGCTGGCTCGCCGTCCCGGTGAACAGTTCACACAGCACGGTCCGGTTTCCCTCGTCGGCGGTGCGCGGAGGGCGCTTCGGGCTGGCGAGCGCTCGAATCCGTTCGGCGTACAGGCCATCGAGCCATTCCGGGAGCCCGTTCGTGCTCCCGTGCTTCTCGATCCACAGACGGGCTGCCAGCCGCCGCGGATGCTGATCAATGGCCAGTTTCTGTCCGGCGGCTTTGTGCGCTTCGATGAGGGACTGCTCGAGCAACGGCAAGACCTGCAGCTCGCCGTAGAGCGCCAGGGCCTCGTCGGTGCGTTTGTCCTTTTCGGCCTGGCGCGCCAGGGAATACAGCACGAGCGGATCGAAGGGGTTCTCGGAGCGAACCAGCGCAAGCACGGCGACGCCTTCGGCCTCACGACCGGCGGCGATCAGGCGCCGGCCGCGCTCGATCTCGACGGTTTTCTTCATTTCTGAAGGCGTGTCGTCGGCGAAGAGGTCGTGCGCGGCCGTCAGGTATTCGAGCGCCAGATCGGGGAGATAATCTTTCGTCGACAGCGCCCCCCCGAGGTCGACGAGGGCCTGCAACTCCATGCGCGGCCCCCATTTGGCAGCCAGCGCCCGATACTCGGCCGCAAGCTGTTCGACCTGGTCCCGCGGCCGGGCGTCGTTGGCAGCGTGCGACACGAGCACCTGGAATGCCGACAGCGACAGGGGAGACAAAGGATGCCGCCGGGTGAATCGCGACAGCGCGCCGGTCGGGTTTTCCAGCGAAACGGCCTGCAGGAACTCCTGGTGATGCGGGTCGGGCTGGCCGGAATCGTATTTCTCGCGCATCGCCGTCAGGTCGGTCGGCTCCATCCGCACGGCAGCCACCATGCCGTGCCCGGCGGCCGTGCCGCGGATAATGCCCTCGCTGAACGTCCCCCGGAATTCAAACGTCGTGTCGTTGATCTTGAACACGAGGTGTACGTCATTGCCCATCACGTCGGCCGAAACGAGCCGCGACGCGGTGATGACTTTGTTCGAGGCCAGCAGCTTCGCAGTCGCGACCGATCCCTCTTTGGCCGTGAGCTCGATCAGCCACATGTAGGCGTCGACGCCCTTGTCGCTGCGAATGAGCAGCCAGTTGCCCGTCAGTGTGTCGCGCCTGGGGAATTTCTCGGCGATGGCTTCGATGCCGGCGGCGGCAAACTCTTCGAATTCGGCGAGCGGCATTTCTTCAGCGACTTTGCCGTCGACGAGCCACTGCACTTTGCCGTTCTTGATCGGAATCTCGGCCGATCCCAGGTTCAGCCAGCCCCGGCCTTCGGAATTCCTTTTGAGCAGGAACACATACGGCTTGCCGTTGACGTATCGGGGGTGCAGCTTTTCGTCGCCGCCGTTGACGATCAGGACCGACTTGTTCCCGGTGCCGCGGAGCTCGCTCTGGACTTCGATCGCGAACCGGCTCCCTGGAGGCACGTCGACCTTGCCGTCTTTGGAGGCTTTGTGCTCGGGGATGGCAATCACGACGCGCTCGGCCGCGGCGGCCGCCGTCTTGAGCGCCGAGGGTTTTTCTTCGGCGAAGATCCGCGGAACCGCAGCCAGCGCGATCAGAAATCCCAGAAATAACCGCCAGGCGCCGGCGCGCCGAACTGCATCCATGAGCACGACTCCTGCATCGGAAGAACAAGATCCGGGGAAACGGCGGAAAATGCCGCCGCGAAAGACCTGATTGTAGAGCATCATCGCCCCCAAATTCAATTTGCACAGCAAGGCCCGAGCGGTGTACACTGGACCGATTGTCTGAACCCTGGTCGACGGCTATGACGGCTGTGAATCTGCAATTTCCGCGCGTGGTCATTACCGGCGTGGGCGTGGTCTCGCCGGTGGGGGTCGGAAAAGACGCCTTCTGGCGGAATCTGATCGAGGGCCGGACCGGTATCGCCTTGTTGAAGTCGGTCTCGAACGACCGCCTTCCCTGCCGCCTGGCCGCCGAAATCCCCGATTTCAACCCCCTCGATCACCTGAAGCGGAAGAAACTGCTGAAGGTGATGTCGCGCGACATCCAGTTGGGCGTGGGGGCAGCGGCGCTGGCGATCGGCGACGCCCGGCTGATGGCCGGCGACTGCGATCCCGATCGCCTGGGGGTCGTCTTCGGCGCCGGACGAATCCCCTCCACCCCGCAGGAACTGATGAACGCGGCCGCCTGCTGTACGACCGACGGCGCGTTTGATTTCTCGCGATTCGGCGAAGAATGCCTGCGCCAGATTTCGCCGCTGTGGCTGCTCCCCCAGTTGCCGAACATGCCGGCCTGCCACGTCGCCATCGAGAACGACGCGCGGGGACCCAACAACACGATTACCTCGCGCGAGGCGTCTGCCCTGCTGGCCCTGTCGGAAGCGGTCCACGCGGTGCAGCGCGGCGCGGCCGACTGCATGATCGTGGGCGGGTGCGGGTCGGAAGTCACTCCGGTTAATATTGCCAGGCAATCGCTGGTCGAAAACCTGTCGCGGCAGGATGATCCGCAGCGTGCGTGCCGGCCGTTCGACGTCGATCGCGACGGCGGCATTCTGGGTGAGGGGGCCGCCGCGTTTGTCGTCGAGAATTACGAGTTCGCCCGCCGGCGGGGGGCCGACGTCTACGCCGAGGTCGTCGCCGTGGCCGGCGGCAGCGACGGGGCCGGACCCAAAAACCGCGTCGGGGGCCGGGGGCTCGTCCGCTCGATCGCCGCGGTCCTGAAAAAATCGGGCCTCGCGCCGCATGAAATCGGCCATATCAACGGGCACGGCAAAAGTACGCTTCACAGCGACCTTATCGAGGCGCGGGCCTATCACCAGGCCCTCGGTGCGGCGGCTGAGACGATCCCTGTCATGGGCCTCAAGAGTTATTTCGGAACTTTTGACGCCGGAACGGGGGCGGTCGAGCTGGCCGCGAGCGTCCTGGGCCTGGCGCGGGGCGTCGTCCCGTTTACGCGCAATTGCGAACGGCCCGACCCGCTGTGCCGGCTGAACGTCATTCACCACGAGCCGTGCGTGCTGCGGAATTCGACGACGCTCAAGGTAAACCGCACCGACATGGGCCAAAGCGCCGCGGCGATCATCCGCGCCGTTTGAAATGCCGGTCGCGCATACGTCGTTGCTGCCGCCCAAATTCCCGATTCACGATGGATATGAACGAATCAACGTAAGTCAGTGTTTGATCCGTGTTTCATCCGTGGCTAAATGACCGTCGGAGGCGCAGTCAAAAGTCGAATTGATCGATGTTCGACTTGTCGAACTTGAACGGCTCGCCCAGCAGGATGTTGTCGTCGGCGATCTTCAGGGTCCCCAGGCGGCCGGCGGTGAAATCGGCGGCGCCGCGCTGGAGCGTTCCGTTTCGCACGGCGCACGCGGCGTGAACCGTCAGGTAGCCCAGGTCCATCGTATTCCACAAGATCACCGTTTCGGTGATCCCCTCGTGGACAAACCGCTTGTTGTCGTTGGGCAGCCCCAGGCCGATCACCTTGACGTCCTGCCGCCCCGATTGCTTAACCGCCTCGGCAGAGCCCGGCACGGCCGGCGAGCAGATTGCCATGATCAGCTTCACGCCGGGGTTCGCGCTCAGGATCGCCTGCGTCGCCTCGAAGGCCTTCGCCTGCTGGTCGTCGCAGGGGCGCACGACTGCCAGTTTGATGCCCGGGTATTTCTCGCTGAGCCGCGCTTCGATGTACTTGCGCCATTCGTTCTGGTTGGCGGCCGTCAACGAAGCCGTGATCACGGCGAATTCTCCCTTTCCGCCGAGGACGCGGGCGGCTTCGTCCATTAACGTATTGCCGATCCCCTGCGGGGTGGCCTGGTTGACGAAGTAGTCGCGGGCGTCAGGCTCGGTGTCGGCGTCCCAGGTGACGACGGTGATGCCGCGCTGCCGGGCCTTTCGCAGGACGCTGGCCAGACCTTCGCGATTCTCGACGGCAACGGCAATCACGTCGACCTTCCGGGTGATCCAGGTTTCGACCACTTCGTTCTGCTTGGCCGGGTCAGTGTCGGTCGGGCCGTCCCAGATGAAATCGATCCCCAGCTCGGCGGCGGCCTCGTCGGCCCCTTTCTTGCAGGCGATGAAGTAGGCGTTTCCTTTGCTCTTGGGCATCATGGCGACGGTGAGGCGCTTCGCCGGGGCAGGGCTGCCTGTGGCGCCCGGTACACCTGGGGCGCGCGGAGTCCCCGTTTCGCGCACCGACTTTGCCAGGTGCCAGTTGCTCGCTGCGATGATCCCCGCGGCCGCCAGAATGACTCCGCACAGGGCCGCCAGTTGCGTGTTCCGCATCGAAAACTCCTCTCCCTCAGCAGTTGTTGCGTGTGTCCGAGTATTGACGATTCCGCGGTGCGTGTCGATGAGGATCGCCGCCAGCAGCAGCACGGCGTTGAGCGCACCGGCGGCCTCGGCGGGCTGATCGGCCAGGCGAATGCCGTTCTGCAAAACGGCGATGGCGAGCAGCCCCAGCAGGGTCCCCGTAATCGTGCCGCGCCCGCCGAAGATCGATGTGCCCCCCAGCACCACCGCCGTGATCGCGGCCAGTTCGTAATTGGTCCCCGCGTCGGCCTTGGCCTGCCCGACGTGCGAGACGTAGATGACGGCTGCCGTTCCAGCCGCCAGTCCCGACAGGATGTAGGCGATCGCCGTCGCCCGCTCGACGCGGATGCCGGCATAGCGCGCCCCCGCGCTCGAGAAGCCGATCGCCGACCAGGCCCGGCCCAGCGTCGTGGCGTGCACGAGCACCCACAGGCCGGCAATCCACAGGGCAAACAGCGGCAACTGGGCCGGCAGAAAATCGAACCAGTATCCCTGCCCGAGGTACAGGAACTCCGGCGGAAACCGCGTGAAGTTGTCGACGCCGCCGGTCATCCCTTCGGCAAGCCCCCGGAACAGCGAATACGAACCGAGCGTGACGACGAGCGGCGGGACTTTGAGCCGTGTGATGACCAGCGCATTGAGCGCTCCGCCAATTCCGCCCGCACACACCGCCGCCGCAGCCGCGGCGCCGATCGGCCAGCCGGCATCGCGCCACAGCTTGCCGAGGATGACGGCGCACAATCCCAGCAGCGACCCGACCGACAGGTCGATCCCGCCGGTGATGATGACGGGCGTCAGCGCGAGGGCCAGGAGGCCGATCTCGACGCACAGCCGGCCGACCTCGAAAGCGTTGCCCGAGGTGAAGAAGTTCGT